>NZ_OZ026542.1:1973280-2302160 GCF_964020115.1 Candidatus Regiella endosymbiont of Tuberolachnus salignus
GCATTCTGGCTTGAGTGGACAAATTAAATTAGCAATTTACGGTCTTTTATCATTAGCGCTGACAAATGTTTGATATTGAGTAACGCCAGATTGAGTAGCGGCGGGGCACCGCACATAAACCCGGTGCGTTTGCTGTACAACGTGACCAGCGGGATAACCGGGCAGGAGGTAACCCAGCTATCATGCAGCCTCCAGCGTTCCACGCCGTCGGCCTGTGTCATTTTACGGTAGAGTTCAACCCGCCCGGGGGTCAATTTGCGAATTTGTTCGATTTTCTGCGGGTGATAGGGGGCAGTCTCGACCACAATCTGTTCTTTGATGCGCAGTTCCGTCAATTGACACTGACCCTCGGAATGGCGCGATTGCCAGCCAATCACCTGACGCGGATTAATCAACACCGCATAGGGGCGAGCCCCGCGGGCTTTCTCCTCAGCACGGGTTTTCAGCGCCCCCACGCGGGGATAATCAACCAACGCATGCGCCACGCCGTATTGCAGCGCCAGGCTAAAATACGCCTGTGCCCACACATCCAGCCGGTTGCCCTGCAAATCCATATTGTGGCAGTAATCGACTATCACCGCGGGCGTGGCCTCACTTAATTGCGTCGGCTCAGAAAATACCCGCCCCAGGTTATTTTTCAGCGTTTCCTCGTAAGCCGGCAGGAGTGTGGCTACCGCGAGACGTTGTTGGTAGCGCTGTTTATCTTCATGAGGCCAACGCGGTAAATAGCGCTCGCCCTGCTGCCGCAGAAATAAGGTGCCACCCATCAAGGCATCGTTAATGTCCCAGGCGGCCAGCAAGCTGTTGTAATCGAGATGGGGTCTAGCAATATCTGGCATGATGGTGTTCCACATGTTCACGATAACCCTTTATTCGTTCATCGTACTCTTGATAAAATGTCTCTTTTGAAAGACAATCACCCGATGATCCGATTAAAAAGAACCGATAAATTTATTACTTGGTACAAAGGTCTAAAAGACAGCCAAGGTAAGGCACACATCGTTACTCGCTTAAAACGTGTTACGCAGGGCAATATTGGCGACGTACGCCCGGTAGGAGAAGGTGTCAGCGAAATGAGAATTCATTTTGGTCCTGGATATCGGATCTACTTTGCACGTGAAGATGACATCGTCCACGTATTGTTATTGGGGGGCGATAAAAAAAATCAGCAACGCGACATTACCCAGGCTAAAGCCCTGTGGGCAGCGCTTAAACGGAGTACGCTAAAATGAATAAAACGCCCCGTATTGAATTAAATGATTTCGATCCCGCTGAACTGCTCGATGATGATGAGACCATCGCTCACTATTTAGCTTTGTCTGCCGAAGACGCCGATCCAGACGTTTTTCTGAGTGCGCTGGCTGACGTGGCTCGGGCACGCGGAATGGGTCACATTGCCAAGAAAACCGGCTTAAGTCGTCAAAATTTGTACAAAGCATTTAAACCTGGCGCCAATCCACATTTTCTGACAGTGCGTAAAGTCATGGATGCATTAGGTGTCCCCTTCACTGCCCAGGCAAAAAATCATTGAGGTTAAACCTGCATCCCTGATTTACAGTCTTAAGGGTGTCACCTGCCCGCGGCGTAGACGGCAATTCTGTTTGGCGACAGCAAAATAGCGAAAGGCATCGGCGGCATGGGAGCTGGCATCGTGCAAGGGCTTGTCTTTCCAGCAGCCATGCTGGTTATCCCAGGCCTTGCGGTAACGCTCCAGGTGACTCAGCCCCTGTTCACAAGTCACGCTATCAAAGGCACAGCGCGGCAGGATTTCCCGTACCGATTCAATGCCTTCATCGATACTCAGTCGCGGCACCACTTTAAAATTGAGGCGGTAAATGTCACCGTCGAGCACATAGCCTTCATAAGCCCGTTGCCGACGGGTTTTGCCGTCTCCGGAAAATTCGCGGTGCTCAATATCGTGCGGTGCCCAGTGTTCGCCATACGGATACGCCCGTGCTTTCAGCACCTGCAGGTAATGCCGCAAGCCTTCACCGCTGTTTTGGTAATAGTCGATCAGGTGAAATTCACTGCCGACCTCCCGCACAAACCAAATCACCGTGGCATCACCCACGCCTAAATCCCAAAAGGTGTGCACCGGCAGGTGCGGGTTAGCCGGTAAGGTACCAATGCGCTGATGTTCATAGAGATAACGAAACTGATGAGTATAATAGGCGCCTTCAATCGATTGCTGAAAAGCTTCCGCGGGGATTGACGGGTATTCGCGCATCATGTCCTCACCCAGGGTCGATGCTTTGGCGTGATACCAGGCTTGTTGTTCCTCTGTCAGGGTAATCCTGTTCTTGGCCTGAAAATCGCTAAAATAAGCCTGTAAACGCCGCGGCAGCGGACGACGCAACGGCAAGGCATACTGCGGGTTTTTCCACCAAGGGAAAAAGAAGAATTTCCAATCCAACTGCCCTAAGGGGCGGTTGCTAAGTAAGGTTTTTTCTGCCGTTTGACAGTAATCGAAAAAATACCCTGTCCGCCCCTCGGCAGTCGATTCAATGGTGACAACCCCTTTGGTCGCCACCGCTTCAAAGGCGCCGGTGACAATTTCACGGGCTTTTTCGGGAAACGCGGCGCAAATCTTACCGAATTCAGAAATATGCAAATAACGCAAGGTGCCGCCGCGAAAAGAGGTGCTGATGTACAGTGAGCCGCCGTTGCTAAACACCAATTCCCCTGCCGAATCATTGCGCGCTGGATTGGCCTGCTTTAACAGTGTCGGCAGATTATCGTAGGCGTATTTTACCTTCTCGCGAAACAACCGTTTAGCATCGTTTAAGGTATGCGCAATTAAGGCACATTTGGCTGATTCAAACAGCGCGGCATCCAGCTGAATCAAACAGACCAAGGTGGTAAAGCCCAGCTGGCGGGCTTTCAAAATGATATTGCGGGTATGCATGCCAGTGAAATAGTCACGCTGCGGGGCGGTCATGGTAAAGCGGATTTTGCCGCCTTGTTTATCGGTAATGGAGTACAGGTGGTTAAGACGCCACAGCCGATCCGCTAATTTTGTTTTCAGACCGGGGTCGATTGCCATGTGCATCCCCTTCCGCAAGCTCTTTCATCCATTGCGCCAGCGCGTTATCCGTGCCAGGGGTGGCCTCGTGGTTTAAATTATATGCCTCGCGCTCGCCCTTAATCAGTTTCAGCTGCGCCTCCACCCCGGCGCTAAAGGTGCGAGCCAGCGCGGTATGATTGTCTTCGGTGATAACCGTGTCCATAAGGAAGCCTTTGAGGTTAGCCGCAATTTGCCGCCAGCCGGCTAAATCAATCCGATGAGACAAAACGACAGAAGCCGCTTCATCCGCCGCGGCGTGGATAATGTCGGTCTCCGTTCGCACGGTGGGAGCGTGCAAACCCCCTTTGCGAACCAGCTGAATGTGGGTGGCTGTCTTCACTTTATCCGTCAGGTCACGCAACCAATGGCGTTGGATCGCTTTTTTGCGGATAGCGGTGTCACTGACGTGATAGCGTTTGCCGATAGCGCGAATGGACAACGACCCCGCGCGATACGCCGCTTCGATGGCCTCCCAGTCCGGTGTTGCCATGGTGGCTCCTGTGTTGATGTGATCGACATGTTCTGTCGTTATGTCGATAAAAGTGAAAAAAATGAACATGAAGAAAGGGAGTGACACAGTGCTAACGGGGGGATTTTGCCTTCTGAAAATGACCAATAAAATCATAAGGGTAAATAGTGTAAAAATTCCCCCTTTTATTCATTGGTAAAATAGCACCATTTTTATCAATAAAATCAGTGAGTACAAAATTGTGCCCCTTAAATGCTAATGCGCAGGTTTAAAAGAGGCGCTAGAAACCATTTAACATAACCCACTGATTTTATTTCAAAGTGTATTTTCGCACTTTGGTAGCAGCTCAATCTATTATCAATGCAATCCGTCTCTTCAACATAAAAGCGAGCAGTTGTCTTCATAATGAAGATGACTTATCTCCATCTAAGCTATGGATTTCACCTCCGAAAATGACGAAGGCTCCCAAGGGTCGGATTTGAAATCCGCTATTTTTCTGCTGATTTGCATTTCATGATGCTAAACCAGGTATCAATAACTGCGCTTCTTCTATCATTCTTTGTCTCGTCGTCTGCAACACGGCCTTTCTCCCACCGATCCCCCACTGACGCATTTTTCGTGCACAATCACTGATAGTTTTCTCCTCACCATGAATCACATGATCAAGACGGTTAATGCGATTCATCACATTCATGCCGCGCATGACGACCTCACGGAAAGTTTGATAAACCTTGAACTCAAAAGCCGGTGATAACCATGCTGCATAGCGAAGAGTAATCAGCTCATGTGCCCATATTCCACTGTTTTTACCGCCATTTTTAATGATAAGTATATGATTTTTATCCAGAGTGCAATTTAGCATTCTCACGGCTTCATCAATATATTTTTCAATTCCGTCGCTTTTTCTAAACTGACTCGGAACTTGCCATTTTTTAGCAAGCCCAGCCTGAAGTGCCGCTCGATGTAGGTCATTGAGATTGTACATTCCATTTTCATTACTGCGAACATAAGCATTTTCAATGACAACGGTTGGATATTTCATTACGTTGTTCCTGTTCAGCAATGAACCCTTATCACACAGAAATACCAGCCCAAGAGGATACGCCTACCACTACTGGCTTCCTCAAGGATTCATTCCTGAAAAGGTTCTTGGTATTAATGCGCGTGTGAAGCACAAGCATAAAAAAACCCACCGAAGTGAGTAATTGATTACGTATTAATTAATAGAGGTGATGCCATTTTGTTGCATCGTTCTAAAGGGTCGCATTTCAAATGCGCATGCTGTATCTACTTATCTTATCTTTTCGAGGGTTTATTGCGCCAAACAGACTTGGGTAATGTAGTCCTGTAATCCCTTGATTTGCTGGGTGACTATTTCAATTCCGTTTCGGAGACGGAAATAAGCGTGGACAGCGGTATCGTCAAGTCGGGCACCGGCAACATCATCCAGGCGGGCGGAGGCGGCGGTGTGGGGCAATTTTTCACATCGGGCAGCGAACTGCAACCGACGCTGGCCAGTATGAACAGCACGTTCAAGCGCCGCAATTTGTCTGTTGGCATCATTGAGTTCCTGCATGTGTTGGCTATCGAGTACAGCGAGCTGCTGATGCTGCTTTTTCATGCTTTCCATCGTCATCCACGCATTATCGCGTTCATGGAGTAGTGCTTTAATGGCATTGTCTTTTTTTGCTGATTCAGCGTGATAATAAATAGCCGTGAGACTCACGAGCAGAATGAGACTCAACAGGATAAAAAATAATCGATTAAACATCCCTCCCCCAACAGGTCAGCTCACTTTCCTGCGCGCGTCTTATCACTTGACCCGCACAATTATTGGCACGAAGGCGACAATCTTTACCGCCATCGAAAATCCAGCGCTTGATTTCTGCACAGGCGCCTTGATAGTCACCGGCATTGAGTTTGCGATAGAAAGTGGACGCCGTGCATTTACTCGCGCCAAGGTTATAAGGACAAAACGAAGCAATACCGGCTTTCTGCGCCTCGGTTAACGGCAGCTTGATATGACGCTCTACCCAAGCAATCGCCTTATCCACTTCAAATTGGTTAACTTGCTCACACTGCTCGCGACTGAGTATCATGCCGGGCTTCACCGGCTGGCCATCGACCCGTGTCGCCCCGCGGCAAATCGTCCAAACATGTGCGCCATCGCGATACGCCGTTAGCCGATTGCCTTCTTTTTCCTGCAAAAATTGCGTCAGGATGGCGGTTGTTGTTGCTCCTGCCAAAATCAGTCCCAGCAGGGGTTTGCTTAGCGTGCTCATTTTCCTGCCCTGCTCTTACGTCGGTCTTCTTTAATCTTGAAATACAAATTCGTCAGATAGGTGAGTACCGCCAACGAGACGCCCGCCAGCACACCAATGGCATTCCATTGTTCTGAGCTATCGCTGCTCAGCAAACCATTAAAAATACTCCCGGCGCACGCCGCATAGGTCGCGCCTGTGGTCAGTTTGTCCATGGTTAGTCTCGTCTCTTAAGTGGGAAAGGGAAGATGAAAAATAGCGCCGTCCCCCGTTTACCCTCTCGTGGATAAAAGAATTGAACACTGATGGGCAGGGGGAGGCGCTAAAAGGTGAAAAGGCCGCGCGATGCGTAGCCATTAAAATAAAAGGCTGTCAATAACGTTAAACAATAAACAGGTAATAAAAATTGAAAGGGAAAATTGCTTTTCTGGTGACTATGCTAAATAAGAGATCAAAAACCAGTACCGATTAAATGAGGCTAACCGGAAAACAGGAGGTGGGCAGATGAAAAAAATAAGAACCTGCTTGAATAGTTTATTCGTTATATTATTAGCATTACTCACACCGGCTTGGGCTTCTTCTATTTGTAACGCCACTACGTGGGAGATGACTTTTGTGGGTCTCATCCCCGTGTGTAAGCAACAAAAAATTATTGAACAGCAAGCAACCTCCTTCCATGGAGAAAACCCATCTTCTTCTATGCAAAAACACGAAGAGGAATTCAAAGCAAAAATGCGGAAGGTGTGGCCATGGTGGTAATCACTATTCAGACAATAAAAATTTTCTTCAGAATATTACCGGTTATATTATTACCGGTGCCTGTTTTAGCCTCTCCTGATTGGGGGCTTTCTTCTGATTGGCTCCCTAATGGTTGTACAGCTCGTATGGTACCTCAACCCAGGATATCCCAAATACTCGTAGTCAGATGCCCTGAAAAAGAGACAACAGCACAGAAAACAACAATTCTTACAGAAAATCAAAATGGGTCTCCTACTTCTTCTGCCCGAAGGAAAGAGGAATTGCAGCGATTGAGGAAGATGACGCTTTTTCTGTAGTGTCAGCGCTAATGATAAAAGACCGTAAATTGCTAATTTAATTTGTCCACTCAAGCCAGAATGCAGTTTCCTTTGTGGTGACAAAGCCATGAGGGAAATAAGCATGCTAAGAAGAGAGGACCACTACATGATAAAACAACGCCATCAACAGGGGGCATTTATTGTTGATATTGCCCATCAGATAGGGTGTTCAGAAAAAACGGTGAGACGGCACATTAGCTATCCTGCGCCGCCAACAGCAAAACGCGGTAAAAAACAGGTTGCTAAACTCGAGCCCTTTAAAGACTACATCGATTCAAGGTTGAGTGAACAGGTTTGGAATGCGGCGGTTATTTTTGAGGAAATCCGTGAAAAAGGCTACCGGGGTGGGAGTGCGATGCTCCGACGTTATATACATCCCAAACGTCCGCTCAGGGCCTCGAAAAACACGGTACGCTTTGAAACCCTCCCCGGTTATCAACTTCAACACGATTGGGGAGAAATCATCGTTGAGGTGGCAGGCTCTGCCTGTACGGTTAATTTTGCCGTTAATACGCTCGGTTTTTCGCGTCGCTTTCATGTCTTTGCTGCCCCTAAGCAAGATGCTGAGCACACGTATGAATCGCTGGTTCGCAGCTTCAATTACTTCGGTGGCAGCGTAAAAAATGTCTTGGTAGATAACCAAAAAGCCGCTGTTATCAAACATGGACAAAATGGCCACATCGAGTTCAATGCGGGCTTCCTGCAACTGGCTAATCACTATGGGTTTAGCCCTCGCGCCTGTAAGCCTTATCGACCGCAAACGAAAGGCAAAACCGAACGGATGGTGGGCTATGTTAAACACAATTTTTTCACTCGCTACCGTCAGTTTGAGAGTTTCGCTCATGTTAATCAACTGCTAGCGATGTGGCTGGCGAAAGTGGCAGACCAGCGTCATCTTCGTCAATTCAAGCAGACACCGGAAAATCGTTTTGCTGAGGAAAAAATAGCCTTGATGCCACTCCCTGCGACTGATTTCGATACCAGCTACTTCGACCTACGACAAGTGGCATGGGACAGCTATATCGATGTCAGAGGTAATCGCTATAGCGTGCCTTCATTCTGGTGTGGTCGTGCGGTTAATATTCGTATCGGTTTAGATAATACGCTACGTATTTACGGCGATGAGCAACTGCTCGCGACGCATCTCTTGCAGGAGGTAACGCAGGGCTGGCAAAAGGTGCCAGAACATCATCAAGCCCTTTGGCAACAGGTCAATCGAGTAGCGTCTCGTTCGCTCAGTGTGTATGAGGAGCTACTCTGATGGAAATGGAAAACTTGTTGATACGGTTAAAAATGGATTACCTGGGCGATGCGTTGGAGAGTTTATGTGAAGAAGCCACCAAGAAAGCACTGAACTACCGTGAATTTCTCCAGCAGGCATTAGCCCAGGAATGGAACGGGCGTCACCAAAAAGGCTTGGAATCGCGGTTAAAACAAGCACGTTTGCCGTGGATAAAAACCTTGGAGCAATTTGACTTTACTTTCCAACCAAGTATAGACAGGAAAATTATCCGCGAGCTGGCGGGGCTGAGGTTTGTCGAACATCATGAAAACGTCATTTTGTTAGGCCCACCTGGGGTAGGGAAAACGCATTTGGCGATAGCGCTGGCTGTCAAGGCAGCTACAGCTGGGCATCGGGTATTGTTTATGCCTCTGGATAGACTCTGCTGTACCTTAATGAAGGCAAAGCAAGAAAACCGTCTGGAACGCCAACTTCAGCAACTGTGCTATGCCAGGGTATTAATACTGGATGAAATCGGGTATTTACCGATGAATCGCGAAGAAGCTAGCCTATTTTTCAGGTTATTGAGCCGTCGTTATGAAAAGGCGAGCATCATTCTCACATCAAATAAAAGTTTTACTGATTGGGGGGACGTATTCGGTGATCACATTTTAGCAACTGCGATTTTAGACAGGCTTTTACATCATTCAACCACATTGAATATTAAAGGAGAAAGCTATCGACTCAAAAATAAACGCAAAGCAGGCATGTTGCCTATAAAAACGACTGATATTATCCAGGCGCCTGGAATAGAAACCCAACAGGAAAATTAGCAAAAACTGGACATTTTAAAGTAGCAAAAAGTGGTCAATCTAAAGTAGCGTTGACATCAGGCTCTGTCACACTCCAAAAGTAGTGATTATCTTCTATATACCCTTCGCCTTTGAAGCTGCCGCGTTGTTGGCTGCGGGCATTCGCCGAATCACGTAGTTGTCTACGCTCATCGGTCTCACGCCCTGGCCGCCTAGCGGCAACTTCAAGGGCTGTGGGTATATCCTCTCCCTTAATCGCACTGACCAAGGTGACAAAATATTGCGTATTATTCAAAATTTGGCTATCAATGTTGGCAATGACGTTGCCCATCACGCCATCTAGGCTATTAGCCAGCGGCCATATTAGCCTATTGTTACCTATGGATATCGTCGTGGTCGTCTGTGGCAAAATCAGCTGAGCAATATTGGCATGAGTCGATCTTATTGAAGAAAACTGTGCACCCGCAGATGAGGCTGATGCTTGTTGCGTCATAAAATGATCGAGCGCGGTTAAATTACCCTCGTTAATTAACTTAGTCATCACATCTTGCGGTAACCCCCGCGCTTCAAGCAATGCCAGACTTCCTCTCGTAGATTGAGTATCAATCATATAGATAAGCTGGATCTGCCGACTTATATTGTTTTCTCCATCAATATCGGCAAGATAATAGGTGTAGTTTTGCTGAAATAAAATGCCTTTGCTTAATACATGGGTTTGGACGATTTCTGAGGTGACTGGGGCAGGGCGGCCTATCATGCTTGCTGTACGCTGCGTGGTAACCGGTAAATGAATGGCAGGTAAATACAAATGTCGTAACTTTTTCGTTTGAATATCTGACATCCAAAAAATGTTTTTGTAGATCGTCGGCTCAGGTTGACCATTAGCCCGTTGGAATGTAATAGCAAGATCGCCACGATACCAAGCAGAAGTTTGGTTATGGAAAATCAATACAACATTACTGCGTTGGCTACTATCGTTGAAAATAGTCTGGTCATTATTTGCCGTATAGAGTAATGCAGGTTGGCTGAGTGGGTAAAAATAGTCGTTAATATTTTCAAGTTCATTGGCTGCATTGCCGATATGTCGCTCCCCTTGTTGCCTATAGTTATCGAGGCGAACCCTGTTAATAGCATAACGGTGATGAGTGCGCTGTTGTCGCAAATAGTTTTGTATTGCTATCAATACGCTTGCTTCGTCAATACTTTCTTGTTGGTTTGAGCTGATGTTCAACTCAGTAAAATTAATACGACAAAAAAGCGTTTGCTGTGGTTTCCACTCAATGGCTCCCTGCGGTAGGTTCAGTGTGATTTTCGTTTCTTCACTATTTTTAACACTAATGGTGGTGATGACTTCTGTCATGTATTCGCCTGCCGTTGTCGGTGTACGACAAAAAAATTTCAATAGATGGCCAGCAGGGAATTCGGTACTGTGACTAGATGTCATTTCAATATCATTAATATGGCTAACATCAATTAGCCAATTGACTTGATCGTTAACACAATCGATGGTCATGTTGGCTTGGGCGCGATTCAACACCAAAACCACCCACGCCGCTTTTTGTCGCGGAGCATGAAAATGATAATGGAGATGTTCACTGTATATCGGTGGGTTGATTAGCGGGTTTTCTGGTGATCCTTCATCTACCCCTGGGGCAATCAAGTAATAATGCTGATTACCTAATAAAATATCGATTTTGGTATGAAAATAATGCAATTGAAGTTCACTAGGAACTGAAAAATAAGGTACCCGAGAAAGCGCGGCGGGATATATCATAAATGGAAAATCCGCATCTTTTCTGCTGAAAAAGTGCATTGCTTGAAATTCGCTACCATTATTATTTTGCAATGAAAAACTGAATTTTTCATTCATGATAGGATTAATCCGCGCACGAGGTTGTGTCGGTAATACTAGCGTTTTCATTCCTGCTGCATTAACCGGCAGAGCGAGGGTACGGCGAGTGGTTACTATCTGACGCAGCTGGTATAGATTGATATAGTCACTGGGCGATCTTCCTTGTGCTCTCCTCCTTTTTATCCGTTGTCCTTTGGCATCAAACACCACAGCAAGAGAGGTTGCATTTTGCAGATCGACTTGTGTGATCACCGCCCCTTGGCAAGGGACT
The DNA here is from genome assembly GCF_964020115.1 of Candidatus Regiella endosymbiont of Tuberolachnus salignus. Classification (NCBI taxonomy): domain Bacteria; kingdom Pseudomonadati; phylum Pseudomonadota; class Gammaproteobacteria; order Enterobacterales; family Enterobacteriaceae; genus Candidatus Regiella; species Candidatus Regiella endosymbiont of Tuberolachnus salignus. The sequence continues at coordinate 1,984,308 of NZ_OZ026542.1, forward strand.
AATATTCCTTGGTTTAGGGTAAAACCCGCCTGTCGCCACCCCTTTAGCATACTGGTGAAATAGTTAGCAATAATTTTGGCTTTATCGAGTTTATTCAGGTTTTCCACTACTGTGCTTTGTATGATGTACCCCGTCACGGCCAGCGTGATACCAAGGATAAATAATCCGCTAACCAATAGCGTGCTGCCGAGCAAACAGGCAACCAGACTACCGACAAATAAAGAGAGGCCAATGACTGAAAAACTGAGCTGAGTGGTCGCGAGAATACGTTGCCCTTCGTTTTCAGCTTTACTCAATTCAATAGCGCTGAGAGCGACATCAGAGAGGGTTAATGCTAATCCTACCGGTGTTGCTATAAATTGAAACAAGCGTGTCAGGCCAATATTGCCTTTTCTTAATGCTGCCTGTAGTAAGGCCATATCGTGACTAGTATTAAAAGTTACCTGTGTCATCGCCAGATAAGTATGAAGTTGTAATATTTGAGCCAGCTGCGTATTGCCTGGCACTGTGCTGTCATTTCGCAACCAACTTTGTATCGCCATAATTGCAAACACGGCATTGACACCCATGCCTACCGCTTCGGTATAACCAAAAAATTTATTGCTATAACCTTGAGAGGGGTAAAGACATCCATTAGCGACATTGTAATGCTGATGTAAGATTTCATGCTGTTGTTCTAAAAAACGTTTCATTTCAGCAAATTCATCGTTACGGGTTGTCAGTGTTTGTTCTTGCATAACATTATTATGTAAATAATTAATATTATAATTTTTGTTATTTATATCGTAAGTCATGGCTAATAATAGTGGCATGCATTGATCAGCAGGTAAGTGATTGGATACCAGTAATTCTTGGCTCGCCTGGCTAAAGGTGTCGCATAGTGTTATCGGCATACTGATGGAACGACTCAAAGAGGTAGGTGTTGCGTTATGATAGGCTCGTGTTTGGATAAGGTAGCGCTTTTTAGTGTATTTTTCTGCTAATTTGCTATTCCCAACGCTACTTTTTACCGATTTATTGGTTATTTTTGAATAATAATAAAGGGGCGTATGGTCATTATTACCACTTAAACGGCTGAGTGTACTGTTGATTTTATCGACGGTGTGTCGTATTTTTTCTTGATGGGTTGCTAATTCATCGTCAAGTTGCATGCTTTGCTGAGTGGTGCTATCCAATAATTCTTCGATTTTCCCCAAATAAATACTCGTAATAGGCGCTTTCTTACGCCTATCGCGTTCAATAATGCCGGCGGTATTGGGATCACTAAGATCAAGACAGAATAAATCAAATTCATCACACAAATAGCGTTGTTTGAGGCGCTTAAAAGCGGCTTGCGGATCGGTAAACATTTTTTTTATCCGGGCAGTTAATATTTTTTCTCCCCCCGCCAGTTTCAATCCCGTTAACCAGGTTTTGTAATCATCATGATTTTGAGTTTGCCACAAAGCTTGCTGTAAGGCGGCCATATTAGGCTCATCCCCATTAATAATAATGTTATAACGCGGGTAATGTTCACTCATTCCTGCGATCAATGCCATGCTATCGGCCGCCAATAAAACCGCGCCTTTTTTTAGCTCCTCTGTAATATGGATAGCCGTTGTTTCGTCCACATATCCATTCAGTCTTGTTGTCTGTCCAGCGGTAACTTGCATCAGGTGATCGACACCAAATCGTCCCAAGTAAGAGGTACGCAGTCGTCTGCTGCGCATCGGACTTTTTTCCACCCTTGAGATCCGTTCGCTAACAATAGCGCCATCCTCTTGTTGGGTAAAAATAAGTTTTTTATCGCTTTCTTTTACTAATACCCAATTAATTTGCCATTTACTTTGAGGGGCATTAGGGTTGATAGGCTCGCCTGACCATTTACGACCTAACACATCAACGGCGACTAACTTTTCACGCACACTAATGCTGCCGACCGGTATTGTTGCTGTGGAAAAAGCGCGATAAAGATCGTCTATGAATGCGCCTGGTGGGATATCGATAATCGGTTTTGTCGGTAAGCGCGTTCTCGAAACGCCCGCGGGAGCCGCTTCCGTGATGTAACAGGCGGCTATTGATACACGCTCTACTGTTGAAAATAATCCATTGGCTGTTTTTTTCAATAAGCCTTTATTGATCAGCAAACTCACTATTCTTTTACCGCCCAATGCCTGCATAAAGCGGCCGTGGCCTATCAGAATAATGCGGGTACGGCCGTTAAATTCAAAACTGGGCGCAATGTTCACCGCTATTAACTCATCACTGGTTTGTTGATAACAATAGTGGGCGGTACGACTACGGTTTTTATTGTAAAGATAGCGTGCCATTGGATTCACTGAGGCATCGTCTTGCAGTTGTATAATATATTGACTGTCGTAATGACTGTACTGCGGGAAGACATCGTGCGGCAATTTTAAACCTGGCCCTCGTAAACATGAAAGATAAGCTTCTTCAGTAGCAAAAAAAGCCGGCGTGATAGGAGATAAAATTTTATGTAATGATGATCTTAGATCCCTATCAGGCACCGGTAGCACACCGATATCCTCTAACATTGCAGCATAAGCGTGCTTGTAAGCGGTAACACCGCCAATCTCACGGGTACCAGGGATACGAGCGGTAACGATCCCTTCGGAACGATAAGATAATAAAGAAGCGTTATCACCGAGTAGCAGCCTGTTGGTTTGCAAATCTTGGGCAATGTCACTGCTTATTGTACGTGGAATAGGCTGACTGGGATTCAACCCATCAATATTATGCCTGGCAATCACTGCATGAATTTGCCGCAGATGCGTCAAGACTTGATCAATAAAACGACTGTAAGGCGCTGCTATAATGGCTTTGTTATTGCTATCAGCATAATTATATTGAAAATAAGGATCGACGGTGAATTTGCTCAGTGAGGCGAATAGCGGTTGTCCCCGATCTAGAGTAATGATCACAGCCTCTCTGATCCGTTGTACATCCAGAACGTCGATATCTTGTAATTGATCAAGATAACCGCCACGGTTTTTACTGGCAATAATGGCCTGCCGCGCCGGCATTTCACCACGGGAGGCCAGCTCATCTAAAACAATCCTCATGATAATTTCTTGGTTATATTGCCTGGTCGTATTTATTTTACTTAGCCGAAAGAGCAGCATGTTATGCAAATTGGGTAATAAATCGTTATCAAGATAAATTCCTCCATGCTTTTCTAATATTAATAAGCGACTAATATCAGTAGCGGCGATTAAATTACCTCTTGAGGTGAGTTCTTTAATATACAGTTGATAATCGGGAAGATCCTGCATGAGGTTAAAATCAAGCAGATTGATGTTATTAGGCGAATTTACACCTTGGCGCAATTTTTCTAGATCAGAGTAAAAACTGGCGGCGTTGGCTTCACGGATCTTGGCAAGTTCTCTTGGTTTTGCCAGTCCGTTGGCTTCTAAAAATAGGATCACCGCCTGATCAAAAGAAAATTTTTTATTACCAGGCTGGTTGGCGTCATATTGCGACATGGTTCTGGTGATTTCTTTATATGCCATATCTTGCCAATTGATCAGCTGTGTTTTAAATGCTTCGTTACTTCGGTATTCCGCATTTAATGAATGTCTAATTGCTGCTTCTTCTAAACGTCCACAAAGTTCTCCGGCTAGCAATGTGGTAGCATCGCGCCATATATTGATTTTATATTCTTTGCAATTATGCTGTACCCATAATTTGATATAGTCTATTTGAATCGCTTCTAATTTTCCTACAAACATAAAATGGATTTCCTGCGGCACTGGCTCTGATAATATGGCCACGCGCTGCTGGATAGCTTTAAGCAAATGACTTTGATAAAAGGGATAGTAATTACATTTCTCTATCCAATATAAGATGCTAGTTAGCGCTTCCATTTCCGCTTTTGGCGAGAGGGGGTCGCCTACTTGCTTTGTCATCGGAATATTTTGATTTTTATTTTCTGTTTCTTTTTGCTGCACCACATTTTTTTTACTGCTGGCGAGATATTCCATTAGGGCAGAAGCCAATTCCTCTTCACTGGGTTTAGTTAATATAATGAGATTTTTTTCGAGAAAGTCATTTATCTTTTTTTCGAGTTCTGAATAGGTCATGTTATTTACCATTTTTTTATTAGGTTGGATGATATAAATTAAGCAGTGGTATTTTCCCGTATGTTTCTTTTTTTGCTTGCGGAAATTTATTCATGTAGTGTGTGGCTAAATGATCAACAGATAGACTGTTATTGTTGTAAGAAATAGTCAATCGAGCATGAAAAATATTTTTATTGGTATCAAAAGCATCTTCAATAATTAATAATTTATTATCGGTAAAAATAAACATATGCTCATTTTTTCTAGCAATGATAGGAGAGGCTATTGTGCTGATTTCAGTTTGATGGGATAACCTGTCGATAGCGATATTCGGTATTTGGCAAATTAACATTCCTTGGCCAGCATGAGAGAAATGAATCACTGGATAATGCAATAACGCGATATTAATTAGCAAAGATTGATCGGGTGATTGGGCTATTGTTGTTGCTATTAATACGTTGACGTCTTCAATATAAATACAGTCATCAAAATTTTCAGTCGCGTCGCCATTTAAAATTAACAAATTATTTTTACGTTGGTAATCTATCGTACTATTTATTATTTCTGTATGATTATTTTCACCCGAAATTTTTAATATTTTTCGAGGGTTTTTATTTTGTGAAATAAAATAAATCGCTGGCTGTTCTATCTCCCCGGGTTCTGACTTGGCAGAGAAACCAAGATATCGGTAATCACTGGAACTATAATGACTATCTAAAACAAATAAATTTTCACTCTGCGCATGATACCAAGCCAATATTTTATTGTTGATCGCCAATTTTATTATTTCCGGATAGATATAATTTTTTTTAAAAGCGTCGAGCGCTATTTTAATTTTATTAAAATCTAATTTTTTTGTTGATTGATCAAAATATTTTTGGGTGAATTTTTCGTTGACAGACAATAAAACCATTTGAAATTCATTTTGTTGCTTATTGATATCAATAAGCAGCCCTATGGTTGTCTCAATTTGTATATTTCTATTTATCGATAAATGAGCATTGATAATGCTATCACCATTTGCCAATAAATGGATGGGGAGTAACTGTAATTTAGGTATCTGTGCTGTTTTTAATAAAACATGATCCATAAAAAATAGTGGCACTTGATTAATCACTATGTTAGATAAATAGTAAATTCCTTGATTTTTTTTATCTTGACTATCTAATATCCAAGCGCCCCTGCCATCATTGGCCGTTCCTAAACAACTTAACTGTTGGTTATTATCTTCTTGTGTGATAAAAAGCCGCTGATTAATATGATCAAACCAGGCCGGTAATTTCCATAATTTTGGTTGGCTATGTAATAAACCGGTTATGGCAACAACAGGGGCGAGGGTAATTGATTTAACAAATTGTCGTGATTTAATCTGTTCAACTTTATTCATTAAAGACGCTGCCCAATTTTCTTGCTTCCCATTACCCCTTATTTCTAAGCCTTGTAAGCTGAGTGTTTGATCGGCACCAAGGTGATAAATGTAATTTTTTTTAGTATTAATACGCACGCCACGGTAACTATGAGTAATGCCTTTTACATCGTTTTTTTCTATCCCGAACTCGGTTAAATTAATTTCTGTTGCTACGGCATAACCTTTTTGAATGTAGAGTGCATGTAATTGATTATTATTTTTTAAGATACTCCAGAAAAAAATGTGATTATCGGCGCGAGTGCCTTTAATAGCAGCTGCAAGATGCGTCAGGTAATCGGGGTGATTAATAATTTCTTCCCCTTGGATCTGTTCAATAATATTGGGAAAAATAATACCGGTTATTCCATCAAAACTATTAGCCAGTGGCCATAACAGTCGGTATCTACCTGTCAATAAAGACGTCGTGGTTTGTGGGAAAGTAATTTTAGCAACATTTTTTCCGCTGGGTGCTAGCGGATCAATTTTCAATCCGATATCTCTCATGTTTTTGCCGCTTTTCCCCTGCATAAACATGCCGATTTTATTGAGGGAAGTCTGTTTGGCGATTTCTGTATCTAGAATATAATGCAAAGGTAAATTCACTTCTATTATTTTAAATTGTTCTTTGGATGCAGTGACAGAGGTATCAATCAAATAAGTAAATAAACCTTTTTGTTGTATACCGCTCCTCTCCGATTGATAGTGATATTCTTGCTGAAATAAAATCGCTTGGGCTAATATTTCTGTTTTAATAATAAGGGAGGGAGAATGATAAGATTCATCTCCTTCCATACTCGGCAAATGGCTGATAGGTATATAGATATAAAGTAGCTTTCTTTTTTCCTGCTCGGTATTTATTTTTCCAAATTCATATTTTTTTGCCTCTGCCTGCGAGACCCAAATAACATTTTTATAGCTGTAGGTTATATTATTTAAATTGACACTCAGATCGCCTTGGTACCAAGCAAAAAATTGATTATTAAATAACAACCGAGTATGACTGCGTATCACATCCGAAGTAAACAATGTGCTGGTATCATTGGCAGTGTAAAGACATTGCTCTTCTCGTAATTGATAAAATAAACGATCCATTTCTTTATTATCAAGAATGAAATTATCTATTGGAATATAAGGGATGATGTCTTTTATTTCTTTTGTGTGATGAATAAGATAATCTCTTATTGTTTCTGGCTTTCTGTCATTAATTTTATTTATTTTTTCTAATTCAATGGCATTGAGATGGTAAGGAATGAAAGAGAAGGGGGTTGTGTCATAATTAATTTTATAAATGCCTTCCGGCAATTGTATAATGAAGCGAGTACTGACCAAATATTTAATTTTAATTGTTATGGTTTCGTTAATACTACCGGTTAGAAAAAAATGGATATCATTATCACCCTGTAACGTTAAATTCGCTATGCTTTCCTCGATCAGCGTTTTATTTACATAAGCCTGTGGCGGTAAATCAATATGACTTGCATCAATAATCCAATCGACCTGTTCGTTAGTACATTCTATGGTTATTTCTGCTTGTGCTCGATTGATAAATAATATAATGGTGGCTTTCCCTGTGTGAGGACTGTGAAGATGATAATGTAAATGTTTTTTATAAAGCGAATCATCCGTCGGTTGATTTTTATCAAAACCTGGCGCAATCAAATGATAAGTTTTATTACCTAAGTGAACATCAATATTCGTTTTTATTTGGTTATGATAATTAAAATTCAGCTCAGTAAGAAATTGACCGATATCTGGCCTAAGATAAAGCGATCGTAAACCCATCCTATCCAATCGATTAAATTCAGAGGAAATATGTTTAAAGATAAAATAAGAATTTTCTTGCTGAGAAAAAAAATTCATCGCTTCACATTCAACACCATTACTGATGTCACGGTAAAAAGAAATAAAACTGTATTGAGGGTTTATTTTTGCTCGTGCGGCGGTCGGTAATACTAAGGTGATCCTCGCCGCGTCATGAGAAAAATCAGTAATCGTTTGTTTGATACCAATACCACAGCGTTCACGCAAATTAATATAAGCTTGTTCATCTTGCTCAGCAAAGGCGGGCGTTTTTATGCTATTCATTTTACGCATTTGCTGACCAAAATTATCGAATTCAACAAAGCCATTTATTAAATCTATTTTTTTTATCACTACCCCATGGTAAGGCATCCATACACCGTCATTAAAAGAAAACCCTCCTTTTATCCAACCTTCCCTCATGCTATTAAAATAGCGGCCGCAGGCTTTCATTTTTTCTATATTGTTATATTTTTTCTGGAGTTCATCCAAGATGTAATCGCGCATCTGATCCAACGCAATAGCTAAAAGAATGGCAACAGCCGCGACCGGATACATCCATACGGCTCCGGATTTGGCGGTAGTCAGAGAAACATAAATGACGATTTGTAACGTCAAATCCACAACATCGAAGATAAGCTGGTAGGTAAAAATAAGGCGTTGGATTTCATTTTCTGCGTAATATAATTCAGTGGCACTGAAGGCAACATTGGCTAACAAAAGTAAGGGCGCAAGTTTACCCGCTTTGCGGCCTACCGATTTAAAGCCGCGCCAGAATTTTTTTACTGCACCCCCGGTCAAAAAGTTTTTTTCCTTTATCAGCCTATTTTTGACAAAGGTTACCACTTCAGTCACGGTGTTAAAGGTGCCTATAGTCACCGACGTGATGCCCAAATACACATGCAGTTGTAGCGCATGAGAGAGGGCAGTATTTCCTTCAACAGTAATGCCTTGGTTTAACCAACTATTGAACGCCCGGAATATATTGATGATATCGGCGAGCGTATCAATTTTTCCTATTTTAGCCAGATATTTGGGGCGAATATGACCCTGTTCATTTAAATCGTAGTGTTTTTTTAGATCAATATTATATTTATCTAAAAAAATTTTAACTTGAGCGAAGTACTCATTTTTTGTTTTTATTTCTTTTACGCTGTTATTATCAATATGGAGATAAGAAATGCGATATTCTTTTTTATCTATATCATAAGATAGCGATGAAAATATCGGTATCCATTTATTAATTTCCGCAGATGGTATATTAGCTGAATTTAATAGATTATTGTTTTCTTGCTGAAGTAAATTGACATATTGATAAACCTTTATTAATAAAGAGAGGGTGTTGGGCGCCTTTTCTAGTATTTGCTGTGCGCGTAATAAATATTTTTTTTGACTATAATTTTCATGCAAATAAGGGCGGGCTGTGGTACAAGTTTCTGATTGTAAGCTAACCGCAGAAGAATAATAGAGCGGTTGTGCCATTTTTGCTGTATTTAATGCTTTTATATTATTTTCTAATGTCAGCAGCGCGGCTCGCAGGAAAATTGTCAAGGGGCGATTCAATCCAAACGGCTCTCTCTTTGTAGCAGCAATCACGGTTTCAAGCTGATTTTCAATCGTACCCAAGTAAATACTTTTCATCGGCGCCAGACTGCGCCGGTTAGGCAGTGTGAGCGCTATGTTGCTACTTTCCGTTAAATCCAAATGATAGAAACCAAATTCATTATTTATTACACGGTTGCGTAGGCGCTGATAGGCTGCTTGGGTATTCTGGCCAAATACCAGGTTAATCACTGTTGATAACCCTTTTTTCTCCTCGAAAACATCAAGTGAAGCGAACCAATCTTCATAGCGCTGTTTAGTCAAACTTTGCAGTAAAACCTGTTTTAGAACCCTGATCCGCGACAGATTGTTATCACTAATCAAAATTTCATAGGGGCCGGCACTCATAGCGGCTATTAATGCCATGCTATCAGCGGTAGCTAATAATACCGTTCCTGATCTAACATCCGTCTTGATCTTTCTGGCGGTGGTTAGATCAATCCCGCTGTAAAGTCTTGTTTTCGTAGTGTTCCTGCGCTCTGTGATGGGCACATCAAAGTTATTATTCGTACTGAAGCGGCATACATTTGATGCGCGAAGACTTCTTTTTAGCCGAAGGCTCTTTTTTAGCCTAGCGTAACTCAGCACAGGGCTATTTGATGAGTGGCATGAACCTAATGACCCTCCTGTTCTCTGTTGAACTAATCCTTCTTTCAGCGGTAAACGGCGATAGGTAATCAACCTATTTTGTGCTAATTTTTTTCTGTTACCGAGGGGATTTTGGGTAAAAATAATTTTAGTGGCCGCTTCTTCGATACGTAAGGCGATTTTTTTTGTTCTTCTGGCGGTGCCTCCGGATTTTCTATTTGAACCGTCCAAGCAGTACCATTAAACATAATAGAAACCGGGCTAGCGTAAGCGGCTAAACTTTCAATCATGATTTTTCCCCGCTTGCCAATCAGCGTATTTCTTTCTTCTATTTGATGAAAAAAGTCATAGATGAATCCTTCTGTCACTGAACCAGACCAATAATTGGTCATGGTTTTGTCAGTGGGAACCCCTTCGGCCAGTTCACAAGCGGTTATATTGACCCGTGCCACTTCTTTGACTTCTCTTTGTATGAGTTTATCGAAAATTAAATCTGCAATTCTGACGGCACCCACTGTTTTTATATCACCCGTATGGCCAGTGAGATAAATTCGTAGTTTCCCTTGATAAAAAAAATCTTCGCCTCGCTTTTTGGTAATTAGCTTTCCTTTCTCTCTGTTATATTCTAAAAATAAACTACGGGACATGTTTTTATTGAATAGAAAAAGATCTGATTGATATATTTTATAATCTTGGCTAAAAGATATAATAATATTACCGTCGTAATTTGTTTTATTATTTAATAGTGTCTTGGCTCTTTTCCATAATTCGATGCGAAATTCTTCAAAATAAAAGGTTGCATCAGTAAAAGGATCGGTGACTGGATCAGTTAAGGTGAGATAATGAGATGTGGCGATGCCATTAGGATCCATTAATTTAGCAACCACATATTTATGTGCATCGCCACCGGCAAGGACATTACTAGCAGAAACATTTCCCAGGTTGTAATCTTCATAACGGAAAGAGAGTAAAGACTGTGCAACCGATTTATCTCGTCCTATTGCGATAATTGCGTTTTCAAATTCTTCTGTTACTGCTTGTGGAATAGGATGGTATTGCCACTCATCATTAATATAGCCTTGTCGACAGCCATCAATATTATATTCGCTCATAACATTAAACATATCTACCCAGTTATTTAACCGTGCTTGAATGTAACGACTGCGAGGGAGTGATACCATCGCACGGCTATAAGTTGTGTGATAAAAATTCATGTCGATAGGAAAATTATGACGAAAGGAAAATAAAGGATCGACGGTGGTTTCTTGTAGCGGTTTGAAAAATTTACCCTTATTATCCGGATTATTGAGTACGGTTTCTAACGCATTAATAATGGCAACATCAACGTCTTGAGCGTGATCAACATAACCACTGCCCTCGATGCTTTCTATCGCCATTTTACGCGCGGGAAGCTGACTCGGTTTATCGCTGCTTAATTTATCTAAAATCATTTGTAGAATAAGTTGATTCGTTTTAGCTACACCTAATACCTCTATTACATTATCCATCCATTCCGTATCAAATAATTGTTGATTAATCGCCGGCAGAGCATCGATATTAAAATAATAACCTCCCTCTTGTTTTAATATTTGCAAACTAACCAGATCAATCACAGAGGATAAATTGCCACGTAAAATGATTTCTTTATAATAGATATTTTGAATAACCTGATCAGCTTTCATCAGTTGATTAATATCACCAATTTTTATGTTGTCCGAATGTGCCGCCATTTTTTTTAATTTAACCAAACCAGCCTTAAAACTGGTTTGGTGAGATTCAATGACTTCATCTAACGCTTTCTTTTTGCTGATCATCAGGGTAATCAAATTCTGAGAAGCGGCTTGATTAAACGTTAACGGTTTATTCCTTGCAGCCATATCCTCAGTGACATAATCATAAATATCATTTTGTAGAAAAATAAGTTCTTGTTGAAAGTGATCGAATGTAATTTTATATCTATTATTGGCTTCTTCTTCCGTGTTGGGGAGAGGTTCAGCCGTTGCTTTTTTAAAAACCTGATCCCAAGCCGCACGTTGCAAATAAGCAGACAATCGTAATGAAAGTGAGGCCGTTTGGTCTGTCCACAGCGTGATTTCGTAATCAGGATTTGCTTTTATCCAAAGTCCAATTTGGCCTAATTCAAAACCACCCAATTCATCTAACCAAACAAAATGTATTTTTTTAGGCACTAATACGTGCAATTTATTGATACGCTTTTCAATGGCATTACGAATAAGTATGACATTGGATAATGGCGGTATTTTTTCAATAAAAGTTTTCATATGAATTAATAATCGCATTTCTTGTTCTGGATCAGTCGATATATTTTTTGCCCCTTTAGGCGGATCAAATAGCGGGGTGTGATGTTTATATTGATCTACAATGCTAATAAAACGCATATATTCATTTGATGTGCCGATATGACTGTTATTTGATATAACCGGCACATAGTTATTAATAAAGATATTGAGCTGCTGCACTAAATCTGAAGAAATCATATTTATCCTGCTGTGAAAATAAGTAAATAATGTCAACGAGGAATAAGATTTATAGCCAAATCATTTTAATTTTATTCGGCTATAAGAGAGGTTCATGCGGTATAAAAGCAACCGCATTGTTATAAAGTCATGTAAAATTTTTCCGGCGACGCAGTCGCAAAGAAAAAAATTGAAAGCCTATTTTTTTATTACGACTGGTTACCTAAAGCAGATAAGGAAAAATCAAAATGCAGGAAAAGGCGCTACCAGATGGCCATCCATACTGTATTTATTTTCATTTGGATATTGAGCATGATAATAGGTTTCTAATTTTGCAAAGGAAATTTTGACATCAATCAGTGAACCTGCCTGAGGCTCATGATTAAGCGCAGTATAGTGGGTTGATAATCCTTTGGCTGGCATCTCTATCCCATTGAATATAAATTCAAGTTTTTCCTTTTTATGACATAACAACATCACCAGATTTTTTTTGATAATGACACAGACATTCCAGCCTTTTTGTGTGATCAACAGGCTTTCCGGTGTACTTCCCGTCGGCATGATGCATCGTAGCTTGCCTAAATTAAGATGCATCAGGTAGATCATTGGGTAACTAAATTTATCAATGCTAAAGGTAAAAGATTGATCCTGGGTTTGTGTAAAAGGGGTGGTGATCAGCAAGGCAGGTACATCAATATTGATATAATCATCATCAGCAAGCACCGAAACAGAGCCACTGTCCAAAATAAGAATGGGCTTTGCCCGTTGGTAAATCATTCCCTTGTTCGGCATCTTTTTTTCTAATGTGCCATCTTGATTCATTTTTATCAAATCCAGCTGCTCGCCCACTTTGCTATTAAAGTAAGCACTGTGGCTTTGGTGAGTTAAACCAAGATATTGATCCAAATTATGTGTTTTGATGCTACCTGATTCATCGGTGGTAAAAGGCAAAAACAGTTTCTTTTGACCCGCATGATACCAACCCTGCTGATTATTGCTTAACGTCACTTTGATCACTTCAGGGGCGTGATACTTTTCAACAAGCTGGCCGAGCTGAATTTCAATGATCGATCGAGATAAATTTGCTTCCTTTTCTTGTTTCCAGGCCAGGGTAGTGTCGACGGCTAATAACGTGATATGAAATGCTCCATTTTCTCTACTAATATCAAGTAACAGCCCGTCAGTGGTGGTTCCCTTTACTATTCCTTCTTTTTCCGGACTGGCTTGGGTAAAAGACAAGGATTTGTCAGCTATTGTCGCTGAAGTGACGGTGTTAATACTCGGTATTTTCGTTTTTTTCTTTAGGATGATGCCGTGAAAGATCTTACCCACTTCATCAATTTCTATGGCATCGATATAGCCTATTTCTTTCTGGTTTTTATTGCTGATAGTCATGACCCAAGCCCCCACTTTACTTTGGCTGTCCATACCCAGGTAGACTAGCTGCTGATCCTCTTCATTTTGCCAAAAAATAAATTGCTTGCTGGCACGATCATACCAAGCTGACAGCGGTTTTATGCCATCATTCTGTAGTAAGCCGGAAAGGGTGAGATAGGGGGCAATGTTAATCGATTTTTTTTGTGTTGTTGGCAGTGAAGTCGTCCCTTCCATCCTCTCTGTGAGTTGATCGATATGTCTTTTAAAGTAAAACCACCAACTTTCATGTTGTACTAACCAATCTTGTCCTATTCCTACTAATAAAAGGGTTTCATTATCGTTTAGGCCATACAGCTTGCCATCCACAGTACGAATAATTTTATTTTTTATACTCAATATTTGGTTATTAGTAATATTAAAATCACCCAATTGCATTTCTGTCGCGGGCAGTTGATCTTGTTGGACATACAGTTTTTTAAATTTTTGATCCTGATCGGTAACACACCAAAAATGGTAATATTTAGTACTCGTGCCTATTTTGACTTCTACTGCGGTATCTTCATCAATCACTATTTTTGTGGTGCCAGCATAATGAATGAGGTTGTCCGGGTTATTGATCACTTCATCAGGAAGACGTGCATTTATTTCCCCTTTTAGCACGATGCTACCGTGCAATGGCCACAGTAGTTTACGCCCGATGGTGATGACAGTGTCTGCTGTCATATTATCTACCGCCACAACATTAGATCCTGTACCTGTCCATGGATCCAGCTTACTGACATCAAGCGTTTTTATCTCTGTGTTCGCTTTATTTTTCATAAAATCATTCAGTATGCTGAGATTGCCACTTTGAATCAGTTGCTGTTGTATTCCTTCTGGTAAATACTGAGCTTCAGTGAATATCAATCCTTTTTGAGGATATTGAGTATCAATTTTGTACCTCATAATCAGCGGTTGTTGATGATCAATGGCTTGATAGCGTTGTTCAAAAACGATGTATCGGGTGATATCTTTGGGCTGAGTGATGAGGGTGAGGGTGGATTGAGAAGGGAGCGCTATTTTTTCCCGCGTGAGGGGATTTTGAGTATCAAGCACATCGGGTAGATGACACAAGGGCAGATAAATGTGTTGCAAGCGATGCGTCTTAATTTCTGATAGCCAAAAGAGATTTCGATAGTAGTAAAGATGCTCAAGACCCTCAGACGCCACCTGCATCAATAAATCTCCCTTAAACCAGGCATACTTCTCACCGAAAAAAAGAACGTGGACATCAGTACGATTGGTATCTTCAAACAGCGTACCGGGCTTGTTTGCCGTATGAACAAATTGTTCGTCGTGGGTAGAATAGTAAACCTGATCGCTCTTTTCATCACCGATCAGTGAAAGTTTTTTTACTGGAATATAATTCGGCGAAAAATGGGTATTTTGAATCATGAGTCGCAAATAGCGTCTTGTCAGTTCTAATTTTTTCCTTGCTGGAGACATGCGCTTCGTCTCCTTCTTAGGATCAAGGATCTGGATGGTTTGTTCTGTTAGATAATAAATAAACTGATCCGCGTTAAATTCTCTAACAATACGCTTACATGAATTTTTCTCATCACACTTTATGCTAATAATTCCCAAGGGAAGCTGAAAAGTGATGTTGGTGTTAGCGCGATCAATAACCTTTATCGCAATGCTATTTTTGTCCCCGTATTCATCTGCGTTAACGTCAAACAATTTATAACCCTCATTAGTCACCTCAAATGACATCTCAGGAATATAGGGATGATTAGCATTGATGATCCAAACGATATTTGGGTTACTACGTGCGATGGTAATATCAGCCTGTCCCCGATTGAATACCAAAAAAATCGTTGCACTTCCCTGCTCCGAGCCATAAAAGCGGTAATGTAAATAGTTTTTGCTAACCGAATCTGTGATTTTTTGATCTTCTTTAATCCCCTGTAGCATCACGTTGTAATTGTTATTACCGAAATAAATGTTGATATCCGTTTTTTCATAGTGATACTGAAGATCATTGATCAGCATCCAGTCGAAACCCACCTTCTGCTCGAGTTTGCTCAAAATAGAAAGAGGATTGGGTATGTTCAAGCTTCGATGAAATAAATAAATGAAATGGGGATCTTTTTCAGCAAAAAAACGCATGGCATCAAACTCAATATCACCACGCTGATTCATAAAGGCTACTACTGCCTTATACTTAGGATCAATTTTAGTTCGAGGTGTCTTGGGTAAGATCACTGTATTCACGGCAGGTTGATCACCTATGGGGAGATCAGCGATAGTAATGGCTTGGTTTTCTTCTATTCCGCTTAATGCTCTCAGATTGATGTAATGAACAGGGTCATAAGGATCCGCTTTGTTAATGGTTAGATCTTTCCCTTGAGCCGTTTTTTTGCGCATTTGTACACCGATATCATCAAAGATGACATAGGGTCTTCTGGTATTCTCCAAATGAATTCTTTTCATTACCGCGCCCTCGACAGGCACCAATACCTTATCATTAACGACAGTAAAGCCGCCCTGCTCAAAACCCTGTTTTATTTGATTAAATTTGATTCCGCACAGTTGTGCTTTGGTAATATTGTCAGTATTTTCTCCTAAGAGATAACTGACTTCTTCACTCAGTTTAGATAAACCATAACCGGCACCAATGACGATCAAAAAAGGAGCCAACGTTGGACTAAAACCAAGAGACCATAAACTTCCCACGGTGAATGCAAAGTTCACCCCATCGAATGCCATTCTGACGATAGCGTGACTGCGTTGCAGATCATTTTTGGCTTGATAGTATTCATAGCTATTGAATACAAAACTAATGGCCGTTAATGCAAAACTGGTTGTTGTGGTAGCGTTCCCTATTTTTTTTATAGCCGGCGAGGAGGCAATACGATAACTGGCATTCCATAAAGCATTAATGGTTCCGGTAAAACGCTTGAATAGCCAGTCGTTTTGTACAGCAGACTCCAGCAATCTTTCACTACCATCAGTCAGAGTAGAGGCCATGCTGCTGATGTTATTAATATCGCCTAATAAAGAGATCCAAGTGTGCAGTTTTATGGCGAAAGAGAGCGGTTCTTTTTTCTCGTGAGTGACGGAGACTGCTTGGCTAAAAAAATGGTAAATAGACAGGATTGAATCGTCAAAATTGGCAAAGCCTCCAGTTCCACCGGTACGGCCAACCGCTCTGGCAATCTGGCTTTTTTTCTTCATCAATGGGTGATGGTGTTTAATCAATGCAATTTTTTTATCTAAATACATCCTCATCTCAGCAAAAAAAGGCTCCCGAGTGGTGATATCGGTTATATTATGGTCAGAAATGTTTAAATAGCTGATAGTGTAGAGTTGATCGATCGGATCATATCGCAGTGTCGAAAATAAGATCACCCACTCTCCTGGCGCGAGTCGGCTTTCGTTCAATACATTATGATTGATACGTTTCCATGCCTGATGTTGCGAGTACAGGACAGCATAATCGAAACTGGGATGATTTCCTGCCCGCCAATGTAATTGCATGGCTCTCAGTATGTCATTACTGTTGATATAATTTTCTAGTGCCAGGGGGCTGTCCCGTTGCTGCAAGCTGGGTTTAGGCTCCCACAATGAGTAATAGTAACGTTTGAGCGGAGCATGGGGAGTTTGAGCGGTATTTTGCAGGCTGTTTAAATTGATCTCGAGGCTGTCGACGCGATGCCTAGCCTGTTTTATAAGATTGTCTCTGGTGCCGACTTGGCTATCCGGCAATAAAAGCCCTTCCAGGCTACCCAAAAAAATGGCTTTAATGGCGGCTTTACTTTTCATTCCTTGACGTATGCTCGTCGCACTGCCGTCTTTATTGAGATTAAGGTTGAAAAAGGTGATACGTTTGCTGCTGACCCGCCATTGAAGGCACCCAAAAGCGTGATCTCGCGCAGTCTGTGTTGGAAAAAGGGTATTGACGAGCAGATTGAATTCAATTTTACCGCAACTAAAATCAAGCAGTTCATACCACTGTGTGTAAGTTTCAACTTCAAGGCTCAGCCTTAATGCCTGCATCACTACCGAGATCTTGGCAAGATCAGGATCGCTGATGATAAGCTCGTGATCCACGGCACCCATCGCGGCGATGAGTGCCATGCTCTCGGCAACAGTCACCACCACACCTTGCTTAATACTGTCTAGCATCCCTTTAGCTGTTGCTTGATCTATCCATCCATCGAGTTTGTGAGGATCCTTCATCCACTCTTCTAGTTTTTCAGGGGGGATCAGAGGAATTTCCATCACCGAACCCAGCGCAAAAGGGGTTGGGTTAAATGTCGCCATAGCGATGATTTTATTGCGCATCACCCTATCTTCGACAAGAGGCCGAGTGGTATAAGACAGCGTCATATTGGTCGATCTCGTGGCGATCCCGACCTTGTCACTTTCTATTACATTTTCCCACGTTATTTCGGCTACGGCTGAGTTATCTGCGCTGGCTACAGGCAGTTTTCCCTGCCATTGACGCCCCATGCTATCAACAGTAAAAAGCTTTTCTTGCACCACAATGCGATCAATGCTTATTTTACGATCGCTCTTATCAAAAGCATCATAGAGACTTTTGATAAAGCGATGATTGTTGCCTGCTATTAGGTTCGACTCTGGTTGACAAGCCACCAGGGTCAGCTGTTCTATCCTAGTGATATTGATCGGTAGCATCGCTTTCAATGATGCTGTAATTTTTAGGGCATGTAAGAGGGGTATAGGCTGACCGTTTCCAGCCCACACAATATATCTTCCCTTATTGACTCTAGCCAGGGTATCGGGTTGTAGGCTAAGGGTATTTTTGGCTTCATCATAACGATACCAATCGCTAATATCTCTGTTTTGATGGTATAAAAACCGCGCCGTTTTGGTGCTAATCTCATCATTATGAATTTGTATAATATATTGGCCGCCATATTGAGGGCTGTTAGAAAAGGGTTCAAGATAATACATGGATCCCATTAAGTGCGAGCGTGATACCTCTTCGGTTAATGGGGTGATAGCATTGAAAGAAGGCGTGAACTTTTTTTGAAAGATCAGGGCATTGGTTGGCCGTATCGGCTGACCCTTTTCATTAAGTACCGGATCGAGCATATTATCCAATAGTTGAGCATAAGCAACATTATAGGCAGGGGTGCCCAACAGTTCAGGGCTAGTTTGTTCATATTGATTTAGAATATCCCAACGGTAAGAAAGAACCGCCTTAGCACTGAGCTGTAGATTTGCGCGTTTTATCTCTGCCTCAATCTCAGAAATAAGAGATTGCCGTAAAGCTGGCTCGGTTAGCTTGAGAGTAAGGGGATTGTATTTTTCAATGATGGCATATGTCTTAGCAAAATTGCTTAATAAGTGAGTAATAAATGGAATGCCTTCTTGATCATCAAACTTTTTTACGGCCACCGCTTTGGCATAACCATCAGCGTAACAACAGCGAAAAAAAGGGTCGACTTTGACGACACCAAGGCTTTTAAACAAGGGAATTTTCTTTTCTATAGCACGTTGTATTATTGTTTCTATTTTTGTCCGTCTTGCTGAATCAATATTGTAAACCGGGTAGTCCTTAATCAACTTTTCACGGGCGAGTATTTTGCTGGTACCCGTTTCCGGATCGGTTTTTTCCATTAATGCATCTAGGATACAACTGGCAATGACCGCTTTGCTTTCCACACCCTGGGGATCTTGAATACTGGTCTGAATTAAGCTTCGGTGCCCAACATTAAATAGTTTTTCATCGATCTCGGGCAACACATTGGTCGCTAAATAAATGCCGCCTTCTTTTTGTAACACCTGTAAGCCCAGTATTTCGCTGGCAGTAATCAGATTTCCTCGTCGAACCAACTCTGTTAAATAATAAGAGGGCGAAGGAAAAAAAGCATCCTCACTGACGATAATGGTGATATCCGTTGTTGGATTCGCTTTCCTCAGAAAGTACTGAGCAGATGATAGCCTGTTTCTATTGGCATCATAGCTGTTGTCTAACTCTTCAGCAGTGCCTAGCCCTCTTTCTTGACAAAATGCTTTGACACAATTATCGAAACTATTAGCAAAACTTTCTATCCCTGCCTCTGTGGCCACTCTGTTTCTTATGTAGTTAAAAGCATCGTTTTGCCAGGAAAAAAGGGCTGTTCGAAAAGCCTTACCGGAATGGTTTAACGTTTCTTTACTGGCTTGTTTTTGTAGTCGTACAGCAAGCTCTCTCGCTAAAAATGCATATTTATCCGTATGAATTTTGATGACATAATCTGGATTCGCTGCTATCCAAAGATTAATATAGTCCCGCTGAATGTGTGTCATTTCACACAGGCAAACAAAATGGAGTATTTTAGGGACAGCGGTCATGAGGGTATTTTTACGTGCTAAAAGTATATTGGATAAAAAACCACTGTATCGCTTTTCACCGTTTTTATTATGAATAAAAATCCATTTCTCAAGGCAATCCAACATTTCAAATAAAAGCTTGGTTTCTTCTACGGGGGGTAAAGGGTGAATCGCAGCTAAGTAGTGATTTCTGACTGTTATAAATTTTCTATAATAATCTTTTCTATTATACTTCGACTCATCTACGGTGATGTTTTCTAGTTGCTTAATGACATCGCTGTATTCCATTATTTTACGGCTCCATTTCATTTTATGTTTTTGTAATAAAAATTAATACTGTATTTATAATTTTATTCTGGTTATAAAAATATATTTTTATAACCTAATTCTAAGACTTTCTTGGTAATAACGCATAAGTGTTAATTTGATAAATTAATTCAGTTATTTAGAAATAATGAATGAAATGTATTTAATAGCGTTGTTTTTTAAATCAGACATATAAATAATTTGTGATTTATTTTTATATGATGAAAAAATAAATATTTGAATTTACTTTTACGGAATATCATATTAATAGAAATGTTTTTATCGATTTTAATTCATATAGAGCAATAAAGAATAACTGCTATTTTAATTACATCGGAGAGAATGGGTAAACATTATCTGCAAGGCGCCCCATCGTGCGAAATGCTACGCCAATTTTATGCAAAATGCAAAAATTGGCGCCTCTCCCATCACCGATCAAAACACTCGCACTCTGGCTTTCTATTTAAAGTTCGAGGCCAGTGAAATTTACAATGAAATTTTATTCACCCGCAATTTTCATCGGTCGCAATAACACTGAACCACATTGAATATTACTACGGGTTTCGATATCGCTACCGATACTGACAATATTACGCAGCATATCTTTCAAGTTACCGGCAATAGTGATCCCACTGACCGGATATTGAATTTCCTCGTTATCAACCCAAAATCCGGCCGCACCACGCGAGTAGTCACCGGTAACCGTATTGACACCGTCCCCCATCAGTTCTGTGACTAATAAACCTGTACCCAGTTGCTTTAGCATACTGGTAAAATCCTTCTTCTGAAAATCTTTCTCCTGACTGGAAATCAGCCAATTGTGGATCCCGCCTGCATGGCCGGTGCTTTTTAAGCCCAATTTACGGGCAGAATAACTGCTCAATAGGTAAGTTTGCAGTACGCCATCTTTAACAATATCTCGTGTTACCGTCAGCACACCTTCACTATCAAAGGGGGAAGATGCTAGCCCGCCAAGTAAATGTGGTTTTTCTTCTATTGTCAGCCAATCAGGTAAAATTTGTTTACCCAGATGATCGAGCAGAAAAGTGGATTTACGGTAAATATTGCCGCCACTGATAGCAGAAACCAAATGGCCAAATAATCCCGTTGCTACTTCTGCGGCAAATAATACTGGCGCTTTTCTAGTGGATAATTTAACGGTACCCAACCGGGATAATGCACGACGCGCACATTCTTGACCGATCCACTCAGGATTTTTCAGATCTGATATTTTGCGGCTAACGCTATAAGCGTAGTCCCGCTCCATTTTGCCATCTTTTTCGGCGATCACACTGCAAGAAAGTGAATAGCGGCTGGAACAATAACTTTGTAACATGCCATGACTATTACCAAAAACTCTAATACCATAATGATTATTAAAATTACCCCCTTCAGAATGGGTGATACATTTATCAAAGCTTAATGCGGTCTGCTCTGCTTGCGCTGCCAGTTTAATGCCATGATCAACATCCAAATCGCTTGCATGCAAAAGATCCAAATCTGGTGCCTTAAAGGCCAGCAGCTCTTTATCTGCGATCCCTGAAAAGGGATCGATTGAAGTATGATGTGCTATATCCAGCGCGGCTTTCACTGTGCGTTCAATCGCATGAGGACTGAGATCTGTTGAAGATGCACTCCCTTTGCGTTGTTGGTGATAAACAGTGATGCCTAACGCCCCATCGCTGTTGAATTCCACGTTTTCTACTTCACCATCGCGGGTGCTGATACTGATACCCGTTGTTTTCGTGATGGCAACTTCAGCAGCATCAGAAGAAAGGCTGGCCAGCTGCAATGCATGCTCAACGGCTTGTTCTAGTGTTTTACATTGTTTTGTAACTTGAGTATTCATTGCTTTTTTCACCGCTCGACTCTCGTTATTGAAGAAGAAATAAATTATGCGACTTAGTCTAACAGGAACTATGTCACCTGACACGAGCTGTGGAAATATACTCTTCGCCTTTGAAGCCGCCGTGTTGTTGGATGTAGGTGTTTGCCCGTATCACTTAGTATTCATGCCCTGGGCGCCTAGCGGTGACTTGAAAGACTGTGGGTATAAATACACCTTGGCTGGCTTTAACGGTTCAGGACTTGAGCACTTACATTGCAAGGCGTATAATGCCCCTCTTTTGAGCGCCTCATTTGTTTAAATGAGGGGGGATTTGGCATAAAAGTCTTTTTTCAGTGGATATTTTTTGCTGGTAGCAGTTTCTTATCTGATTTTATCCGGAGTGCCGTAAAACCTCGGCCATGTCCTATATGAAGCTCGCGCTGATTTGATTTTTTGGAGAAAATAGATATGTCCCGAATTTGTCCGGTTAGTGGCAAACGCGCAATGCGTGGTAATAAACGCTCTCATGCGATGAACGCAACTAAACGAAGTTTTAATGTAAATCTACAAAGCCACCGTTTTTGGGACACAGAAAAAGGACGTTTTGTAAAACTACGTATATCTACCAAAGCTATGCGTACCATTGATAAACACGGTATCGAAAAGGTACTGAAGACACTTGACGCTAAAGGCGTAAAGTATTGAGGAATTGAATCATGGCTAAAAGCAGTAGCGAAAAAATTAAGCTGGTTTCTTCTGCCGGTACGGGTCATTTCTATACGACTACAAAAAATAAACGTACCTGCCCAGATAAATTTGAATTCAAAAAATTTGATCCAGTCATTCGTAAACACGTTCTATACAAAGAAGCTAAAATTAAATAATTTTGGTGGATTAAAACACCTAGCTTTGATTGAGTTGATAAAATAACCACCCATGCCCTGCGACGATAAGTCGGCAGGGTTTTTTTATAGGTGACGCCAAGGTTTTTCAGTGCTTGCCAAATGGTTTTCTGGCACACGCCAAAACGTGCCGCCCGTTCCCGTTGGTAAGCATCGAGATAAAGCTCAACATCCTTGGCTAACGCCTCTTTGTCAAGCTTACGCCGACGGGGGAAAAAAGGTTTAACCTCGATACGACTGAGCCAACGGGTGATGGAAGCTGAACCAATGTGGAAACAGTTAGCTATCTCTCTTATGCTCAAGTTTTCTTTTTCTCGAATACTCAGGATTTTACAACGAAGATCGATTGAGTAGCTCATCTCTAACTACCTAGTGAAAAATTTAGTTTTATATTGCAATCAAAATTAATTCGTTATGATATATGTCTATGCTCATCGATCTCAGGCTCTGGCCGCCTAGCTGTGAGTAATATAATATTTTCCTGATGAGCCTGGATTGTTTATACTGACTATATTAAAGTATAGCATTTGACAGTTCTGCAATTGCTATCATGTATTTTTTCTTTTCATTATTTTTTAAAAAGGAGCAAAGGTGATTTCTAATTTTTTTCAGAATGAAGAAATTAATAATGATATAAAGAAATTTTTAGAAGAAAATTTATCAAAAAAAAAGGACTGTAAATTCGGGTATTTCATAATAAACAAAAGAAATTTAAATGAAATTTGCATTATAAATAATTATCCTGAGTGGTTTGATTTGTATGTAAAATGTAACCATCAGATGGTAGATCCTGTCGTGATTAAATCTTTATCCAGAGTAAAATGTTTTTCCTGGGATGAGGACATTTCGATTTCATCAAAACTAACTTTACCAGGAGTTATGACGCATGCAAAAGAATACTGTATTCATAATGGCTATACATTTATATTGCATGACTGTAAAAATAATCTTGCACTACTATCCATTTTCAATAATTACCTTCTGGAATCCGAAAGAGAAATTTTATTAAATAAAGAAAAACTACTTTTTTTGTTAATGGAAGCACACCAGAGGATGCTATCTGAGTATGATAGTCGTGGAGGGACTTGTAAAGTTGGTAGTAGAGGTAGTATTTGTATAACGAAGAAAGAAAATGACATTCTTTATTGGGCTTCCATAGGAAAAACCTATAAAGAAATTTCAATAATTACAGGAATTAAGGATTGTACTGTTAAATTCCATATGGGTAATATAGTTCAAAAATTAGGCGCAGTTAATGCAAAACATGCTATACGATTAGCTTCTGATTTAAAATTAGTCGTATTCCCTGCTGACAAATACAATGAAATAAGGTGAGTATATAGACATAATAGGAGAGAAGGGTGTCAAAAACAGAAATTTATACAAAATATAAGATAGGCCAGATAATTTGTAATAAAATTAGTGGCCTTTCTGAGACTGTTAAAAGTTTAATACATGAGTTATTTTTAATTTTAATTTTTCCCTTAATGGGATAATTGTATTTTCACTTGTTGGCATTATTATTAAATATATATTCTCATTTTTTTCTGATATACCTTTTTGCTGTATTTCTATCTTCCATCCTGATTTTATCAGGATGTTTAGCAGTTGTTCGGTAACTACCGCATATATTCCTTCGTATCCTGAATTTTTTGCAAAGATTTGCATATTCAAAAAAAACATCAAACTAATTGGATAACTACTGATTCCAATATTAAAAACTCTATCTTTGTCTATAAAAATACGAGTTACTTCAATGTAGTTTCCTTCAAGGATTTTCATTTTATTGAAGTATTTATAAAATATTCCAACACACATATTGTGATGTTTCATATCTATAAACCTACAGCCACAAATTATTTTATCTTCTACTTTGCCAAGAAGATATGAGGTATTTTCGTTATCATATTCATCAAATTCCATTCCATCTTTACATGCGACCAACCAGTTTAATCTGTCTTTAAATATTTTTTTTCTAAGACAGAAAAAATCTTTAAGGTCTTTATCCTGCATTTCATTGTAACTATTTGATATAAATTTAATCATAGCAATTAACCATCTGTGTCGAATCGGGAATTGGAAATGCAAAATTTAGCACTGTATTTGAGATAGTACACCAGTAAAAAACATACCCCTCAGATAAAGCAGAGCTTCTGTGTGGTTCACATAACCATTTATCAGCATCCATTCTGTTATATCCAGAGAACGGGTTAACATTTTAAAAATAATTATATCAGTCGTAGTTAGTAGCTACAATCAAATACAGGTCGATATACAAGGCTACCCCCTCAAGTCCTAATCACCACTACCTTTTTTCCTATCTGTTGATTATTTTACGTGCAAATAAAAAATTATTACCACGGAGCAAAAAAATATATAAACAATTGCGGTAAATAAATTTATAGTTATTAAATTTTCTTTTTGGTTATTTATTTTTTTGACATCTGAAATATGAAATAATATTTTAAATTAACTTATAATAATAGTAAAGTAAGGCATGATAAGTTAATGATAGACGCACAATACTATTTAATGAAAATAATAAATTTTAATAATAAATCCAAATTAGTTTAGGTTATATTTTTTTGATTAATCTTTCTCTAAATGCTAGATCGCTGGTAGGTAATATTGCTCGTACCTTAGAGCCTATTCGAAATCTTCTTTGAAATGTGCTCAATTGATGAAAAAACGTGCTAGTACAAACAAGAGATCTCTAATAGTCTCTTAGGCATTCAGTTCCCTTTTTAAACCTATTTCAGATTAAATAAAATTAATCTTCACACTATATAAGGATGGATGTTGAAAGTGTGTGTACCCTTCACCCTGGTTGCCTAGCAGCAACTTGAAGGACTATGGGTATAATCGTACGCAAGCGGAATGCATTCACAGATAAATTATGAAAAAAGCGTTGGCTTCTTTTTTAGGAATAAAAGTAAAAAAAGATAAAAATGGGTTAGTTGCAGAGAGCAGCACCGAAAGTGGGTACAGTAACAGTCTGGTGGAAGCCATACCAGAAGCCGGCTCGAGCAGTATGGTAATGGTTGATGAAAATAGAGCTAAATTTGTCGCTATCTTTACTGATATTTTGCTAGATCCGCAACAGCTCGGTTCCAATGCAGAAATCCTCACCAGTCTGTTGCCTGATTACCCACAGATAAAGGAAGTGGCAAAGTTACTCTTCACCGAAAAGCAAGAAACCGTAGAACACCTTCGGACTCAGCTTAACGGTATCATCTCGTCTTTCATTGTGCCGCGTATCAACGAGGAACACCTGCAAGAGCTGATAAGGCAAGTCAGCGTGGAGGGAGAATTTGATGAAGCAGCCATCAGAAGCCAATCCGCTGAAGTCATTCGTAGCGCATTTAAAACATGGCTGAATCGGTCTCCTCTTCCTCTGCAAATAGTACGCAAAGAGAGCACTTGGCACATCAACCGGTGTTTGACGCAACAAGATATTGGTAGCCTGGTTGTACTCCCGATCAGAAGCGGAAAAACCTTACTGGCACGGGTGGTCTTTGAGAATGAACAATTTCGTTTAAAATTATCTGGTGTTAACCAGGAGGAATATTTAACCACCGCAACCTTACAGCCCCCTTTGTTAACGACGCCATACCCCATAGAAATGATCAAAAATGGACAAAAAGAGCCGATATCCAGAGTTGGGCACACATTGGATCTTGCGTTAGCAACGGATGTAACTGCCTTTTCAATAACAGCCAAGGTTATCGAAATGGAAAGCGTTGTGGGGAAAAATCCGTTAATACGATTGGAAATACCCTACCTATTCGATAATCAGCAAGCCTCGTTACCTGCCCATGTTGCTATCTTACAAAATGGCAAAGAAATCTATGGGGAAGTGATTTATCAATTTCCCGATAAATCTGAATTCTATCCCTTGGCACCGGTCGCTCATAGCGAGGAAACAACGCTATCTGCTACACAACAAATTACAGAGCAGTTACAACTGGACGCGATTTCAACCCGTCTGCACATAAAATCTGCCGTTATCCGCAAGATTTTACAGCGTCCTGTTGATAGCGCGACAATAGCCATACTGATCGCAGCTTTGCAGCCTCAGGCTCCCACAGTGCCAACATTGATTGATTCAATTAACTTAATGAGTTTGAAACAGAGAGAAAGTCTGGCAAAGCTGGTTCATGATATTGTCAGCGATAGTATTCTTATCCGCTCCGATCAACGCTTATTAAACGAGATCCTGGATCAACATGCCGCTGATTTTAATCAACATCAGCGTGCATCGAATCAACAATTTATTGACCAACAGGCCAATAGGATCCTTAAGATATTATTCACCCGTGCGCTCAATGGGTCACTGATCCCCCTTCGTATCAGCCTCTCAAAAGACGGAACCTATTGGCAAACCAATCGTAATTTTACTCGGCAAGACCTTGGTCGCATGGTGCAAGTGACAACAAAAAAAGGTAAAACGGTCTTTGCGCGTATTGAGAGAGATGAAAGAGATGCTGGATTTCCTGATGATAGGGCTCGCTTTGAATTAAAAATTTCAGGCGTTAACGAGGATACTTTTAAAGAGTTGCACGACAGCACGCTAAGAATAAAAAGAGTCCGCTCAGATTTCATAGATCCTGATCACCTCGCCCCCACAGAGGGTGCAGATTATATAAGAATGAGAAAAAGCAATGTAGCAGGAGCCAAAATAGTAACGCAGGAAGAGACATTTACATTTGAATTAACAGAGAGCAGAAGTATCCAGATAGAAGTCGCTTCAATCAGCGACCATGAAAAAAATCCATTGGTACGCTTAAAGATGCCAACCCTATCGGCCGATGAAAAAAAAGGGTTACAACGCAATATTCTCGTGATGCACAACGGAGAAGAGAGCTATGGGCGAGCCATTTACCAGTTTCCAGACGGCAGCGAACTCTCTTTCTGGGATCCGTTGCCTCCCGTTAACCCTGAGCAATCATTAGAGGCAGAGATCAAAAGCCGGCTTGATCTGACTCATTGGATGATAAAATCTCAGGTCCCGTCCATCGTCCAGCAGATCCAAAAGACACTACAGGATCCTGCAACCTTGCTTGGAAAATTACTGCCCAATGCCGATCGTACACAGCAGTTAAGGGTGCAACAATTAATTAACGTTAAACAGCTGCCGCCAAAGATAACACAGCCGCTGTTAGCTAAAATTTATCACCTGATGCAAAACATTATCGCGCCGCTAATCGATACCGGATCCTTAGAAAGGAAAGTGGAACAAAAAGCCCTGCAAGTGAAAGCTTCATACTCACCGGAAGAAAGCGCACGGTTTATTCAGCAACAGGCCACTCAATTTATCGACGGGTTATTAACTTATCCATTCAATTTCTCTCTTTCCCCTTTACAAATCACAATAAAAGAAACGCATTGGCAAGTTAATCGTAATTTTAGCCTCAACGATATAGGGACGATGGTCGCTGTCCCACTACCGAATGAAAAAACGGTATTTGCACGGATAGATTTTAATAGCCAAACACAGCGTTTCATTTTACGTATATCGGGCATCCCAAATTGGGATGATTTTAGCGCTATGATAACAAAATTCCGGCCGCCCTTCGGTGAAGAATATCGGATAGAAATGAGGGAGGGCGTTTCAACAAAAGAGATAAAAACAGTAGGTGACACCTTTACGCTGTTCGATGGCACTCAAGCACAGGTTGTCTCAATAAGTAAAGGCAAGAACCCCTTTGTTACGCTCAAGGTGCCAAAACTTAAAGCGGCTCTGGAAGATACCGGTGCACTACAACGTAATATTTCCATTGATATCAACGGAAGAAAAGACTACGGGCGCGTTATCTACCAATTTTCCGACGGCAGTCAATTGTCTTTCTGGGGCAAGGATCAACAACCTGTTGTTGAGACAATGGCTTCTCTGACTAAACAGCTGCAAATAGAAGCCAACGCGGTTTTAACCCGTTTTCGTGCAGCACTTTGGTCCAAAATCATTGAAGTCATTCGGCCTTCTGATTTCCAGCAAAGCACGCATGTAGCCGTAAATATGCTGGCTGGCATGTTACCCCTTGATATGCCAGCCTCAATATTAGCAAACTCGCGCAGCCTAACTGATTTTTTTCCAGAAGAAACCATCTCGCTGAAAAAGAAGATTAATGAGATAGTCAAAAAGATAATTTTACCCCGGCTAAAGACGGAGCTATTAACCCGTACACTGAATGACTATTTTTTGGATAATAATACAACGCAAGCCGCGCCGCCGGAGCAAGTGTTCATTGACCAAGAAGTGGTTAAAATTGTTAGAAAATTATTCACAAACGCCATGAATGAGCCGCTTGCCCCCCTCCAGATAAAACTCAAAGAGGGAGTTTTACAAGCAAATCGGCATTTTTCCCAAGAAGATATCGGTCGGATGGTGGAATTGCCAAGGGTGGATGGCAACAATCAATTTGCTCAGATAATATATAAAAATGATACATTTAGCTTAAAAGTCTCTGGCGTTGCTTCGATTGTGGATGCCCAACCTCAGGGGAATATTGCGATAAAAGTGCCATTTATAAAAGCGAGTTATCCGGTATTGATGGAAGAAACGCGGCAATCGGCAGTGATAGCACAAGAGGGACAAGCGTTAATGATTGGCATCAACAGACCAAATCAAGACGGTGTTTCAGTAAAAGCAGAGGTTATCTCAATCGGCTCCGAAGAAAATCCGGTCGTGCAGTTGAGGGCGTATCCTCAGACCGAAAGTGATAAAAATGCATTACAACGCATGATTACTGTTCAGCAAAATGGCAAAAAAATCAGCCGGCGGATCCATTACCTCTTTGCCGATGGTACAGAGTCGCCTTCCTGGAACAGTACTGAGCCTGTCGCAACAGCGAGCGCATTAACAGAACAGATCAAAGCGTCTCTACAACTGGATGCTTTTTTAAAGTCTGCCCATACCCATCGGCTCAAGTTGAAAATTCTTGAACAAATTGCAAATATTTTGCAGCCATCGATAGACACTGCTTCCGCAGTGGAGAAACTCACCACGTTATTTCCATTCAACTTACAAATAGTAGCATTACAACCATTACTTCATTCAGGGCGAGTGCCTACGGATCTAAGTGAACAACTAAAATCCCAGATTGACACTATTTTCGGCGAGGTCATCCCATTAAGGTTAACGCAAAGTACGGAAGAGGCATTCAATAACCTGGTGAACCAGCATGAACCTGATTATGCACAATATCACAGCGGGCAGCAGGAACAGCTGATTAACCAACAAGCCAAGGTCATTATTCAACAACTCCTGGTTGCTGCATTAAGTGATGCTGTGCCCCCTCTTCGTATCGAACGGCAAGGAGAAGAGTTAACATTAAATCGACGTTTTACTCAGCAAGACGTTAATAAAATGATTACCGTACCCACGGCGACCGGCAAGCGAGCCTTTGCGCGTATAGCGAGTATGCCAGATGGAAGTTTTGAATTGGTCATATCAGGTGTTGATCGCAACATAGAATTCCCTGATAGCCGGATATCGGTTCCTTTATTAAAGGATTCGTACCGGATAAATACCAGGATAGGCGATATAGTGGGAGTAGTAAATCAGGGAGCAGAGTTTAGCATTGGATTGCAAAACGGGCTCATTATAGCAGCAAGAGCGATTTCACTTGGAGACGAAAACGACCCCCGCGTGCTGATGCAAATCCCTAACCTGTCTATGGATGACAGAAGATCATTACAGCGTAATGTTTTAGTTATCAGAAATGGCGTAGAAACCTATAGCGGGATCCGCTATCAATTTACCGACGGTACCGAATATTCCTTCCCTTATCCGCTTACCACTGAAGAAACACCTGTCCCTGCGGATAGCATGACAAAGCCCATGGAAAAGCAAATTCTAGAAAGCCTCAATCCTGTTTTGCAAAAATTATTAACCCTTTCAGACTCCAAAGATTATAGCCCTGTCAGGCGAGAGAACGTTGCTGGTGGAACAAGCGTGGCTGATAACATCAACCTGGCGGGTGAACAACCGGTACCGCATCACTTTTATGCGCACGAAATAGCAGTGATTGATCCGCAGGACGAAGAAGCCATGACGGCGGCGGGTCGATGGTTAAGAGAAGACCCAGCACATAGGGACATTAGCGATATCAATTACCATCGCTATTCACCGAATGGTAATCCAATGGAAGGAGAGACGACAGCGTCAGCACGTCAAGCGTTGCAACAAAAAATAGTGCCTTTACTGGCTGAACAACAAGTGCGGATACTTTTTTTCGGTGAGAAAGAGGCATTTTCATCGCCCGATACTCCGCAAATGATCAGTCGTTTTATTGATCCACTGTTAACCAATGGGGGTAATGTCACCAATCTACAGGTTGTATTGGGTAAAATTATTTACGGAAACACTCAATCTCATACCGAAGTCGCTATTGATTATACCGCGCCACTTGCTGTTTCTGCTGATGGTGCTATCCAGGTGCAACCGCTTGTGCTACAACCTAGCGTACCTCGTTCAAAAGGTCTGCTCGGTGGAAATAGAGCATATGCTGATCCGCTGGTGGATCGTGCCGATCTCGCTACCCGCCTGCATCGGGTTATCGCGCTAATGGATGCGCTGCATACCAATGCGTTAACCTTCGATACGCTGGATGCTCAGCAACGTCTTGACTTGGCAGATTTTTTTCCTGATGCCGACGGCGCGGTTGATGAAAGGAAGATTGCTCCCTTCATCACTGACGCGCGCCATTTTGCCCTTTGGCATGACAATGTAAAACAGCTGCTGCAATTACCGGATGCTCATGCGCAATTAGCGCATTTGACGGGTGAACAAGCGCTGGTGCGCAGTCAAGAGTCGAACCGGCAGCAAATCAGTGCTATCACGGCATGGAAAGGCGTTGAGGCTGAACATGGCTCCAACGTGCGGCTCGCGCCACAGGCGTTATTTATTGCTGACGCTAGCCGGCACGCACAGACGGCGGCCACGGCCACGGGACTCGCCTGGTTAGATGCACAGGCACAAGGCGGGCTGGCCAGTGAGCGCTATCTTAATGGCCTCAATACTTACGCAACGCTCAATGAACAGCGCGCTGAAGCGCCTCTCTCAGATAATGATGCCAAACAAGTGAAGCAATTTCGTCAGTTGTTTGATGGATTATTGGCTACGCCTGACGATCATCCGACGATTTTTAGCCAACAGCCGTTGCCAGTGACGCACGCTGAAATGGCGCCGGGTCAGTATTTAATAAAAATCGATCATCAGGTACTGACACTCTCTGTCAAAAATAATGGTCACTTTTCTCTCTATCATCCCAATGTGGGGGCGATGCAGATCACGGGGGCGGACGTTGGCCAAAACCGCCAGGCACTTGAGTCTACCTTGCGTGCCCACATCAATTCCTCCACCGAAGTCACTTTGTATAAAGTCGATCTGATTGCTGCCCGTGAACAATTCTCTGGGCTAAAGCAACTACAAACGCTGTTAAGCGATTATAAAACCGAAGCACAACGGCTAGCAGCGGCGCCGGATGTTACCCTGAGCGCGGTGCCGATCCCGGTCGCGGTGCTCAATAAGATGGGGG
The DNA here is from genome assembly GCF_964020115.1 of Candidatus Regiella endosymbiont of Tuberolachnus salignus. Lineage (NCBI taxonomy): Bacteria > Pseudomonadati > Pseudomonadota > Gammaproteobacteria > Enterobacterales > Enterobacteriaceae > Candidatus Regiella > Candidatus Regiella endosymbiont of Tuberolachnus salignus. The sequence goes on from NZ_OZ026542.1 coordinate 2,016,517, forward strand.
CGCGCATCGACGGCAAGCCTTTTTCTGTCGATCATCTAAAACGCCTCTCACCGCTACAATTGGCTGAGCAGCTGCGCTTTGATGGCAAAAAATTGGCGCGTTATCTGCACCAGGCGGATTACGGTAGCTTTGAAGCCCAACAAGCGGTGCGTTTCCTGCGGCAGCAAATACCGACGGAAGGCAGCATGGAGAGTCTACTTATCGCCAGTGATAATGCTGCAACCAAGGCCAGTGTGCTGGCGCAGCTGGAGGCGATTCGCCAGCAGGTGACATTCAAGCCTCAGCTGGCGGCGCAAACGGAAACGGTAGGCAGCCAAACGCCGAAGCTGACGTTAGAAATCGCCCCGAGCCTGGGCGATACGCTAAAAAGCGTGCCGATAGCCGGCTCGGCGCGTCTGCAACACTTTACCCGCCGCGCGGGCGGTACCATGCAGGGCTATGGCTACCTGCGTTCACTCAGTGATCTGACCAAATATAACCGGCGACTGCAAAATCAATCCTTAACGCCTGAACAGAGAGAACAATTGACGCAAGAAAGAGATCTGGCGCTGTTTGCCTTAAGCTCCAACATGGCGATTGATCTGACCCAAGAGGGGCTCGGCGTCTGGGGCAGTCGTCTGACCCAGCTGGGGCTGCGGTCAGGGTTCAAACTACAGCTGGCGCGTTTTGGCGGGCCGGCGCTGGGCGTCTTATCCAGCGGTTTTGACTTATACCAGGCCTTCCGTGCCTTCAGTAAGCTCAGCACTACCACCGATCCGACAATGCGCCAAGATTTGATCGTTGAAGGCGCTTTATCGCTCACTGGGGCGCTGGTCAGCATCGGCGTCCCCATCGCGTTTGCGATTGGCGGCACGGCAGCAGCCGTGGCAGGTCCGGTGGGATTGGCCTTCGGCGCGGCGCTGCTATTGGCCGGCGGCATTTATTCTGCCGTACGTGAAGTGGAGGAGATCAAAAAAGTGATCGCGTTAGACGGTTGGGAGACCTTTCAAGCCGGCGTGTTGGCCTTTACCGGGCAAGATCAGACGTATAGTCTGGAAAATCGGCTGGCGGCCTACCAGGTAAAAGCGGCGGCAGAGAAAGCGCTGACCGCCCGACTGAACAAGGCCGCTAAAACCCTATTGCGGGCTAACATCAACATTGAGACGCTGTACCTCAGCCGGGGTGAAGTTACGCTGAAAACAAGAAGCTATCGGCGGTTGGTGGCAACAGATATCTCCGGAGGGGATCACATCCTACGTGATCGCATCCGGTCGACAGAAACACCTTCATCAGAGGCCGAGCAACAAGCAGCGGCCAGCTACGCCGCGCGTCATAGTAGAGGAAACACGGTATTAACCTTCAAACAAAGTGAAGGAAAAACGGCGGTGAGATTGCAACCCTATGATCTAAATTACTATTTGCCTCAAGCGGGGAGCGTCGACGAGGTGGTTGATCTGAATGATGATGCGAATCTTCCGTCAACGGTGCTAAAAAAATCCTTTATCGGGGCGGAGCAGTCGGTAGGCGCCTTTGTGGCGACGGCCGCTCAACCGTTGCCAACGACGGATTTGAATCCCTTACAAAATGATAGCCGCGTGATGCGTATCGATATTAACCATGATGGTCATCCTGATATCGCCTATTATTCTAAGGAAGGGTTCGATGTTGTTAAATCTGATGGTCAAGGCGGTTATAGCGATCAGCGGCGTATCGATAGCGTCGTACCGCTCATCTGGCCAACCCTCAGAACCATGGTAGGGGATATCAACGGCGATGGCTGGGACGATATGGTTGCCGTCGGTGACAGTAGCGAGCCGATGCAGATTTTTTTGGCCAAGCAAGACGGCACCTTTGCCCATAGTGAACAATCATACGGCGTGCGACAGTCGCGTTTAAGTGACGCACCCGCGGTGTTGCTGGACGTGGATAAAGATGGCCGCGCGGATGTGGTGTCATTTACCCGCGGTCTGAGCAGTGGCGATAGCCAGCTAGGCTATGTCAACATCATTTATGGCAAAAAGGTGGAGGCCGATGATACTGCTGCTCAGGCCACCGGTATTTTTGAGCCCCTGCATTCGATGGCACTTGCCACATTATACGGCGCCACCTCGCCGGCGTCGGTGGCGGAATACCTTCATCGGCTGGTTGGCGATATTGATGGCGATGGGGATGACGATATTGTCTCGATGACAAAAACCGGGATGCTCTACACATTATTGAGTAGTGGAAATCGCCTGGCGCCTTTTATCACGAAAGAGGCAAAAGAGCACGAGGGGATAAAAAAGCTATTCGAGTCCGGTAAATTTAATAATGCGCAAATACAGCTGCATGATATGAATGGCGACCAACGCGCTGATTTAGTGGTCATTCAAGACGATGGCAGCTATACCATTGCCGAGGGACAAGCTGACGGCACTTTTGGTACGGAAAAGACAGAAAGTCGCCAGAATCGCTTCGCGCTGCGGGGCGATGCGCAAATAATAGGCATTATTGAAGAAAACGGTGAGAAGTGCTTATTGTCAGTCCGTCCCAGCGGCGAACTGATCCGCGCTCCGTTTCGCCGCCCCTCGGAGGCAGAGTCTATCAACAAAGTGAATATGGGCGGGGGTAACGATACCGTCCTGGGTAAGCGTGACAGAAAAAATGACTTTGACGTCGGTGGCGGCCGCAAACAGTTTACCGGCGGCAGCCAGGCCGACCGTTTTCATCTCTTGGGTCAAGCTGCGCCGGCCACGCCAAGCATTTTGGATGGCGGGAATGAGGTCGGCAGTCATCTGCCTGACCTGAATGATACGGTGATCGCCTCCCGTCGTCCCGCGAATGGCAAAAGCACCCTGCTGGCGATCGATATTGGCCTCGCCGCGTATTTCCGTGAAGATCAGCGCCAACAGGTGATTGATCACTTAGCGCGCATTGCACCGTTATCCGGGCAGGCGCGAGAAGAAGCGATAGCGCAGTTAACGGCGTTGGCGCAGTTTCAGGTGCTGGCGCAGTTAAAAAATATTGAAAATGCCTACGGACAGACTGAAGTTAATGTGGTATTGAGCGGCGATGAAGGTAACAACACCCTCGGCTTAGGGCGCGGGTATGCCGCTGGCGGGAAAGGCACAGACACCTATAACATTCTGCGCAATCAGAGTGTCAGCGCTAATGATAAAAGACCGTAAATTGCTAATTTAATTTGTCCACTCAAGCCAGAATGCAGTTTCCTTTGTGGTGACAAAGCCATGAGGGAAATAAGCATGCTAAGAAGAGAGGACCACTACATGATAAAACAACGCCATCAACAGGGGGCATTTATTGTTGATATTGCCCATCAGATAGGGTGTTCAGAAAAAACGGTGAGACGGCACATTAGCTATCCTGCGCCGCCAACAGCAAAACGCGGTAAAAAACAGGTTGCTAAACTCGAGCCCTTTAAAGACTACATCGATTCAAGGTTGAGTGAACAGGTTTGGAATGCGGCGGTTATTTTTGAGGAAATCCGTGAAAAAGGCTACCGGGGTGGGAGTGCGATGCTCCGACGTTATATACATCCCAAACGTCCGCTCAGGGCCTCGAAAAACACGGTACGCTTTGAAACCCTCCCCGGTTATCAACTTCAACACGATTGGGGAGAAATCATCGTTGAGGTGGCAGGCTCTGCCTGTACGGTTAATTTTGCCGTTAATACGCTCGGTTTTTCGCGTCGCTTTCATGTCTTTGCTGCCCCTAAGCAAGATGCTGAGCACACGTATGAATCGCTGGTTCGCAGCTTCAATTACTTCGGTGGCAGCGTAAAAAATGTCTTGGTAGATAACCAAAAAGCCGCTGTTATCAAACATGGACAAAATGGCCACATCGAGTTCAATGCGGGCTTCCTGCAACTGGCTAATCACTATGGGTTTAGCCCTCGCGCCTGTAAGCCTTATCGACCGCAAACGAAAGGCAAAACCGAACGGATGGTGGGCTATGTTAAACACAATTTTTTCACTCGCTACCGTCAGTTTGAGAGTTTCGCTCATGTTAATCAACTGCTAGCGATGTGGCTGGCGAAAGTGGCAGACCAGCGTCATCTTCGTCAATTCAAGCAGACACCGGAAAATCGTTTTGCTGAGGAAAAAATAGCCTTGATGCCACTCCCTGCGACTGATTTCGATACCAGCTACTTCGACCTACGACAAGTGGCATGGGACAGCTATATCGATGTCAGAGGTAATCGCTATAGCGTGCCTTCATTCTGGTGTGGTCGTGCGGTTAATATTCGTATCGGTTTAGATAATACGCTACGTATTTACGGCGATGAGCAACTGCTCGCGACGCATCTCTTGCAGGAGGTAACGCAGGGCTGGCAAAAGGTGCCAGAACATCATCAAGCCCTTTGGCAACAGGTCAATCGAGTAGCGTCTCGTTCGCTCAGTGTGTATGAGGAGCTACTCTGATGGAAATGGAAAACTTGTTGATACGGTTAAAAATGGATTACCTGGGCGATGCGTTGGAGAGTTTATGTGAAGAAGCCACCAAGAAAGCACTGAACTACCGTGAATTTCTCCAGCAGGCATTAGCCCAGGAATGGAACGGGCGTCACCAAAAAGGCTTGGAATCGCGGTTAAAACAAGCACGTTTGCCGTGGATAAAAACCTTGGAGCAATTTGACTTTACTTTCCAACCAAGTATAGACAGGAAAATTATCCGCGAGCTGGCGGGGCTGAGGTTTGTCGAACATCATGAAAACGTCATTTTGTTAGGCCCACCTGGGGTAGGGAAAACGCATTTGGCGATAGCGCTGGCTGTCAAGGCAGCTACAGCTGGGCATCGGGTATTGTTTATGCCTCTGGATAGACTCTGCTGTACCTTAATGAAGGCAAAGCAAGAAAACCGTCTGGAACGCCAACTTCAGCAACTGTGCTATGCCAGGGTATTAATACTGGATGAAATCGGGTATTTACCGATGAATCGCGAAGAAGCTAGCCTATTTTTCAGGTTATTGAGCCGTCGTTATGAAAAGGCGAGCATCATTCTCACATCAAATAAAAGTTTTACTGATTGGGGGGACGTATTCGGTGATCACATTTTAGCAACTGCGATTTTAGACAGGCTTTTACATCATTCAACCACATTGAATATTAAAGGAGAAAGCTATCGACTCAAAAATAAACGCAAAGCAGGCATGTTGCCTATAAAAACGACTGATATTATCCAGGCGCCTGGAATAGAAACCCAACAGGAAAATTAGCAAAAACTGGACATTTTAAAGTAGCAAAAAGTGGTCAATCTAAAGTAGCGTTGACATCAGGCTCTGTCACACTCCAAAAGTAGTGATTATCTTCTATATACCCTTCGCCTTTGAAGCTGCCGCGTTGTTGGCTGCGGGCATTCGCCGAATCACGTAGTTGTCTACGCTCATCGGTCTCACGCCCTGGCCGCCTAGCGGCAACTTCAAGGGCTGTGGGTATATCCTCTCCCTTAATCGCACTGACCAAGGTGACAAAATATTGCGTATTATTCAAAATTTGGCTATCAATGTTGGCAATGACGTTGCCCATCACGCCATCTAGGCTATTAGCCAGCGGCCATATTAGCCTATTGTTACCTATGGATATCGTCGTGGTCGTCTGTGGCAAAATCAGCTGAGCAATATTGGCATGAGTCGATCTTATTGAAGAAAACTGTGCACCCGCAGATGAGGCTGATGCTTGTTGCGTCATAAAATGATCGAGCGCGGTTAAATTACCCTCGTTAATTAACTTAGTCATCACATCTTGCGGTAACCCCCGCGCTTCAAGCAATGCCAGACTTCCTCTCGTAGATTGAGTATCAATCATATAGATAAGCTGGATCTGCCGACTTATATTGTTTTCTCCATCAATATCGGCAAGATAATAGGTGTAGTTTTGCTGAAATAAAATGCCTTTGCTTAATACATGGGTTTGGACGATTTCTGAGGTGACTGGGGCAGGGCGGCCTATCATGCTTGCTGTACGCTGCGTGGTAACCGGTAAATGAATGGCAGGTAAATACAAATGTCGTAACTTTTTCGTTTGAATATCTGACATCCAAAAAATGTTTTTGTAGATCGTCGGCTCAGGTTGACCATTAGCCCGTTGGAATGTAATAGCAAGATCGCCACGATACCAAGCAGAAGTTTGGTTATGGAAAATCAATACAACATTACTGCGTTGGCTACTATCGTTGAAAATAGTCTGGTCATTATTTGCCGTATAGAGTAATGCAGGTTGGCTGAGTGGGTAAAAATAGTCGTTAATATTTTCAAGTTCATTGGCTGCATTGCCGATATGTCGCTCCCCTTGTTGCCTATAGTTATCGAGGCGAACCCTGTTAATAGCATAACGGTGATGAGTGCGCTGTTGTCGCAAATAGTTTTGTATTGCTATCAATACGCTTGCTTCGTCAATACTTTCTTGTTGGTTTGAGCTGATGTTCAACTCAGTAAAATTAATACGACAAAAAAGCGTTTGCTGTGGTTTCCACTCAATGGCTCCCTGCGGTAGGTTCAGTGTGATTTTCGTTTCTTCACTATTTTTAACACTAATGGTGGTGATGACTTCTGTCATGTATTCGCCTGCCGTTGTCGGTGTACGACAAAAAAATTTCAATAGATGGCCAGCAGGGAATTCGGTACTGTGACTAGATGTCATTTCAATATCATTAATATGGCTAACATCAATTAGCCAATTGACTTGATCGTTAACACAATCGATGGTCATGTTGGCTTGGGCGCGATTCAACACCAAAACCACCCACGCCGCTTTTTGTCGCGGAGCATGAAAATGATAATGGAGATGTTCACTGTATATCGGTGGGTTGATTAGCGGGTTTTCTGGTGATCCTTCATCTACCCCTGGGGCAATCAAGTAATAATGCTGATTACCTAATAAAATATCGATTTTGGTATGAAAATAATGCAATTGAAGTTCACTAGGAACTGAAAAATAAGGTACCCGAGAAAGCGCGGCGGGATATATCATAAATGGAAAATCCGCATCTTTTCTGCTGAAAAAGTGCATTGCTTGAAATTCGCTACCATTATTATTTTGCAATGAAAAACTGAATTTTTCATTCATGATAGGATTAATCCGCGCACGAGGTTGTGTCGGTAATACTAGCGTTTTCATTCCTGCTGCATTAACCGGCAGAGCGAGGGTACGGCGAGTGGTTACTATCTGACGCAGCTGGTATAGATTGATATAGTCACTGGGCGATCTTCCTTGTGCTCTCCTCCTTTTTATCCGTTGTCCTTTGGCATCAAACACCACAGCAAGAGAGGTTGCATTTTGCAGATCGACTTGTGTGATCACCGCCCCTTGGCAAGGGACTAATATTCCTTGGTTTAGGGTAAAACCCGCCTGTCGCCACCCCTTTAGCATACTGGTGAAATAGTTAGCAATAATTTTGGCTTTATCGAGTTTATTCAGGTTTTCCACTACTGTGCTTTGTATGATGTACCCCGTCACGGCCAGCGTGATACCAAGGATAAATAATCCGCTAACCAATAGCGTGCTGCCGAGCAAACAGGCAACCAGACTACCGACAAATAAAGAGAGGCCAATGACTGAAAAACTGAGCTGAGTGGTCGCGAGAATACGTTGCCCTTCGTTTTCAGCTTTACTCAATTCAATAGCGCTGAGAGCGACATCAGAGAGGGTTAATGCTAATCCTACCGGTGTTGCTATAAATTGAAACAAGCGTGTCAGGCCAATATTGCCTTTTCTTAATGCTGCCTGTAGTAAGGCCATATCGTGACTAGTATTAAAAGTTACCTGTGTCATCGCCAGATAAGTATGAAGTTGTAATATTTGAGCCAGCTGCGTATTGCCTGGCACTGTGCTGTCATTTCGCAACCAACTTTGTATCGCCATAATTGCAAACACGGCATTGACACCCATGCCTACCGCTTCGGTATAACCAAAAAATTTATTGCTATAACCTTGAGAGGGGTAAAGACATCCATTAGCGACATTGTAATGCTGATGTAAGATTTCATGCTGTTGTTCTAAAAAACGTTTCATTTCAGCAAATTCATCGTTACGGGTTGTCAGTGTTTGTTCTTGCATAACATTATTATGTAAATAATTAATATTATAATTTTTGTTATTTATATCGTAAGTCATGGCTAATAATAGTGGCATGCATTGATCAGCAGGTAAGTGATTGGATACCAGTAATTCTTGGCTCGCCTGGCTAAAGGTGTCGCATAGTGTTATCGGCATACTGATGGAACGACTCAAAGAGGTAGGTGTTGCGTTATGATAGGCTCGTGTTTGGATAAGGTAGCGCTTTTTAGTGTATTTTTCTGCTAATTTGCTATTCCCAACGCTACTTTTTACCGATTTATTGGTTATTTTTGAATAATAATAAAGGGGCGTATGGTCATTATTACCACTTAAACGGCTGAGTGTACTGTTGATTTTATCGACGGTGTGTCGTATTTTTTCTTGATGGGTTGCTAATTCATCGTCAAGTTGCATGCTTTGCTGAGTGGTGCTATCCAATAATTCTTCGATTTTCCCCAAATAAATACTCGTAATAGGCGCTTTCTTACGCCTATCGCGTTCAATAATGCCGGCGGTATTGGGATCACTAAGATCAAGACAGAATAAATCAAATTCATCACACAAATAGCGTTGTTTGAGGCGCTTAAAAGCGGCTTGCGGATCGGTAAACATTTTTTTTATCCGGGCAGTTAATATTTTTTCTCCCCCCGCCAGTTTCAATCCCGTTAACCAGGTTTTGTAATCATCATGATTTTGAGTTTGCCACAAAGCTTGCTGTAAGGCGGCCATATTAGGCTCATCCCCATTAATAATAATGTTATAACGCGGGTAATGTTCACTCATTCCTGCGATCAATGCCATGCTATCGGCCGCCAATAAAACCGCGCCTTTTTTTAGCTCCTCTGTAATATGGATAGCCGTTGTTTCGTCCACATATCCATTCAGTCTTGTTGTCTGTCCAGCGGTAACTTGCATCAGGTGATCGACACCAAATCGTCCCAAGTAAGAGGTACGCAGTCGTCTGCTGCGCATCGGACTTTTTTCCACCCTTGAGATCCGTTCGCTAACAATAGCGCCATCCTCTTGTTGGGTAAAAATAAGTTTTTTATCGCTTTCTTTTACTAATACCCAATTAATTTGCCATTTACTTTGAGGGGCATTAGGGTTGATAGGCTCGCCTGACCATTTACGACCTAACACATCAACGGCGACTAACTTTTCACGCACACTAATGCTGCCGACCGGTATTGTTGCTGTGGAAAAAGCGCGATAAAGATCGTCTATGAATGCGCCTGGTGGGATATCGATAATCGGTTTTGTCGGTAAGCGCGTTCTCGAAACGCCCGCGGGAGCCGCTTCCGTGATGTAACAGGCGGCTATTGATACACGCTCTACTGTTGAAAATAATCCATTGGCTGTTTTTTTCAATAAGCCTTTATTGATCAGCAAACTCACTATTCTTTTACCGCCCAATGCCTGCATAAAGCGGCCGTGGCCTATCAGAATAATGCGGGTACGGCCGTTAAATTCAAAACTGGGCGCAATGTTCACCGCTATTAACTCATCACTGGTTTGTTGATAACAATAGTGGGCGGTACGACTACGGTTTTTATTGTAAAGATAGCGTGCCATTGGATTCACTGAGGCATCGTCTTGCAGTTGTATAATATATTGACTGTCGTAATGACTGTACTGCGGGAAGACATCGTGCGGCAATTTTAAACCTGGCCCTCGTAAACATGAAAGATAAGCTTCTTCAGTAGCAAAAAAAGCCGGCGTGATAGGAGATAAAATTTTATGTAATGATGATCTTAGATCCCTATCAGGCACCGGTAGCACACCGATATCCTCTAACATTGCAGCATAAGCGTGCTTGTAAGCGGTAACACCGCCAATCTCACGGGTACCAGGGATACGAGCGGTAACGATCCCTTCGGAACGATAAGATAATAAAGAAGCGTTATCACCGAGTAGCAGCCTGTTGGTTTGCAAATCTTGGGCAATGTCACTGCTTATTGTACGTGGAATAGGCTGACTGGGATTCAACCCATCAATATTATGCCTGGCAATCACTGCATGAATTTGCCGCAGATGCGTCAAGACTTGATCAATAAAACGACTGTAAGGCGCTGCTATAATGGCTTTGTTATTGCTATCAGCATAATTATATTGAAAATAAGGATCGACGGTGAATTTGCTCAGTGAGGCGAATAGCGGTTGTCCCCGATCTAGAGTAATGATCACAGCCTCTCTGATCCGTTGTACATCCAGAACGTCGATATCTTGTAATTGATCAAGATAACCGCCACGGTTTTTACTGGCAATAATGGCCTGCCGCGCCGGCATTTCACCACGGGAGGCCAGCTCATCTAAAACAATCCTCATGATAATTTCTTGGTTATATTGCCTGGTCGTATTTATTTTACTTAGCCGAAAGAGCAGCATGTTATGCAAATTGGGTAATAAATCGTTATCAAGATAAATTCCTCCATGCTTTTCTAATATTAATAAGCGACTAATATCAGTAGCGGCGATTAAATTACCTCTTGAGGTGAGTTCTTTAATATACAGTTGATAATCGGGAAGATCCTGCATGAGGTTAAAATCAAGCAGATTGATGTTATTAGGCGAATTTACACCTTGGCGCAATTTTTCTAGATCAGAGTAAAAACTGGCGGCGTTGGCTTCACGGATCTTGGCAAGTTCTCTTGGTTTTGCCAGTCCGTTGGCTTCTAAAAATAGGATCACCGCCTGATCAAAAGAAAATTTTTTATTACCAGGCTGGTTGGCGTCATATTGCGACATGGTTCTGGTGATTTCTTTATATGCCATATCTTGCCAATTGATCAGCTGTGTTTTAAATGCTTCGTTACTTCGGTATTCCGCATTTAATGAATGTCTAATTGCTGCTTCTTCTAAACGTCCACAAAGTTCTCCGGCTAGCAATGTGGTAGCATCGCGCCATATATTGATTTTATATTCTTTGCAATTATGCTGTACCCATAATTTGATATAGTCTATTTGAATCGCTTCTAATTTTCCTACAAACATAAAATGGATTTCCTGCGGCACTGGCTCTGATAATATGGCCACGCGCTGCTGGATAGCTTTAAGCAAATGACTTTGATAAAAGGGATAGTAATTACATTTCTCTATCCAATATAAGATGCTAGTTAGCGCTTCCATTTCCGCTTTTGGCGAGAGGGGGTCGCCTACTTGCTTTGTCATCGGAATATTTTGATTTTTATTTTCTGTTTCTTTTTGCTGCACCACATTTTTTTTACTGCTGGCGAGATATTCCATTAGGGCAGAAGCCAATTCCTCTTCACTGGGTTTAGTTAATATAATGAGATTTTTTTCGAGAAAGTCATTTATCTTTTTTTCGAGTTCTGAATAGGTCATGTTATTTACCATTTTTTTATTAGGTTGGATGATATAAATTAAGCAGTGGTATTTTCCCGTATGTTTCTTTTTTTGCTTGCGGAAATTTATTCATGTAGTGTGTGGCTAAATGATCAACAGATAGACTGTTATTGTTGTAAGAAATAGTCAATCGAGCATGAAAAATATTTTTATTGGTATCAAAAGCATCTTCAATAATTAATAATTTATTATCGGTAAAAATAAACATATGCTCATTTTTTCTAGCAATGATAGGAGAGGCTATTGTGCTGATTTCAGTTTGATGGGATAACCTGTCGATAGCGATATTCGGTATTTGGCAAATTAACATTCCTTGGCCAGCATGAGAGAAATGAATCACTGGATAATGCAATAACGCGATATTAATTAGCAAAGATTGATCGGGTGATTGGGCTATTGTTGTTGCTATTAATACGTTGACGTCTTCAATATAAATACAGTCATCAAAATTTTCAGTCGCGTCGCCATTTAAAATTAACAAATTATTTTTACGTTGGTAATCTATCGTACTATTTATTATTTCTGTATGATTATTTTCACCCGAAATTTTTAATATTTTTCGAGGGTTTTTATTTTGTGAAATAAAATAAATCGCTGGCTGTTCTATCTCCCCGGGTTCTGACTTGGCAGAGAAACCAAGATATCGGTAATCACTGGAACTATAATGACTATCTAAAACAAATAAATTTTCACTCTGCGCATGATACCAAGCCAATATTTTATTGTTGATCGCCAATTTTATTATTTCCGGATAGATATAATTTTTTTTAAAAGCGTCGAGCGCTATTTTAATTTTATTAAAATCTAATTTTTTTGTTGATTGATCAAAATATTTTTGGGTGAATTTTTCGTTGACAGACAATAAAACCATTTGAAATTCATTTTGTTGCTTATTGATATCAATAAGCAGCCCTATGGTTGTCTCAATTTGTATATTTCTATTTATCGATAAATGAGCATTGATAATGCTATCACCATTTGCCAATAAATGGATGGGGAGTAACTGTAATTTAGGTATCTGTGCTGTTTTTAATAAAACATGATCCATAAAAAATAGTGGCACTTGATTAATCACTATGTTAGATAAATAGTAAATTCCTTGATTTTTTTTATCTTGACTATCTAATATCCAAGCGCCCCTGCCATCATTGGCCGTTCCTAAACAACTTAACTGTTGGTTATTATCTTCTTGTGTGATAAAAAGCCGCTGATTAATATGATCAAACCAGGCCGGTAATTTCCATAATTTTGGTTGGCTATGTAATAAACCGGTTATGGCAACAACAGGGGCGAGGGTAATTGATTTAACAAATTGTCGTGATTTAATCTGTTCAACTTTATTCATTAAAGACGCTGCCCAATTTTCTTGCTTCCCATTACCCCTTATTTCTAAGCCTTGTAAGCTGAGTGTTTGATCGGCACCAAGGTGATAAATGTAATTTTTTTTAGTATTAATACGCACGCCACGGTAACTATGAGTAATGCCTTTTACATCGTTTTTTTCTATCCCGAACTCGGTTAAATTAATTTCTGTTGCTACGGCATAACCTTTTTGAATGTAGAGTGCATGTAATTGATTATTATTTTTTAAGATACTCCAGAAAAAAATGTGATTATCGGCGCGAGTGCCTTTAATAGCAGCTGCAAGATGCGTCAGGTAATCGGGGTGATTAATAATTTCTTCCCCTTGGATCTGTTCAATAATATTGGGAAAAATAATACCGGTTATTCCATCAAAACTATTAGCCAGTGGCCATAACAGTCGGTATCTACCTGTCAATAAAGACGTCGTGGTTTGTGGGAAAGTAATTTTAGCAACATTTTTTCCGCTGGGTGCTAGCGGATCAATTTTCAATCCGATATCTCTCATGTTTTTGCCGCTTTTCCCCTGCATAAACATGCCGATTTTATTGAGGGAAGTCTGTTTGGCGATTTCTGTATCTAGAATATAATGCAAAGGTAAATTCACTTCTATTATTTTAAATTGTTCTTTGGATGCAGTGACAGAGGTATCAATCAAATAAGTAAATAAACCTTTTTGTTGTATACCGCTCCTCTCCGATTGATAGTGATATTCTTGCTGAAATAAAATCGCTTGGGCTAATATTTCTGTTTTAATAATAAGGGAGGGAGAATGATAAGATTCATCTCCTTCCATACTCGGCAAATGGCTGATAGGTATATAGATATAAAGTAGCTTTCTTTTTTCCTGCTCGGTATTTATTTTTCCAAATTCATATTTTTTTGCCTCTGCCTGCGAGACCCAAATAACATTTTTATAGCTGTAGGTTATATTATTTAAATTGACACTCAGATCGCCTTGGTACCAAGCAAAAAATTGATTATTAAATAACAACCGAGTATGACTGCGTATCACATCCGAAGTAAACAATGTGCTGGTATCATTGGCAGTGTAAAGACATTGCTCTTCTCGTAATTGATAAAATAAACGATCCATTTCTTTATTATCAAGAATGAAATTATCTATTGGAATATAAGGGATGATGTCTTTTATTTCTTTTGTGTGATGAATAAGATAATCTCTTATTGTTTCTGGCTTTCTGTCATTAATTTTATTTATTTTTTCTAATTCAATGGCATTGAGATGGTAAGGAATGAAAGAGAAGGGGGTTGTGTCATAATTAATTTTATAAATGCCTTCCGGCAATTGTATAATGAAGCGAGTACTGACCAAATATTTAATTTTAATTGTTATGGTTTCGTTAATACTACCGGTTAGAAAAAAATGGATATCATTATCACCCTGTAACGTTAAATTCGCTATGCTTTCCTCGATCAGCGTTTTATTTACATAAGCCTGTGGCGGTAAATCAATATGACTTGCATCAATAATCCAATCGACCTGTTCGTTAGTACATTCTATGGTTATTTCTGCTTGTGCTCGATTGATAAATAATATAATGGTGGCTTTCCCTGTGTGAGGACTGTGAAGATGATAATGTAAATGTTTTTTATAAAGCGAATCATCCGTCGGTTGATTTTTATCAAAACCTGGCGCAATCAAATGATAAGTTTTATTACCTAAGTGAACATCAATATTCGTTTTTATTTGGTTATGATAATTAAAATTCAGCTCAGTAAGAAATTGACCGATATCTGGCCTAAGATAAAGCGATCGTAAACCCATCCTATCCAATCGATTAAATTCAGAGGAAATATGTTTAAAGATAAAATAAGAATTTTCTTGCTGAGAAAAAAAATTCATCGCTTCACATTCAACACCATTACTGATGTCACGGTAAAAAGAAATAAAACTGTATTGAGGGTTTATTTTTGCTCGTGCGGCGGTCGGTAATACTAAGGTGATCCTCGCCGCGTCATGAGAAAAATCAGTAATCGTTTGTTTGATACCAATACCACAGCGTTCACGCAAATTAATATAAGCTTGTTCATCTTGCTCAGCAAAGGCGGGCGTTTTTATGCTATTCATTTTACGCATTTGCTGACCAAAATTATCGAATTCAACAAAGCCATTTATTAAATCTATTTTTTTTATCACTACCCCATGGTAAGGCATCCATACACCGTCATTAAAAGAAAACCCTCCTTTTATCCAACCTTCCCTCATGCTATTAAAATAGCGGCCGCAGGCTTTCATTTTTTCTATATTGTTATATTTTTTCTGGAGTTCATCCAAGATGTAATCGCGCATCTGATCCAACGCAATAGCTAAAAGAATGGCAACAGCCGCGACCGGATACATCCATACGGCTCCGGATTTGGCGGTAGTCAGAGAAACATAAATGACGATTTGTAACGTCAAATCCACAACATCGAAGATAAGCTGGTAGGTAAAAATAAGGCGTTGGATTTCATTTTCTGCGTAATATAATTCAGTGGCACTGAAGGCAACATTGGCTAACAAAAGTAAGGGCGCAAGTTTACCCGCTTTGCGGCCTACCGATTTAAAGCCGCGCCAGAATTTTTTTACTGCACCCCCGGTCAAAAAGTTTTTTTCCTTTATCAGCCTATTTTTGACAAAGGTTACCACTTCAGTCACGGTGTTAAAGGTGCCTATAGTCACCGACGTGATGCCCAAATACACATGCAGTTGTAGCGCATGAGAGAGGGCAGTATTTCCTTCAACAGTAATGCCTTGGTTTAACCAACTATTGAACGCCCGGAATATATTGATGATATCGGCGAGCGTATCAATTTTTCCTATTTTAGCCAGATATTTGGGGCGAATATGACCCTGTTCATTTAAATCGTAGTGTTTTTTTAGATCAATATTATATTTATCTAAAAAAATTTTAACTTGAGCGAAGTACTCATTTTTTGTTTTTATTTCTTTTACGCTGTTATTATCAATATGGAGATAAGAAATGCGATATTCTTTTTTATCTATATCATAAGATAGCGATGAAAATATCGGTATCCATTTATTAATTTCCGCAGATGGTATATTAGCTGAATTTAATAGATTATTGTTTTCTTGCTGAAGTAAATTGACATATTGATAAACCTTTATTAATAAAGAGAGGGTGTTGGGCGCCTTTTCTAGTATTTGCTGTGCGCGTAATAAATATTTTTTTTGACTATAATTTTCATGCAAATAAGGGCGGGCTGTGGTACAAGTTTCTGATTGTAAGCTAACCGCAGAAGAATAATAGAGCGGTTGTGCCATTTTTGCTGTATTTAATGCTTTTATATTATTTTCTAATGTCAGCAGCGCGGCTCGCAGGAAAATTGTCAAGGGGCGATTCAATCCAAACGGCTCTCTCTTTGTAGCAGCAATCACGGTTTCAAGCTGATTTTCAATCGTACCCAAGTAAATACTTTTCATCGGCGCCAGACTGCGCCGGTTAGGCAGTGTGAGCGCTATGTTGCTACTTTCCGTTAAATCCAAATGATAGAAACCAAATTCATTATTTATTACACGGTTGCGTAGGCGCTGATAGGCTGCTTGGGTATTCTGGCCAAATACCAGGTTAATCACTGTTGATAACCCTTTTTTCTCCTCGAAAACATCAAGTGAAGCGAACCAATCTTCATAGCGCTGTTTAGTCAAACTTTGCAGTAAAACCTGTTTTAGAACCCTGATCCGCGACAGATTGTTATCACTAATCAAAATTTCATAGGGGCCGGCACTCATAGCGGCTATTAATGCCATGCTATCAGCGGTAGCTAATAATACCGTTCCTGATCTAACATCCGTCTTGATCTTTCTGGCGGTGGTTAGATCAATCCCGCTGTAAAGTCTTGTTTTCGTAGTGTTCCTGCGCTCTGTGATGGGCACATCAAAGTTATTATTCGTACTGAAGCGGCATACATTTGATGCGCGAAGACTTCTTTTTAGCCGAAGGCTCTTTTTTAGCCTAGCGTAACTCAGCACAGGGCTATTTGATGAGTGGCATGAACCTAATGACCCTCCTGTTCTCTGTTGAACTAATCCTTCTTTCAGCGGTAAACGGCGATAGGTAATCAACCTATTTTGTGCTAATTTTTTTCTGTTACCGAGGGGATTTTGGGTAAAAATAATTTTAGTGGCCGCTTCTTCGATACGTAAGGCGATTTTTTTTGTTCTTCTGGCGGTGCCTCCGGATTTTCTATTTGAACCGTCCAAGCAGTACCATTAAACATAATAGAAACCGGGCTAGCGTAAGCGGCTAAACTTTCAATCATGATTTTTCCCCGCTTGCCAATCAGCGTATTTCTTTCTTCTATTTGATGAAAAAAGTCATAGATGAATCCTTCTGTCACTGAACCAGACCAATAATTGGTCATGGTTTTGTCAGTGGGAACCCCTTCGGCCAGTTCACAAGCGGTTATATTGACCCGTGCCACTTCTTTGACTTCTCTTTGTATGAGTTTATCGAAAATTAAATCTGCAATTCTGACGGCACCCACTGTTTTTATATCACCCGTATGGCCAGTGAGATAAATTCGTAGTTTCCCTTGATAAAAAAAATCTTCGCCTCGCTTTTTGGTAATTAGCTTTCCTTTCTCTCTGTTATATTCTAAAAATAAACTACGGGACATGTTTTTATTGAATAGAAAAAGATCTGATTGATATATTTTATAATCTTGGCTAAAAGATATAATAATATTACCGTCGTAATTTGTTTTATTATTTAATAGTGTCTTGGCTCTTTTCCATAATTCGATGCGAAATTCTTCAAAATAAAAGGTTGCATCAGTAAAAGGATCGGTGACTGGATCAGTTAAGGTGAGATAATGAGATGTGGCGATGCCATTAGGATCCATTAATTTAGCAACCACATATTTATGTGCATCGCCACCGGCAAGGACATTACTAGCAGAAACATTTCCCAGGTTGTAATCTTCATAACGGAAAGAGAGTAAAGACTGTGCAACCGATTTATCTCGTCCTATTGCGATAATTGCGTTTTCAAATTCTTCTGTTACTGCTTGTGGAATAGGATGGTATTGCCACTCATCATTAATATAGCCTTGTCGACAGCCATCAATATTATATTCGCTCATAACATTAAACATATCTACCCAGTTATTTAACCGTGCTTGAATGTAACGACTGCGAGGGAGTGATACCATCGCACGGCTATAAGTTGTGTGATAAAAATTCATGTCGATAGGAAAATTATGACGAAAGGAAAATAAAGGATCGACGGTGGTTTCTTGTAGCGGTTTGAAAAATTTACCCTTATTATCCGGATTATTGAGTACGGTTTCTAACGCATTAATAATGGCAACATCAACGTCTTGAGCGTGATCAACATAACCACTGCCCTCGATGCTTTCTATCGCCATTTTACGCGCGGGAAGCTGACTCGGTTTATCGCTGCTTAATTTATCTAAAATCATTTGTAGAATAAGTTGATTCGTTTTAGCTACACCTAATACCTCTATTACATTATCCATCCATTCCGTATCAAATAATTGTTGATTAATCGCCGGCAGAGCATCGATATTAAAATAATAACCTCCCTCTTGTTTTAATATTTGCAAACTAACCAGATCAATCACAGAGGATAAATTGCCACGTAAAATGATTTCTTTATAATAGATATTTTGAATAACCTGATCAGCTTTCATCAGTTGATTAATATCACCAATTTTTATGTTGTCCGAATGTGCCGCCATTTTTTTTAATTTAACCAAACCAGCCTTAAAACTGGTTTGGTGAGATTCAATGACTTCATCTAACGCTTTCTTTTTGCTGATCATCAGGGTAATCAAATTCTGAGAAGCGGCTTGATTAAACGTTAACGGTTTATTCCTTGCAGCCATATCCTCAGTGACATAATCATAAATATCATTTTGTAGAAAAATAAGTTCTTGTTGAAAGTGATCGAATGTAATTTTATATCTATTATTGGCTTCTTCTTCCGTGTTGGGGAGAGGTTCAGCCGTTGCTTTTTTAAAAACCTGATCCCAAGCCGCACGTTGCAAATAAGCAGACAATCGTAATGAAAGTGAGGCCGTTTGGTCTGTCCACAGCGTGATTTCGTAATCAGGATTTGCTTTTATCCAAAGTCCAATTTGGCCTAATTCAAAACCACCCAATTCATCTAACCAAACAAAATGTATTTTTTTAGGCACTAATACGTGCAATTTATTGATACGCTTTTCAATGGCATTACGAATAAGTATGACATTGGATAATGGCGGTATTTTTTCAATAAAAGTTTTCATATGAATTAATAATCGCATTTCTTGTTCTGGATCAGTCGATATATTTTTTGCCCCTTTAGGCGGATCAAATAGCGGGGTGTGATGTTTATATTGATCTACAATGCTAATAAAACGCATATATTCATTTGATGTGCCGATATGACTGTTATTTGATATAACCGGCACATAGTTATTAATAAAGATATTGAGCTGCTGCACTAAATCTGAAGAAATCATATTTATCCTGCTGTGAAAATAAGTAAATAATGTCAACGAGGAATAAGATTTATAGCCAAATCATTTTAATTTTATTCGGCTATAAGAGAGGTTCATGCGGTATAAAAGCAACCGCATTGTTATAAAGTCATGTAAAATTTTTCCGGCGACGCAGTCGCAAAGAAAAAAATTGAAAGCCTATTTTTTTATTACGACTGGTTACCTAAAGCAGATAAGGAAAAATCAAAATGCAGGAAAAGGCGCTACCAGATGGCCATCCATACTGTATTTATTTTCATTTGGATATTGAGCATGATAATAGGTTTCTAATTTTGCAAAGGAAATTTTGACATCAATCAGTGAACCTGCCTGAGGCTCATGATTAAGCGCAGTATAGTGGGTTGATAATCCTTTGGCTGGCATCTCTATCCCATTGAATATAAATTCAAGTTTTTCCTTTTTATGACATAACAACATCACCAGATTTTTTTTGATAATGACACAGACATTCCAGCCTTTTTGTGTGATCAACAGGCTTTCCGGTGTACTTCCCGTCGGCATGATGCATCGTAGCTTGCCTAAATTAAGATGCATCAGGTAGATCATTGGGTAACTAAATTTATCAATGCTAAAGGTAAAAGATTGATCCTGGGTTTGTGTAAAAGGGGTGGTGATCAGCAAGGCAGGTACATCAATATTGATATAATCATCATCAGCAAGCACCGAAACAGAGCCACTGTCCAAAATAAGAATGGGCTTTGCCCGTTGGTAAATCATTCCCTTGTTCGGCATCTTTTTTTCTAATGTGCCATCTTGATTCATTTTTATCAAATCCAGCTGCTCGCCCACTTTGCTATTAAAGTAAGCACTGTGGCTTTGGTGAGTTAAACCAAGATATTGATCCAAATTATGTGTTTTGATGCTACCTGATTCATCGGTGGTAAAAGGCAAAAACAGTTTCTTTTGACCCGCATGATACCAACCCTGCTGATTATTGCTTAACGTCACTTTGATCACTTCAGGGGCGTGATACTTTTCAACAAGCTGGCCGAGCTGAATTTCAATGATCGATCGAGATAAATTTGCTTCCTTTTCTTGTTTCCAGGCCAGGGTAGTGTCGACGGCTAATAACGTGATATGAAATGCTCCATTTTCTCTACTAATATCAAGTAACAGCCCGTCAGTGGTGGTTCCCTTTACTATTCCTTCTTTTTCCGGACTGGCTTGGGTAAAAGACAAGGATTTGTCAGCTATTGTCGCTGAAGTGACGGTGTTAATACTCGGTATTTTCGTTTTTTTCTTTAGGATGATGCCGTGAAAGATCTTACCCACTTCATCAATTTCTATGGCATCGATATAGCCTATTTCTTTCTGGTTTTTATTGCTGATAGTCATGACCCAAGCCCCCACTTTACTTTGGCTGTCCATACCCAGGTAGACTAGCTGCTGATCCTCTTCATTTTGCCAAAAAATAAATTGCTTGCTGGCACGATCATACCAAGCTGACAGCGGTTTTATGCCATCATTCTGTAGTAAGCCGGAAAGGGTGAGATAGGGGGCAATGTTAATCGATTTTTTTTGTGTTGTTGGCAGTGAAGTCGTCCCTTCCATCCTCTCTGTGAGTTGATCGATATGTCTTTTAAAGTAAAACCACCAACTTTCATGTTGTACTAACCAATCTTGTCCTATTCCTACTAATAAAAGGGTTTCATTATCGTTTAGGCCATACAGCTTGCCATCCACAGTACGAATAATTTTATTTTTTATACTCAATATTTGGTTATTAGTAATATTAAAATCACCCAATTGCATTTCTGTCGCGGGCAGTTGATCTTGTTGGACATACAGTTTTTTAAATTTTTGATCCTGATCGGTAACACACCAAAAATGGTAATATTTAGTACTCGTGCCTATTTTGACTTCTACTGCGGTATCTTCATCAATCACTATTTTTGTGGTGCCAGCATAATGAATGAGGTTGTCCGGGTTATTGATCACTTCATCAGGAAGACGTGCATTTATTTCCCCTTTTAGCACGATGCTACCGTGCAATGGCCACAGTAGTTTACGCCCGATGGTGATGACAGTGTCTGCTGTCATATTATCTACCGCCACAACATTAGATCCTGTACCTGTCCATGGATCCAGCTTACTGACATCAAGCGTTTTTATCTCTGTGTTCGCTTTATTTTTCATAAAATCATTCAGTATGCTGAGATTGCCACTTTGAATCAGTTGCTGTTGTATTCCTTCTGGTAAATACTGAGCTTCAGTGAATATCAATCCTTTTTGAGGATATTGAGTATCAATTTTGTACCTCATAATCAGCGGTTGTTGATGATCAATGGCTTGATAGCGTTGTTCAAAAACGATGTATCGGGTGATATCTTTGGGCTGAGTGATGAGGGTGAGGGTGGATTGAGAAGGGAGCGCTATTTTTTCCCGCGTGAGGGGATTTTGAGTATCAAGCACATCGGGTAGATGACACAAGGGCAGATAAATGTGTTGCAAGCGATGCGTCTTAATTTCTGATAGCCAAAAGAGATTTCGATAGTAGTAAAGATGCTCAAGACCCTCAGACGCCACCTGCATCAATAAATCTCCCTTAAACCAGGCATACTTCTCACCGAAAAAAAGAACGTGGACATCAGTACGATTGGTATCTTCAAACAGCGTACCGGGCTTGTTTGCCGTATGAACAAATTGTTCGTCGTGGGTAGAATAGTAAACCTGATCGCTCTTTTCATCACCGATCAGTGAAAGTTTTTTTACTGGAATATAATTCGGCGAAAAATGGGTATTTTGAATCATGAGTCGCAAATAGCGTCTTGTCAGTTCTAATTTTTTCCTTGCTGGAGACATGCGCTTCGTCTCCTTCTTAGGATCAAGGATCTGGATGGTTTGTTCTGTTAGATAATAAATAAACTGATCCGCGTTAAATTCTCTAACAATACGCTTACATGAATTTTTCTCATCACACTTTATGCTAATAATTCCCAAGGGAAGCTGAAAAGTGATGTTGGTGTTAGCGCGATCAATAACCTTTATCGCAATGCTATTTTTGTCCCCGTATTCATCTGCGTTAACGTCAAACAATTTATAACCCTCATTAGTCACCTCAAATGACATCTCAGGAATATAGGGATGATTAGCATTGATGATCCAAACGATATTTGGGTTACTACGTGCGATGGTAATATCAGCCTGTCCCCGATTGAATACCAAAAAAATCGTTGCACTTCCCTGCTCCGAGCCATAAAAGCGGTAATGTAAATAGTTTTTGCTAACCGAATCTGTGATTTTTTGATCTTCTTTAATCCCCTGTAGCATCACGTTGTAATTGTTATTACCGAAATAAATGTTGATATCCGTTTTTTCATAGTGATACTGAAGATCATTGATCAGCATCCAGTCGAAACCCACCTTCTGCTCGAGTTTGCTCAAAATAGAAAGAGGATTGGGTATGTTCAAGCTTCGATGAAATAAATAAATGAAATGGGGATCTTTTTCAGCAAAAAAACGCATGGCATCAAACTCAATATCACCACGCTGATTCATAAAGGCTACTACTGCCTTATACTTAGGATCAATTTTAGTTCGAGGTGTCTTGGGTAAGATCACTGTATTCACGGCAGGTTGATCACCTATGGGGAGATCAGCGATAGTAATGGCTTGGTTTTCTTCTATTCCGCTTAATGCTCTCAGATTGATGTAATGAACAGGGTCATAAGGATCCGCTTTGTTAATGGTTAGATCTTTCCCTTGAGCCGTTTTTTTGCGCATTTGTACACCGATATCATCAAAGATGACATAGGGTCTTCTGGTATTCTCCAAATGAATTCTTTTCATTACCGCGCCCTCGACAGGCACCAATACCTTATCATTAACGACAGTAAAGCCGCCCTGCTCAAAACCCTGTTTTATTTGATTAAATTTGATTCCGCACAGTTGTGCTTTGGTAATATTGTCAGTATTTTCTCCTAAGAGATAACTGACTTCTTCACTCAGTTTAGATAAACCATAACCGGCACCAATGACGATCAAAAAAGGAGCCAACGTTGGACTAAAACCAAGAGACCATAAACTTCCCACGGTGAATGCAAAGTTCACCCCATCGAATGCCATTCTGACGATAGCGTGACTGCGTTGCAGATCATTTTTGGCTTGATAGTATTCATAGCTATTGAATACAAAACTAATGGCCGTTAATGCAAAACTGGTTGTTGTGGTAGCGTTCCCTATTTTTTTTATAGCCGGCGAGGAGGCAATACGATAACTGGCATTCCATAAAGCATTAATGGTTCCGGTAAAACGCTTGAATAGCCAGTCGTTTTGTACAGCAGACTCCAGCAATCTTTCACTACCATCAGTCAGAGTAGAGGCCATGCTGCTGATGTTATTAATATCGCCTAATAAAGAGATCCAAGTGTGCAGTTTTATGGCGAAAGAGAGCGGTTCTTTTTTCTCGTGAGTGACGGAGACTGCTTGGCTAAAAAAATGGTAAATAGACAGGATTGAATCGTCAAAATTGGCAAAGCCTCCAGTTCCACCGGTACGGCCAACCGCTCTGGCAATCTGGCTTTTTTTCTTCATCAATGGGTGATGGTGTTTAATCAATGCAATTTTTTTATCTAAATACATCCTCATCTCAGCAAAAAAAGGCTCCCGAGTGGTGATATCGGTTATATTATGGTCAGAAATGTTTAAATAGCTGATAGTGTAGAGTTGATCGATCGGATCATATCGCAGTGTCGAAAATAAGATCACCCACTCTCCTGGCGCGAGTCGGCTTTCGTTCAATACATTATGATTGATACGTTTCCATGCCTGATGTTGCGAGTACAGGACAGCATAATCGAAACTGGGATGATTTCCTGCCCGCCAATGTAATTGCATGGCTCTCAGTATGTCATTACTGTTGATATAATTTTCTAGTGCCAGGGGGCTGTCCCGTTGCTGCAAGCTGGGTTTAGGCTCCCACAATGAGTAATAGTAACGTTTGAGCGGAGCATGGGGAGTTTGAGCGGTATTTTGCAGGCTGTTTAAATTGATCTCGAGGCTGTCGACGCGATGCCTAGCCTGTTTTATAAGATTGTCTCTGGTGCCGACTTGGCTATCCGGCAATAAAAGCCCTTCCAGGCTACCCAAAAAAATGGCTTTAATGGCGGCTTTACTTTTCATTCCTTGACGTATGCTCGTCGCACTGCCGTCTTTATTGAGATTAAGGTTGAAAAAGGTGATACGTTTGCTGCTGACCCGCCATTGAAGGCACCCAAAAGCGTGATCTCGCGCAGTCTGTGTTGGAAAAAGGGTATTGACGAGCAGATTGAATTCAATTTTACCGCAACTAAAATCAAGCAGTTCATACCACTGTGTGTAAGTTTCAACTTCAAGGCTCAGCCTTAATGCCTGCATCACTACCGAGATCTTGGCAAGATCAGGATCGCTGATGATAAGCTCGTGATCCACGGCACCCATCGCGGCGATGAGTGCCATGCTCTCGGCAACAGTCACCACCACACCTTGCTTAATACTGTCTAGCATCCCTTTAGCTGTTGCTTGATCTATCCATCCATCGAGTTTGTGAGGATCCTTCATCCACTCTTCTAGTTTTTCAGGGGGGATCAGAGGAATTTCCATCACCGAACCCAGCGCAAAAGGGGTTGGGTTAAATGTCGCCATAGCGATGATTTTATTGCGCATCACCCTATCTTCGACAAGAGGCCGAGTGGTATAAGACAGCGTCATATTGGTCGATCTCGTGGCGATCCCGACCTTGTCACTTTCTATTACATTTTCCCACGTTATTTCGGCTACGGCTGAGTTATCTGCGCTGGCTACAGGCAGTTTTCCCTGCCATTGACGCCCCATGCTATCAACAGTAAAAAGCTTTTCTTGCACCACAATGCGATCAATGCTTATTTTACGATCGCTCTTATCAAAAGCATCATAGAGACTTTTGATAAAGCGATGATTGTTGCCTGCTATTAGGTTCGACTCTGGTTGACAAGCCACCAGGGTCAGCTGTTCTATCCTAGTGATATTGATCGGTAGCATCGCTTTCAATGATGCTGTAATTTTTAGGGCATGTAAGAGGGGTATAGGCTGACCGTTTCCAGCCCACACAATATATCTTCCCTTATTGACTCTAGCCAGGGTATCGGGTTGTAGGCTAAGGGTATTTTTGGCTTCATCATAACGATACCAATCGCTAATATCTCTGTTTTGATGGTATAAAAACCGCGCCGTTTTGGTGCTAATCTCATCATTATGAATTTGTATAATATATTGGCCGCCATATTGAGGGCTGTTAGAAAAGGGTTCAAGATAATACATGGATCCCATTAAGTGCGAGCGTGATACCTCTTCGGTTAATGGGGTGATAGCATTGAAAGAAGGCGTGAACTTTTTTTGAAAGATCAGGGCATTGGTTGGCCGTATCGGCTGACCCTTTTCATTAAGTACCGGATCGAGCATATTATCCAATAGTTGAGCATAAGCAACATTATAGGCAGGGGTGCCCAACAGTTCAGGGCTAGTTTGTTCATATTGATTTAGAATATCCCAACGGTAAGAAAGAACCGCCTTAGCACTGAGCTGTAGATTTGCGCGTTTTATCTCTGCCTCAATCTCAGAAATAAGAGATTGCCGTAAAGCTGGCTCGGTTAGCTTGAGAGTAAGGGGATTGTATTTTTCAATGATGGCATATGTCTTAGCAAAATTGCTTAATAAGTGAGTAATAAATGGAATGCCTTCTTGATCATCAAACTTTTTTACGGCCACCGCTTTGGCATAACCATCAGCGTAACAACAGCGAAAAAAAGGGTCGACTTTGACGACACCAAGGCTTTTAAACAAGGGAATTTTCTTTTCTATAGCACGTTGTATTATTGTTTCTATTTTTGTCCGTCTTGCTGAATCAATATTGTAAACCGGGTAGTCCTTAATCAACTTTTCACGGGCGAGTATTTTGCTGGTACCCGTTTCCGGATCGGTTTTTTCCATTAATGCATCTAGGATACAACTGGCAATGACCGCTTTGCTTTCCACACCCTGGGGATCTTGAATACTGGTCTGAATTAAGCTTCGGTGCCCAACATTAAATAGTTTTTCATCGATCTCGGGCAACACATTGGTCGCTAAATAAATGCCGCCTTCTTTTTGTAACACCTGTAAGCCCAGTATTTCGCTGGCAGTAATCAGATTTCCTCGTCGAACCAACTCTGTTAAATAATAAGAGGGCGAAGGAAAAAAAGCATCCTCACTGACGATAATGGTGATATCCGTTGTTGGATTCGCTTTCCTCAGAAAGTACTGAGCAGATGATAGCCTGTTTCTATTGGCATCATAGCTGTTGTCTAACTCTTCAGCAGTGCCTAGCCCTCTTTCTTGACAAAATGCTTTGACACAATTATCGAAACTATTAGCAAAACTTTCTATCCCTGCCTCTGTGGCCACTCTGTTTCTTATGTAGTTAAAAGCATCGTTTTGCCAGGAAAAAAGGGCTGTTCGAAAAGCCTTACCGGAATGGTTTAACGTTTCTTTACTGGCTTGTTTTTGTAGTCGTACAGCAAGCTCTCTCGCTAAAAATGCATATTTATCCGTATGAATTTTGATGACATAATCTGGATTCGCTGCTATCCAAAGATTAATATAGTCCCGCTGAATGTGTGTCATTTCACACAGGCAAACAAAATGGAGTATTTTAGGGACAGCGGTCATGAGGGTATTTTTACGTGCTAAAAGTATATTGGATAAAAAACCACTGTATCGCTTTTCACCGTTTTTATTATGAATAAAAATCCATTTCTCAAGGCAATCCAACATTTCAAATAAAAGCTTGGTTTCTTCTACGGGGGGTAAAGGGTGAATCGCAGCTAAGTAGTGATTTCTGACTGTTATAAATTTTCTATAATAATCTTTTCTATTATACTTCGACTCATCTACGGTGATGTTTTCTAGTTGCTTAATGACATCGCTGTATTCCATTATTTTACGGCTCCATTTCATTTTATGTTTTTGTAATAAAAATTAATACTGTATTTATAATTTTATTCTGGTTATAAAAATATATTTTTATAACCTAATTCTAAGACTTTCTTGGTAATAACGCATAAGTGTTAATTTGATAAATTAATTCAGTTATTTAGAAATAATGAATGAAATGTATTTAATAGCGTTGTTTTTTAAATCAGACATATAAATAATTTGTGATTTATTTTTATATGATGAAAAAATAAATATTTGAATTTACTTTTACGGAATATCATATTAATAGAAATGTTTTTATCGATTTTAATTCATATAGAGCAATAAAGAATAACTGCTATTTTAATTACATCGGAGAGAATGGGTAAACATTATCTGCAAGGCGCCCCATCGTGCGAAATGCTACGCCAATTTTATGCAAAATGCAAAAATTGGCGCCTCTCCCATCACCGATCAAAACACTCGCACTCTGGCTTTCTATTTAAAGTTCGAGGCCAGTGAAATTTACAATGAAATTTTATTCACCCGCAATTTTCATCGGTCGCAATAACACTGAACCACATTGAATATTACTACGGGTTTCGATATCGCTACCGATACTGACAATATTACGCAGCATATCTTTCAAGTTACCGGCAATAGTGATCCCACTGACCGGATATTGAATTTCCTCGTTATCAACCCAAAATCCGGCCGCACCACGCGAGTAGTCACCGGTAACCGTATTGACACCGTCCCCCATCAGTTCTGTGACTAATAAACCTGTACCCAGTTGCTTTAGCATACTGGTAAAATCCTTCTTCTGAAAATCTTTCTCCTGACTGGAAATCAGCCAATTGTGGATCCCGCCTGCATGGCCGGTGCTTTTTAAGCCCAATTTACGGGCAGAATAACTGCTCAATAGGTAAGTTTGCAGTACGCCATCTTTAACAATATCTCGTGTTACCGTCAGCACACCTTCACTATCAAAGGGGGAAGATGCTAGCCCGCCAAGTAAATGTGGTTTTTCTTCTATTGTCAGCCAATCAGGTAAAATTTGTTTACCCAGATGATCGAGCAGAAAAGTGGATTTACGGTAAATATTGCCGCCACTGATAGCAGAAACCAAATGGCCAAATAATCCCGTTGCTACTTCTGCGGCAAATAATACTGGCGCTTTTCTAGTGGATAATTTAACGGTACCCAACCGGGATAATGCACGACGCGCACATTCTTGACCGATCCACTCAGGATTTTTCAGATCTGATATTTTGCGGCTAACGCTATAAGCGTAGTCCCGCTCCATTTTGCCATCTTTTTCGGCGATCACACTGCAAGAAAGTGAATAGCGGCTGGAACAATAACTTTGTAACATGCCATGACTATTACCAAAAACTCTAATACCATAATGATTATTAAAATTACCCCCTTCAGAATGGGTGATACATTTATCAAAGCTTAATGCGGTCTGCTCTGCTTGCGCTGCCAGTTTAATGCCATGATCAACATCCAAATCGCTTGCATGCAAAAGATCCAAATCTGGTGCCTTAAAGGCCAGCAGCTCTTTATCTGCGATCCCTGAAAAGGGATCGATTGAAGTATGATGTGCTATATCCAGCGCGGCTTTCACTGTGCGTTCAATCGCATGAGGACTGAGATCTGTTGAAGATGCACTCCCTTTGCGTTGTTGGTGATAAACAGTGATGCCTAACGCCCCATCGCTGTTGAATTCCACGTTTTCTACTTCACCATCGCGGGTGCTGATACTGATACCCGTTGTTTTCGTGATGGCAACTTCAGCAGCATCAGAAGAAAGGCTGGCCAGCTGCAATGCATGCTCAACGGCTTGTTCTAGTGTTTTACATTGTTTTGTAACTTGAGTATTCATTGCTTTTTTCACCGCTCGACTCTCGTTATTGAAGAAGAAATAAATTATGCGACTTAGTCTAACAGGAACTATGTCACCTGACACGAGCTGTGGAAATATACTCTTCGCCTTTGAAGCCGCCGTGTTGTTGGATGTAGGTGTTTGCCCGTATCACTTAGTATTCATGCCCTGGGCGCCTAGCGGTGACTTGAAAGACTGTGGGTATAAATACACCTTGGCTGGCTTTAACGGTTCAGGACTTGAGCACTTACATTGCAAGGCGTATAATGCCCCTCTTTTGAGCGCCTCATTTGTTTAAATGAGGGGGGATTTGGCATAAAAGTCTTTTTTCAGTGGATATTTTTTGCTGGTAGCAGTTTCTTATCTGATTTTATCCGGAGTGCCGTAAAACCTCGGCCATGTCCTATATGAAGCTCGCGCTGATTTGATTTTTTGGAGAAAATAGATATGTCCCGAATTTGTCCGGTTAGTGGCAAACGCGCAATGCGTGGTAATAAACGCTCTCATGCGATGAACGCAACTAAACGAAGTTTTAATGTAAATCTACAAAGCCACCGTTTTTGGGACACAGAAAAAGGACGTTTTGTAAAACTACGTATATCTACCAAAGCTATGCGTACCATTGATAAACACGGTATCGAAAAGGTACTGAAGACACTTGACGCTAAAGGCGTAAAGTATTGAGGAATTGAATCATGGCTAAAAGCAGTAGCGAAAAAATTAAGCTGGTTTCTTCTGCCGGTACGGGTCATTTCTATACGACTACAAAAAATAAACGTACCTGCCCAGATAAATTTGAATTCAAAAAATTTGATCCAGTCATTCGTAAACACGTTCTATACAAAGAAGCTAAAATTAAATAATTTTGGTGGATTAAAACACCTAGCTTTGATTGAGTTGATAAAATAACCACCCATGCCCTGCGACGATAAGTCGGCAGGGTTTTTTTATAGGTGACGCCAAGGTTTTTCAGTGCTTGCCAAATGGTTTTCTGGCACACGCCAAAACGTGCCGCCCGTTCCCGTTGGTAAGCATCGAGATAAAGCTCAACATCCTTGGCTAACGCCTCTTTGTCAAGCTTACGCCGACGGGGGAAAAAAGGTTTAACCTCGATACGACTGAGCCAACGGGTGATGGAAGCTGAACCAATGTGGAAACAGTTAGCTATCTCTCTTATGCTCAAGTTTTCTTTTTCTCGAATACTCAGGATTTTACAACGAAGATCGATTGAGTAGCTCATCTCTAACTACCTAGTGAAAAATTTAGTTTTATATTGCAATCAAAATTAATTCGTTATGATATATGTCTATGCTCATCGATCTCAGGCTCTGGCCGCCTAGCTGTGAGTAATATAATATTTTCCTGATGAGCCTGGATTGTTTATACTGACTATATTAAAGTATAGCATTTGACAGTTCTGCAATTGCTATCATGTATTTTTTCTTTTCATTATTTTTTAAAAAGGAGCAAAGGTGATTTCTAATTTTTTTCAGAATGAAGAAATTAATAATGATATAAAGAAATTTTTAGAAGAAAATTTATCAAAAAAAAAGGACTGTAAATTCGGGTATTTCATAATAAACAAAAGAAATTTAAATGAAATTTGCATTATAAATAATTATCCTGAGTGGTTTGATTTGTATGTAAAATGTAACCATCAGATGGTAGATCCTGTCGTGATTAAATCTTTATCCAGAGTAAAATGTTTTTCCTGGGATGAGGACATTTCGATTTCATCAAAACTAACTTTACCAGGAGTTATGACGCATGCAAAAGAATACTGTATTCATAATGGCTATACATTTATATTGCATGACTGTAAAAATAATCTTGCACTACTATCCATTTTCAATAATTACCTTCTGGAATCCGAAAGAGAAATTTTATTAAATAAAGAAAAACTACTTTTTTTGTTAATGGAAGCACACCAGAGGATGCTATCTGAGTATGATAGTCGTGGAGGGACTTGTAAAGTTGGTAGTAGAGGTAGTATTTGTATAACGAAGAAAGAAAATGACATTCTTTATTG
Source organism: Candidatus Regiella endosymbiont of Tuberolachnus salignus (assembly GCF_964020115.1). NCBI lineage: Bacteria > Pseudomonadati > Pseudomonadota > Gammaproteobacteria > Enterobacterales > Enterobacteriaceae > Candidatus Regiella > Candidatus Regiella endosymbiont of Tuberolachnus salignus. The sequence continues at coordinate 2,047,631 of NZ_OZ026542.1, forward strand.
GGCTTCCATAGGAAAAACCTATAAAGAAATTTCAATAATTACAGGAATTAAGGATTGTACTGTTAAATTCCATATGGGTAATATAGTTCAAAAATTAGGCGCAGTTAATGCAAAACATGCTATACGATTAGCTTCTGATTTAAAATTAGTCGTATTCCCTGCTGACAAATACAATGAAATAAGGTGAGTATATAGACATAATAGGAGAGAAGGGTGTCAAAAACAGAAATTTATACAAAATATAAGATAGGCCAGATAATTTGTAATAAAATTAGTGGCCTTTCTGAGACTGTTAAAAGTTTAATACATGAGTTATTTTTAATTTTAATTTTTCCCTTAATGGGATAATTGTATTTTCACTTGTTGGCATTATTATTAAATATATATTCTCATTTTTTTCTGATATACCTTTTTGCTGTATTTCTATCTTCCATCCTGATTTTATCAGGATGTTTAGCAGTTGTTCGGTAACTACCGCATATATTCCTTCGTATCCTGAATTTTTTGCAAAGATTTGCATATTCAAAAAAAACATCAAACTAATTGGATAACTACTGATTCCAATATTAAAAACTCTATCTTTGTCTATAAAAATACGAGTTACTTCAATGTAGTTTCCTTCAAGGATTTTCATTTTATTGAAGTATTTATAAAATATTCCAACACACATATTGTGATGTTTCATATCTATAAACCTACAGCCACAAATTATTTTATCTTCTACTTTGCCAAGAAGATATGAGGTATTTTCGTTATCATATTCATCAAATTCCATTCCATCTTTACATGCGACCAACCAGTTTAATCTGTCTTTAAATATTTTTTTTCTAAGACAGAAAAAATCTTTAAGGTCTTTATCCTGCATTTCATTGTAACTATTTGATATAAATTTAATCATAGCAATTAACCATCTGTGTCGAATCGGGAATTGGAAATGCAAAATTTAGCACTGTATTTGAGATAGTACACCAGTAAAAAACATACCCCTCAGATAAAGCAGAGCTTCTGTGTGGTTCACATAACCATTTATCAGCATCCATTCTGTTATATCCAGAGAACGGGTTAACATTTTAAAAATAATTATATCAGTCGTAGTTAGTAGCTACAATCAAATACAGGTCGATATACAAGGCTACCCCCTCAAGTCCTAATCACCACTACCTTTTTTCCTATCTGTTGATTATTTTACGTGCAAATAAAAAATTATTACCACGGAGCAAAAAAATATATAAACAATTGCGGTAAATAAATTTATAGTTATTAAATTTTCTTTTTGGTTATTTATTTTTTTGACATCTGAAATATGAAATAATATTTTAAATTAACTTATAATAATAGTAAAGTAAGGCATGATAAGTTAATGATAGACGCACAATACTATTTAATGAAAATAATAAATTTTAATAATAAATCCAAATTAGTTTAGGTTATATTTTTTTGATTAATCTTTCTCTAAATGCTAGATCGCTGGTAGGTAATATTGCTCGTACCTTAGAGCCTATTCGAAATCTTCTTTGAAATGTGCTCAATTGATGAAAAAACGTGCTAGTACAAACAAGAGATCTCTAATAGTCTCTTAGGCATTCAGTTCCCTTTTTAAACCTATTTCAGATTAAATAAAATTAATCTTCACACTATATAAGGATGGATGTTGAAAGTGTGTGTACCCTTCACCCTGGTTGCCTAGCAGCAACTTGAAGGACTATGGGTATAATCGTACGCAAGCGGAATGCATTCACAGATAAATTATGAAAAAAGCGTTGGCTTCTTTTTTAGGAATAAAAGTAAAAAAAGATAAAAATGGGTTAGTTGCAGAGAGCAGCACCGAAAGTGGGTACAGTAACAGTCTGGTGGAAGCCATACCAGAAGCCGGCTCGAGCAGTATGGTAATGGTTGATGAAAATAGAGCTAAATTTGTCGCTATCTTTACTGATATTTTGCTAGATCCGCAACAGCTCGGTTCCAATGCAGAAATCCTCACCAGTCTGTTGCCTGATTACCCACAGATAAAGGAAGTGGCAAAGTTACTCTTCACCGAAAAGCAAGAAACCGTAGAACACCTTCGGACTCAGCTTAACGGTATCATCTCGTCTTTCATTGTGCCGCGTATCAACGAGGAACACCTGCAAGAGCTGATAAGGCAAGTCAGCGTGGAGGGAGAATTTGATGAAGCAGCCATCAGAAGCCAATCCGCTGAAGTCATTCGTAGCGCATTTAAAACATGGCTGAATCGGTCTCCTCTTCCTCTGCAAATAGTACGCAAAGAGAGCACTTGGCACATCAACCGGTGTTTGACGCAACAAGATATTGGTAGCCTGGTTGTACTCCCGATCAGAAGCGGAAAAACCTTACTGGCACGGGTGGTCTTTGAGAATGAACAATTTCGTTTAAAATTATCTGGTGTTAACCAGGAGGAATATTTAACCACCGCAACCTTACAGCCCCCTTTGTTAACGACGCCATACCCCATAGAAATGATCAAAAATGGACAAAAAGAGCCGATATCCAGAGTTGGGCACACATTGGATCTTGCGTTAGCAACGGATGTAACTGCCTTTTCAATAACAGCCAAGGTTATCGAAATGGAAAGCGTTGTGGGGAAAAATCCGTTAATACGATTGGAAATACCCTACCTATTCGATAATCAGCAAGCCTCGTTACCTGCCCATGTTGCTATCTTACAAAATGGCAAAGAAATCTATGGGGAAGTGATTTATCAATTTCCCGATAAATCTGAATTCTATCCCTTGGCACCGGTCGCTCATAGCGAGGAAACAACGCTATCTGCTACACAACAAATTACAGAGCAGTTACAACTGGACGCGATTTCAACCCGTCTGCACATAAAATCTGCCGTTATCCGCAAGATTTTACAGCGTCCTGTTGATAGCGCGACAATAGCCATACTGATCGCAGCTTTGCAGCCTCAGGCTCCCACAGTGCCAACATTGATTGATTCAATTAACTTAATGAGTTTGAAACAGAGAGAAAGTCTGGCAAAGCTGGTTCATGATATTGTCAGCGATAGTATTCTTATCCGCTCCGATCAACGCTTATTAAACGAGATCCTGGATCAACATGCCGCTGATTTTAATCAACATCAGCGTGCATCGAATCAACAATTTATTGACCAACAGGCCAATAGGATCCTTAAGATATTATTCACCCGTGCGCTCAATGGGTCACTGATCCCCCTTCGTATCAGCCTCTCAAAAGACGGAACCTATTGGCAAACCAATCGTAATTTTACTCGGCAAGACCTTGGTCGCATGGTGCAAGTGACAACAAAAAAAGGTAAAACGGTCTTTGCGCGTATTGAGAGAGATGAAAGAGATGCTGGATTTCCTGATGATAGGGCTCGCTTTGAATTAAAAATTTCAGGCGTTAACGAGGATACTTTTAAAGAGTTGCACGACAGCACGCTAAGAATAAAAAGAGTCCGCTCAGATTTCATAGATCCTGATCACCTCGCCCCCACAGAGGGTGCAGATTATATAAGAATGAGAAAAAGCAATGTAGCAGGAGCCAAAATAGTAACGCAGGAAGAGACATTTACATTTGAATTAACAGAGAGCAGAAGTATCCAGATAGAAGTCGCTTCAATCAGCGACCATGAAAAAAATCCATTGGTACGCTTAAAGATGCCAACCCTATCGGCCGATGAAAAAAAAGGGTTACAACGCAATATTCTCGTGATGCACAACGGAGAAGAGAGCTATGGGCGAGCCATTTACCAGTTTCCAGACGGCAGCGAACTCTCTTTCTGGGATCCGTTGCCTCCCGTTAACCCTGAGCAATCATTAGAGGCAGAGATCAAAAGCCGGCTTGATCTGACTCATTGGATGATAAAATCTCAGGTCCCGTCCATCGTCCAGCAGATCCAAAAGACACTACAGGATCCTGCAACCTTGCTTGGAAAATTACTGCCCAATGCCGATCGTACACAGCAGTTAAGGGTGCAACAATTAATTAACGTTAAACAGCTGCCGCCAAAGATAACACAGCCGCTGTTAGCTAAAATTTATCACCTGATGCAAAACATTATCGCGCCGCTAATCGATACCGGATCCTTAGAAAGGAAAGTGGAACAAAAAGCCCTGCAAGTGAAAGCTTCATACTCACCGGAAGAAAGCGCACGGTTTATTCAGCAACAGGCCACTCAATTTATCGACGGGTTATTAACTTATCCATTCAATTTCTCTCTTTCCCCTTTACAAATCACAATAAAAGAAACGCATTGGCAAGTTAATCGTAATTTTAGCCTCAACGATATAGGGACGATGGTCGCTGTCCCACTACCGAATGAAAAAACGGTATTTGCACGGATAGATTTTAATAGCCAAACACAGCGTTTCATTTTACGTATATCGGGCATCCCAAATTGGGATGATTTTAGCGCTATGATAACAAAATTCCGGCCGCCCTTCGGTGAAGAATATCGGATAGAAATGAGGGAGGGCGTTTCAACAAAAGAGATAAAAACAGTAGGTGACACCTTTACGCTGTTCGATGGCACTCAAGCACAGGTTGTCTCAATAAGTAAAGGCAAGAACCCCTTTGTTACGCTCAAGGTGCCAAAACTTAAAGCGGCTCTGGAAGATACCGGTGCACTACAACGTAATATTTCCATTGATATCAACGGAAGAAAAGACTACGGGCGCGTTATCTACCAATTTTCCGACGGCAGTCAATTGTCTTTCTGGGGCAAGGATCAACAACCTGTTGTTGAGACAATGGCTTCTCTGACTAAACAGCTGCAAATAGAAGCCAACGCGGTTTTAACCCGTTTTCGTGCAGCACTTTGGTCCAAAATCATTGAAGTCATTCGGCCTTCTGATTTCCAGCAAAGCACGCATGTAGCCGTAAATATGCTGGCTGGCATGTTACCCCTTGATATGCCAGCCTCAATATTAGCAAACTCGCGCAGCCTAACTGATTTTTTTCCAGAAGAAACCATCTCGCTGAAAAAGAAGATTAATGAGATAGTCAAAAAGATAATTTTACCCCGGCTAAAGACGGAGCTATTAACCCGTACACTGAATGACTATTTTTTGGATAATAATACAACGCAAGCCGCGCCGCCGGAGCAAGTGTTCATTGACCAAGAAGTGGTTAAAATTGTTAGAAAATTATTCACAAACGCCATGAATGAGCCGCTTGCCCCCCTCCAGATAAAACTCAAAGAGGGAGTTTTACAAGCAAATCGGCATTTTTCCCAAGAAGATATCGGTCGGATGGTGGAATTGCCAAGGGTGGATGGCAACAATCAATTTGCTCAGATAATATATAAAAATGATACATTTAGCTTAAAAGTCTCTGGCGTTGCTTCGATTGTGGATGCCCAACCTCAGGGGAATATTGCGATAAAAGTGCCATTTATAAAAGCGAGTTATCCGGTATTGATGGAAGAAACGCGGCAATCGGCAGTGATAGCACAAGAGGGACAAGCGTTAATGATTGGCATCAACAGACCAAATCAAGACGGTGTTTCAGTAAAAGCAGAGGTTATCTCAATCGGCTCCGAAGAAAATCCGGTCGTGCAGTTGAGGGCGTATCCTCAGACCGAAAGTGATAAAAATGCATTACAACGCATGATTACTGTTCAGCAAAATGGCAAAAAAATCAGCCGGCGGATCCATTACCTCTTTGCCGATGGTACAGAGTCGCCTTCCTGGAACAGTACTGAGCCTGTCGCAACAGCGAGCGCATTAACAGAACAGATCAAAGCGTCTCTACAACTGGATGCTTTTTTAAAGTCTGCCCATACCCATCGGCTCAAGTTGAAAATTCTTGAACAAATTGCAAATATTTTGCAGCCATCGATAGACACTGCTTCCGCAGTGGAGAAACTCACCACGTTATTTCCATTCAACTTACAAATAGTAGCATTACAACCATTACTTCATTCAGGGCGAGTGCCTACGGATCTAAGTGAACAACTAAAATCCCAGATTGACACTATTTTCGGCGAGGTCATCCCATTAAGGTTAACGCAAAGTACGGAAGAGGCATTCAATAACCTGGTGAACCAGCATGAACCTGATTATGCACAATATCACAGCGGGCAGCAGGAACAGCTGATTAACCAACAAGCCAAGGTCATTATTCAACAACTCCTGGTTGCTGCATTAAGTGATGCTGTGCCCCCTCTTCGTATCGAACGGCAAGGAGAAGAGTTAACATTAAATCGACGTTTTACTCAGCAAGACGTTAATAAAATGATTACCGTACCCACGGCGACCGGCAAGCGAGCCTTTGCGCGTATAGCGAGTATGCCAGATGGAAGTTTTGAATTGGTCATATCAGGTGTTGATCGCAACATAGAATTCCCTGATAGCCGGATATCGGTTCCTTTATTAAAGGATTCGTACCGGATAAATACCAGGATAGGCGATATAGTGGGAGTAGTAAATCAGGGAGCAGAGTTTAGCATTGGATTGCAAAACGGGCTCATTATAGCAGCAAGAGCGATTTCACTTGGAGACGAAAACGACCCCCGCGTGCTGATGCAAATCCCTAACCTGTCTATGGATGACAGAAGATCATTACAGCGTAATGTTTTAGTTATCAGAAATGGCGTAGAAACCTATAGCGGGATCCGCTATCAATTTACCGACGGTACCGAATATTCCTTCCCTTATCCGCTTACCACTGAAGAAACACCTGTCCCTGCGGATAGCATGACAAAGCCCATGGAAAAGCAAATTCTAGAAAGCCTCAATCCTGTTTTGCAAAAATTATTAACCCTTTCAGACTCCAAAGATTATAGCCCTGTCAGGCGAGAGAACGTTGCTGGTGGAACAAGCGTGGCTGATAACATCAACCTGGCGGGTGAACAACCGGTACCGCATCACTTTTATGCGCACGAAATAGCAGTGATTGATCCGCAGGACGAAGAAGCCATGACGGCGGCGGGTCGATGGTTAAGAGAAGACCCAGCACATAGGGACATTAGCGATATCAATTACCATCGCTATTCACCGAATGGTAATCCAATGGAAGGAGAGACGACAGCGTCAGCACGTCAAGCGTTGCAACAAAAAATAGTGCCTTTACTGGCTGAACAACAAGTGCGGATACTTTTTTTCGGTGAGAAAGAGGCATTTTCATCGCCCGATACTCCGCAAATGATCAGTCGTTTTATTGATCCACTGTTAACCAATGGGGGTAATGTCACCAATCTACAGGTTGTATTGGGTAAAATTATTTACGGAAACACTCAATCTCATACCGAAGTCGCTATTGATTATACCGCGCCACTTGCTGTTTCTGCTGATGGTGCTATCCAGGTGCAACCGCTTGTGCTACAACCTAGCGTACCTCGTTCAAAAGGTCTGCTCGGTGGAAATAGAGCATATGCTGATCCGCTGGTGGATCGTGCCGATCTCGCTACCCGCCTGCATCGGGTTATCGCGCTAATGGATGCGCTGCATACCAATGCGTTAACCTTCGATACGCTGGATGCTCAGCAACGTCTTGACTTGGCAGATTTTTTTCCTGATGCCGACGGCGCGGTTGATGAAAGGAAGATTGCTCCCTTCATCACTGACGCGCGCCATTTTGCCCTTTGGCATGACAATGTAAAACAGCTGCTGCAATTACCGGATGCTCATGCGCAATTAGCGCATTTGACGGGTGAACAAGCGCTGGTGCGCAGTCAAGAGTCGAACCGGCAGCAAATCAGTGCTATCACGGCATGGAAAGGCGTTGAGGCTGAACATGGCTCCAACGTGCGGCTCGCGCCACAGGCGTTATTTATTGCTGACGCTAGCCGGCACGCACAGACGGCGGCCACGGCCACGGGACTCGCCTGGTTAGATGCACAGGCACAAGGCGGGCTGGCCAGTGAGCGCTATCTTAATGGCCTCAATACTTACGCAACGCTCAATGAACAGCGCGCTGAAGCGCCTCTCTCAGATAATGATGCCAAACAAGTGAAGCAATTTCGTCAGTTGTTTGATGGATTATTGGCTACGCCTGACGATCATCCGACGATTTTTAGCCAACAGCCGTTGCCAGTGACGCACGCTGAAATGGCGCCGGGTCAGTATTTAATAAAAATCGATCATCAGGTACTGACACTCTCTGTCAAAAATAATGGTCACTTTTCTCTCTATCATCCCAATGTGGGGGCGATGCAGATCACGGGGGCGGACGTTGGCCAAAACCGCCAGGCACTTGAGTCTACCTTGCGTGCCCACATCAATTCCTCCACCGAAGTCACTTTGTATAAAGTCGATCTGATTGCTGCCCGTGAACAATTCTCTGGGCTAAAGCAACTACAAACGCTGTTAAGCGATTATAAAACCGAAGCACAACGGCTAGCAGCGGCGCCGGATGTTACCCTGAGCGCGGTGCCGATCCCGGTCGCGGTGCTCAATAAGATGGGGGCGCGCATCGACGGCAAGCCTTTTTCTGTCGATCATCTAAAACGCCTCTCACCGCTACAATTGGCTGAGCAGCTGCGCTTTGATGGCAAAAAATTGGCGCGTTATCTGCACCAGGCGGATTACGGTAGCTTTGAAGCCCAACAAGCGGTGCGTTTCCTGCGGCAGCAAATACCGACGGAAGGCAGCATGGAGAGTCTACTTATCGCCAGTGATAATGCTGCAACCAAGGCCAGTGTGCTGGCGCAGCTGGAGGCGATTCGCCAGCAGGTGACATTCAAGCCTCAGCTGGCGGCGCAAACGGAAACGGTAGGCAGCCAAACGCCGAAGCTGACGTTAGAAATCGCCCCGAGCCTGGGCGATACGCTAAAAAGCGTGCCGATAGCCGGCTCGGCGCGTCTGCAACACTTTACCCGCCGCGCGGGCGGTACCATGCAGGGCTATGGCTACCTGCGTTCACTCAGTGATCTGACCAAATATAACCGGCGACTGCAAAATCAATCCTTAACGCCTGAACAGAGAGAACAATTGACGCAAGAAAGAGATCTGGCGCTGTTTGCCTTAAGCTCCAACATGGCGATTGATCTGACCCAAGAGGGGCTCGGCGTCTGGGGCAGTCGTCTGACCCAGCTGGGGCTGCGGTCAGGGTTCAAACTACAGCTGGCGCGTTTTGGCGGGCCGGCGCTGGGCGTCTTATCCAGCGGTTTTGACTTATACCAGGCCTTCCGTGCCTTCAGTAAGCTCAGCACTACCACCGATCCGACAATGCGCCAAGATTTGATCGTTGAAGGCGCTTTATCGCTCACTGGGGCGCTGGTCAGCATCGGCGTCCCCATCGCGTTTGCGATTGGCGGCACGGCAGCAGCCGTGGCAGGTCCGGTGGGATTGGCCTTCGGCGCGGCGCTGCTATTGGCCGGCGGCATTTATTCTGCCGTACGTGAAGTGGAGGAGATCAAAAAAGTGATCGCGTTAGACGGTTGGGAGACCTTTCAAGCCGGCGTGTTGGCCTTTACCGGGCAAGATCAGACGTATAGTCTGGAAAATCGGCTGGCGGCCTACCAGGTAAAAGCGGCGGCAGAGAAAGCGCTGACCGCCCGACTGAACAAGGCCGCTAAAACCCTATTGCGGGCTAACATCAACATTGAGACGCTGTACCTCAGCCGGGGTGAAGTTACGCTGAAAACAAGAAGCTATCGGCGGTTGGTGGCAACAGATATCTCCGGAGGGGATCACATCCTACGTGATCGCATCCGGTCGACAGAAACACCTTCATCAGAGGCCGAGCAACAAGCAGCGGCCAGCTACGCCGCGCGTCATAGTAGAGGAAACACGGTATTAACCTTCAAACAAAGTGAAGGAAAAACGGCGGTGAGATTGCAACCCTATGATCTAAATTACTATTTGCCTCAAGCGGGGAGCGTCGACGAGGTGGTTGATCTGAATGATGATGCGAATCTTCCGTCAACGGTGCTAAAAAAATCCTTTATCGGGGCGGAGCAGTCGGTAGGCGCCTTTGTGGCGACGGCCGCTCAACCGTTGCCAACGACGGATTTGAATCCCTTACAAAATGATAGCCGCGTGATGCGTATCGATATTAACCATGATGGTCATCCTGATATCGCCTATTATTCTAAGGAAGGGTTCGATGTTGTTAAATCTGATGGTCAAGGCGGTTATAGCGATCAGCGGCGTATCGATAGCGTCGTACCGCTCATCTGGCCAACCCTCAGAACCATGGTAGGGGATATCAACGGCGATGGCTGGGACGATATGGTTGCCGTCGGTGACAGTAGCGAGCCGATGCAGATTTTTTTGGCCAAGCAAGACGGCACCTTTGCCCATAGTGAACAATCATACGGCGTGCGACAGTCGCGTTTAAGTGACGCACCCGCGGTGTTGCTGGACGTGGATAAAGATGGCCGCGCGGATGTGGTGTCATTTACCCGCGGTCTGAGCAGTGGCGATAGCCAGCTAGGCTATGTCAACATCATTTATGGCAAAAAGGTGGAGGCCGATGATACTGCTGCTCAGGCCACCGGTATTTTTGAGCCCCTGCATTCGATGGCACTTGCCACATTATACGGCGCCACCTCGCCGGCGTCGGTGGCGGAATACCTTCATCGGCTGGTTGGCGATATTGATGGCGATGGGGATGACGATATTGTCTCGATGACAAAAACCGGGATGCTCTACACATTATTGAGTAGTGGAAATCGCCTGGCGCCTTTTATCACGAAAGAGGCAAAAGAGCACGAGGGGATAAAAAAGCTATTCGAGTCCGGTAAATTTAATAATGCGCAAATACAGCTGCATGATATGAATGGCGACCAACGCGCTGATTTAGTGGTCATTCAAGACGATGGCAGCTATACCATTGCCGAGGGACAAGCTGACGGCACTTTTGGTACGGAAAAGACAGAAAGTCGCCAGAATCGCTTCGCGCTGCGGGGCGATGCGCAAATAATAGGCATTATTGAAGAAAACGGTGAGAAGTGCTTATTGTCAGTCCGTCCCAGCGGCGAACTGATCCGCGCTCCGTTTCGCCGCCCCTCGGAGGCAGAGTCTATCAACAAAGTGAATATGGGCGGGGGTAACGATACCGTCCTGGGTAAGCGTGACAGAAAAAATGACTTTGACGTCGGTGGCGGCCGCAAACAGTTTACCGGCGGCAGCCAGGCCGACCGTTTTCATCTCTTGGGTCAAGCTGCGCCGGCCACGCCAAGCATTTTGGATGGCGGGAATGAGGTCGGCAGTCATCTGCCTGACCTGAATGATACGGTGATCGCCTCCCGTCGTCCCGCGAATGGCAAAAGCACCCTGCTGGCGATCGATATTGGCCTCGCCGCGTATTTCCGTGAAGATCAGCGCCAACAGGTGATTGATCACTTAGCGCGCATTGCACCGTTATCCGGGCAGGCGCGAGAAGAAGCGATAGCGCAGTTAACGGCGTTGGCGCAGTTTCAGGTGCTGGCGCAGTTAAAAAATATTGAAAATGCCTACGGACAGACTGAAGTTAATGTGGTATTGAGCGGCGATGAAGGTAACAACACCCTCGGCTTAGGGCGCGGGTATGCCGCTGGCGGGAAAGGCACAGACACCTATAACATTCTGCGCAATCAGAGTGTCAGCGCTAATGATAAAAGACCGTAAATTGCTAATTTAATTTGTCCACTCAAGCCAGAATGCAGTTTCCTTTGTGGTGACAAAGCCATGAGGGAAATAAGCATGCTAAGAAGAGAGGACCACTACATGATAAAACAACGCCATCAACAGGGGGCATTTATTGTTGATATTGCCCATCAGATAGGGTGTTCAGAAAAAACGGTGAGACGGCACATTAGCTATCCTGCGCCGCCAACAGCAAAACGCGGTAAAAAACAGGTTGCTAAACTCGAGCCCTTTAAAGACTACATCGATTCAAGGTTGAGTGAACAGGTTTGGAATGCGGCGGTTATTTTTGAGGAAATCCGTGAAAAAGGCTACCGGGGTGGGAGTGCGATGCTCCGACGTTATATACATCCCAAACGTCCGCTCAGGGCCTCGAAAAACACGGTACGCTTTGAAACCCTCCCCGGTTATCAACTTCAACACGATTGGGGAGAAATCATCGTTGAGGTGGCAGGCTCTGCCTGTACGGTTAATTTTGCCGTTAATACGCTCGGTTTTTCGCGTCGCTTTCATGTCTTTGCTGCCCCTAAGCAAGATGCTGAGCACACGTATGAATCGCTGGTTCGCAGCTTCAATTACTTCGGTGGCAGCGTAAAAAATGTCTTGGTAGATAACCAAAAAGCCGCTGTTATCAAACATGGACAAAATGGCCACATCGAGTTCAATGCGGGCTTCCTGCAACTGGCTAATCACTATGGGTTTAGCCCTCGCGCCTGTAAGCCTTATCGACCGCAAACGAAAGGCAAAACCGAACGGATGGTGGGCTATGTTAAACACAATTTTTTCACTCGCTACCGTCAGTTTGAGAGTTTCGCTCATGTTAATCAACTGCTAGCGATGTGGCTGGCGAAAGTGGCAGACCAGCGTCATCTTCGTCAATTCAAGCAGACACCGGAAAATCGTTTTGCTGAGGAAAAAATAGCCTTGATGCCACTCCCTGCGACTGATTTCGATACCAGCTACTTCGACCTACGACAAGTGGCATGGGACAGCTATATCGATGTCAGAGGTAATCGCTATAGCGTGCCTTCATTCTGGTGTGGTCGTGCGGTTAATATTCGTATCGGTTTAGATAATACGCTACGTATTTACGGCGATGAGCAACTGCTCGCGACGCATCTCTTGCAGGAGGTAACGCAGGGCTGGCAAAAGGTGCCAGAACATCATCAAGCCCTTTGGCAACAGGTCAATCGAGTAGCGTCTCGTTCGCTCAGTGTGTATGAGGAGCTACTCTGATGGAAATGGAAAACTTGTTGATACGGTTAAAAATGGATTACCTGGGCGATGCGTTGGAGAGTTTATGTGAAGAAGCCACCAAGAAAGCACTGAACTACCGTGAATTTCTCCAGCAGGCATTAGCCCAGGAATGGAACGGGCGTCACCAAAAAGGCTTGGAATCGCGGTTAAAACAAGCACGTTTGCCGTGGATAAAAACCTTGGAGCAATTTGACTTTACTTTCCAACCAAGTATAGACAGGAAAATTATCCGCGAGCTGGCGGGGCTGAGGTTTGTCGAACATCATGAAAACGTCATTTTGTTAGGCCCACCTGGGGTAGGGAAAACGCATTTGGCGATAGCGCTGGCTGTCAAGGCAGCTACAGCTGGGCATCGGGTATTGTTTATGCCTCTGGATAGACTCTGCTGTACCTTAATGAAGGCAAAGCAAGAAAACCGTCTGGAACGCCAACTTCAGCAACTGTGCTATGCCAGGGTATTAATACTGGATGAAATCGGGTATTTACCGATGAATCGCGAAGAAGCTAGCCTATTTTTCAGGTTATTGAGCCGTCGTTATGAAAAGGCGAGCATCATTCTCACATCAAATAAAAGTTTTACTGATTGGGGGGACGTATTCGGTGATCACATTTTAGCAACTGCGATTTTAGACAGGCTTTTACATCATTCAACCACATTGAATATTAAAGGAGAAAGCTATCGACTCAAAAATAAACGCAAAGCAGGCATGTTGCCTATAAAAACGACTGATATTATCCAGGCGCCTGGAATAGAAACCCAACAGGAAAATTAGCAAAAACTGGACATTTTAAAGTAGCAAAAAGTGGTCAATCTAAAGTAGCGTTGACAACCTAATCAGCTGATGAGTTATCGAGGTTTATTGACCACCGACGCCAGTATTGAATCAATCAAAGCGATAAAGCACCTGAATCAAGGCAGAGTCATCTATGTGCTCGAAGGGATCACTGAAGGGCGTAATACTGCCGGTATAACAGATAAAAATACCGCAGAAATTCTGTTAACCCCAGATCACTACTTTCGAGTCACCGCCAGCCAGAAAGTGGGAGATAATCTCTACCTATTATTAACACAGGAGAAGTATCTTGTAGAGGGTGAAACCATTCGGGATTTAAACAACGGTCATTTGGTGGGTGTTGTCGATTATGGATCCGTCCGTTTGCGAAATGGTTTTAGTAGTGTCTTTCATTATCCGGATCTAAACCCAAATCAATCGATACGTATTGAGACATTCTCCGAAAGCGCTTCAACGTTTAGAAAAGGAAGACGTATTGAGGGAAGTTGGCAAAACGTATCAGAGCCTGATGGCAATCAGACGATAAGCGCGTTAAGCCGTTTAGGGGCGGCGCAGCGGGATAATGTTGCTAACTGGGCGACGCCACCAACCACTGGAGAACGCTTCATTGCTGGGGGCGAGGCGCCGCTTAAACGTCGTATTATCGTCCAGTTGGAAAATGACGCAGAAAGCTTACGCTCGGCGATAGCGCTGGCAGAGAAACACCCGGGTGAGGCCGTGGTTTATCAAAGGGATGTGCAAGGTAATATGCGTCTGATATATGGCGACCCGATAGTGCTGAGCGGTAGCGGTGAAGTGGCGTTGTTATTGGTCGGTCATGGCCGAGGAGGGCTTGGAGATGTGCAAGATAATACCAGCTTGGCGGGTTACAGCGCACTCGAGCTAGCGGCGCTGCCCCAGCAAATATCTCAAAAATTAGCCCTAGATCCTCAGATTAATAAGCTGGTGCTGGTGGGCTGTGCGTTGGTTAATGACGATAAAAAAAGTGGATTTTTGTTTGATGCCGCTGCCGCATTGGCGCAACAAAGGGGTCAAAAACCCGCTCAGTTAGTCGCCTATGCCAGCGAGCTAGCGATAACGGATGCCGCACATGCGCGCGATGTTGGACATCGCCATCAGTTTGTTGAAGGGAGGATTGGCGAGCCTGTTCGCCCGGCGCGGATCAGTTTGGCATTTGACAGTCAACAACAGCGGTATTTCCCTGCGTTTACATTTTCTATGCGGCAAGAGGAAGGAAAGATCGCAACAAAGCAAGCGGTTATGACAGCGGGCAGGCATCCGAATGGTCAACCTTCTACCATAACGCGAGAAGATGAAGCGGAAATCAAAGCAGCGGAAAAAGAACAGACGCGCGTCGAGTTACAGCAACTAGAGCGAATGGCGAACACACTGATTAAACATTATGAAAAGGCGTTAACCAGTTACTATGGCAAGAAATATCGCTTTTTTGGCTTCGAGAACGTGGGGGATCAGATTGAATGTATTTTTAAGACAACAGACGATCAGCAAGATAAGCGTGTCATAGTGAAACATGATAGTAATAACGCGGTACTTTTTTTAGAGGAAAAACCGTCAATACAAGAAGGCGCACCGCCTGGAAAACGCATCGCTTTACAATACGAAAAAGACGGTGATAACTTTAGGTTTTCTGTAGCCGAAGGGCTATCGGAGCGAGCGGGAGTGTCGCGCGAACAGACTCTGTTTACACGAATACAAGAAAAAATGCTGTTGCTTGAGCCAGAGATAGCACAAGCCGAAGGTATCTCGACGATGAATGCCGCCTTTCTGGCGCTGCATCTTTTATCACAGCCCCATGATGATAATCTCTCGCCCTGGAAAAAATTTGTCGGTATGGCCAATGTGGGGCAAATACTGCATGGAATTGGGCAAGATCTCAGCACTATCGTCAGAACGATCAAGCTATTACGGGGGGCAGGTACTCAGGCAGAAAGCATGTTAGGCAAGCTGTTGGGGGGGACGGCTTACACCCATGCCGGTAGTGTGGTCAATGTCGCGATAGATATCATCAATTTTATTGATGCCATTTCTGATCTCAACGCTATGCCGCCAGGGCCACAAAAAGATTTTGTTATCGCGCGCGTGGCGTTAGCAGGCACACAATTGGCGGTAGATACCGGGCTGGCGATATTACCTGTGGTTGCCAGCATTGCTCCTACCGTTGCACCTGCTATTGCCAGCTTTATGGGGGTTGCAGGCCCTCTAAGCGTCGTTTTCGCAGGTATGATGATTGGGGTCAATGCGTTGCTGGAGGCTATCACTTTTAATAACACCCATTACCAAATTGAATTGGATGAAGTCGTTGCGCCTTTTCGCCATTCAAAAAACAAAACTATCCTCACGCCCATCGATATTGCGCAAGTCAGTGACGATGCGAAAATGGTCTATTTTGAACCTTACGTCCCGCTGAAAAAGATCCGAATAAACGGGCAGATCTTGTCAGTACAGGTCGCAGATATCGGCATTCCCCGATTTAATCCTGCTAATCGTGAGCATTCGACAACACACGGTGAGTCGCTTAGCGCCTATACGGCACTCGGTTTTGATGTTTCTCGAGAAGTGCAACAATATGAGAAGCTGAGGTCGACACAGTACTTATTATTGCCGGCGGCGTTGGATGGGCATTACAATTTTATGCATGATGTCGGCGCTTACGGCAGCTTAGACGGAAAAGAAGTCTTCAATAGATTCAGCGCGTATTACAACTCATCGGATGCCAATGTTTTTCACGTTGGCGGTGACCATTCCCCAAACCATACGGTCTTCATCCCTCGCGCAACAGAATACGTTATAGAATTGGATGAAACTGAGCGTAGTATTGCTTTTCAATCTCCTCAGGAGTTGACTTCTATTAAGGGCGATGATCATGAAGGGCTTCACGCTGGGAGCTTACCCACCCCGATGACAAATGCAGAAAATGCTCATTTTTTGACCTATCGATTTAAAGGGGGAGGGGGCATCACCCGGATTGATTTATTTGATGATAGACGGCAGATCATCATTCAACCCCATCAGGAAGCTGTAAAACGGAAAAACGAGCGCTGGGTATTGGATATCACCCCGGATACACTTGACGCGATGGCGAACAGAAAAAAAGTCTGGTCGGAATGGCAACAACGCCCGACTATAACATACGGTGAGGCTGTCTTGGCGTTACTGAATATGGGGATTGCTCCGGCGGATATGTCAAAGATACACGATCTGTTGGTAGAGCATATTCGAAAAACAGAAATACCAGATAAACCTTTGTTAGGAGGATTAGGGGGATTTGTTTGGAGTGTCTATGACGTTATCCAGCGAATGTCTGATCCCTTGAGCGACTTGCATACTAAAGTGGATCTGCGAACGTTGATGGTGTCAACGCTACTTTAGATTGACCACTTTTTGCTACTTTAAAATGTCCAGTTTTTGCTAATTTTCCTGTTGGGTTTCTATTCCAGGCGCCTGGATAATATCAGTCGTTTTTATAGGCAACATGCCTGCTTTGCGTTTATTTTTGAGTCGATAGCTTTCTCCTTTAATATTCAATGTGGTTGAATGATGTAAAAGCCTGTCTAAAATCGCAGTTGCTAAAATGTGATCACCGAATACGTCCCCCCAATCAGTAAAACTTTTATTTGATGTGAGAATGATGCTCGCCTTTTCATAACGACGGCTCAATAACCTGAAAAATAGGCTAGCTTCTTCGCGATTCATCGGTAAATACCCGATTTCATCCAGTATTAATACCCTGGCATAGCACAGTTGCTGAAGTTGGCGTTCCAGACGGTTTTCTTGCTTTGCCTTCATTAAGGTACAGCAGAGTCTATCCAGAGGCATAAACAATACCCGATGCCCAGCTGTAGCTGCCTTGACAGCCAGCGCTATCGCCAAATGCGTTTTCCCTACCCCAGGTGGGCCTAACAAAATGACGTTTTCATGATGTTCGACAAACCTCAGCCCCGCCAGCTCGCGGATAATTTTCCTGTCTATACTTGGTTGGAAAGTAAAGTCAAATTGCTCCAAGGTTTTTATCCACGGCAAACGTGCTTGTTTTAACCGCGATTCCAAGCCTTTTTGGTGACGCCCGTTCCATTCCTGGGCTAATGCCTGCTGGAGAAATTCACGGTAGTTCAGTGCTTTCTTGGTGGCTTCTTCACATAAACTCTCCAACGCATCGCCCAGGTAATCCATTTTTAACCGTATCAACAAGTTTTCCATTTCCATCAGAGTAGCTCCTCATACACACTGAGCGAACGAGACGCTACTCGATTGACCTGTTGCCAAAGGGCTTGATGATGTTCTGGCACCTTTTGCCAGCCCTGCGTTACCTCCTGCAAGAGATGCGTCGCGAGCAGTTGCTCATCGCCGTAAATACGTAGCGTATTATCTAAACCGATACGAATATTAACCGCACGACCACACCAGAATGAAGGCACGCTATAGCGATTACCTCTGACATCGATATAGCTGTCCCATGCCACTTGTCGTAGGTCGAAGTAGCTGGTATCGAAATCAGTCGCAGGGAGTGGCATCAAGGCTATTTTTTCCTCAGCAAAACGATTTTCCGGTGTCTGCTTGAATTGACGAAGATGACGCTGGTCTGCCACTTTCGCCAGCCACATCGCTAGCAGTTGATTAACATGAGCGAAACTCTCAAACTGACGGTAGCGAGTGAAAAAATTGTGTTTAACATAGCCCACCATCCGTTCGGTTTTGCCTTTCGTTTGCGGTCGATAAGGCTTACAGGCGCGAGGGCTAAACCCATAGTGATTAGCCAGTTGCAGGAAGCCCGCATTGAACTCGATGTGGCCATTTTGTCCATGTTTGATAACAGCGGCTTTTTGGTTATCTACCAAGACATTTTTTACGCTGCCACCGAAGTAATTGAAGCTGCGAACCAGCGATTCATACGTGTGCTCAGCATCTTGCTTAGGGGCAGCAAAGACATGAAAGCGACGCGAAAAACCGAGCGTATTAACGGCAAAATTAACCGTACAGGCAGAGCCTGCCACCTCAACGATGATTTCTCCCCAATCGTGTTGAAGTTGATAACCGGGGAGGGTTTCAAAGCGTACCGTGTTTTTCGAGGCCCTGAGCGGACGTTTGGGATGTATATAACGTCGGAGCATCGCACTCCCACCCCGGTAGCCTTTTTCACGGATTTCCTCAAAAATAACCGCCGCATTCCAAACCTGTTCACTCAACCTTGAATCGATGTAGTCTTTAAAGGGCTCGAGTTTAGCAACCTGTTTTTTACCGCGTTTTGCTGTTGGCGGCGCAGGATAGCTAATGTGCCGTCTCACCGTTTTTTCTGAACACCCTATCTGATGGGCAATATCAACAATAAATGCCCCCTGTTGATGGCGTTGTTTTATCATGTAGTGGTCCTCTCTTCTTAGCATGCTTATTTCCCTCATGGCTTTGTCACCACAAAGGAAACTGCATTCTGGCTTGAGTGGACAAATTAAATTAGCAATTTACGGTCTTTTATCATTAGCGCTGACAGATGGAAGCCGCTGAGACTCCTGTACAAAAGTTAAATGAGCAAGATCAGGCGAGCAGTATGGCGTTACAACAGGGCAATATCGCGCAACTAAGGTTAGCAAAGGGTCACAGCGGATGGGATCTGCAATTAGCGAATAATAAAAAGGTGCACATTGACGGCGAGCTGCCAGGTCATATTGCGTTACAGATGCGTATCGTCGAGCTACCGGGGATAACGTTTACGCTAACAGCGTCAGCACGCCCAGGGGGGGAGACGCCTAAATTTTATGTCGGATTGGAAGCGGCGAGCAGGGAGGCGTTATTGGCTGACAATCTCACCAAAACTCTGGCGTTTATCCAGAGCAAATTCGCCAATGATCCGCGATTTGTTATTGATCAACGGGTACCTATCGCTATCCGAGTCGGGCAAGATGATATGGCAAAAGGATTATTAGATTTAGCCACTCAGCGTTGGCAAGCGATCAGTAATATAGATGAGGGTAGTGCCGTTGCTCATCCTCATTTTTATAATAGTCAGGGGGATATCCTGCCTTTGCTTATTGCCCCTCAACATACCACCAGCGTTGCCCATATCGAATACGATACAACGCAACAACAGCTCGCTGTTGTGGGTGTTGCCCACCCCTTTAATAATAGAAAAAGCCGTGTTGACTATCACTATTTTCATGATTTGCCGCAAAATGCGCGCTATCAGCAACTTAAAGCTATCTACCTCGATGAAAAAAATGGCAAGGAGCAAGCACCCTTGATGGCGTTGCTGGATACGCTTCATACTCAGTCAAATCAACAGATGATATCCATCAAAGCCCCTATGATACCTATGGATGTAGAGCTGGCCTGGGATACAGAAGGAAACCGTTTTTTCCGTAAAGCGACGTGGCAAAAAGACGATTATCAATTTACCACCTTCGCCACCGATGCTAGCAATTTCCCTCGTCTGGCGGTAACTGTCTTGCCGCCCTCGACAGAACGACGTCAGGAATGGTTGACGCTCAGTCAAACTGATATCGGTCTTCCTATCTCATCGCTCACGCTCTCGATACCACCTGAGATAAGCGGTATCGATTTATCCGCATTGCCTGCGATACCCACCAAAGTATTTGCGCCGATTGGGACAAAAATCCGTGGTTTAGATCATCAAACGACGCTTTTTTTACACACTGAAGGCAATCCTAAAGTGATGTTAAAATTGACATCGCTGCCTGCGCTTCCCGGCACAGCCACAATAACGGCAGAGGCTCAGCAACACTGGGGTCTGGCGCTGATGATTGACAGCCAGGAGGAATTAGATACGACGATCAACCTCGCCCAAATTAATCAAGCATTACGCACCCATTTTACCGATCAAATACCATTTACCGCTGATCCCTACCTGCCGTTGCTCCTTAGCAACCGTAAAGGTGAAATCGCCGAGGGTATTTTTGATATCACCACCAGACGTAGTTGGTTAGTAAAAATCTCCCGGGGTGAGGGGAGCCATCGTCAATCTCGCGCTTTAGTCGGGGATCAACCCGACGCTTTAGCACAGGCGATGAGTTCATTTCAAGAAGAAGCAGGGGAAATAGGAGCGGTTAACAGACTGTCGTCGATACATGACTTGGGTCAAAATAGTTTGATTGAACCTAGAATATAATATGTTCAAAAAATAGTTACTATACCCTTCGTTTTTGAAGTTGCCGCTAGGTGGCCAGAGCGACCGACCGGTGAATACCATGAGTGATCGCTGCCAACGCCGCCGTAACTTGAAAGGCGAAGGGTATAAAACCAACGGGGCTAATGCCCCGTTGACATTCCCACCTCACTATTATGCTGGAAAAGCGCCCAAAATATCAGTAATAAACCTGGCGATTAGGTTGACCAGCTTTTAATCCCCCCTGCTGGTCAGCGGTGTTACAGGTGGTAAAACCATGCGCCGTTACCAAGCCCTGTGGATTGAAAGCGACGTAAAAAGCGGTAGAGCGACCTTCTTTTTGCAACATATAATCAAAACAGGTGCCACTACCATTACGGATAGCTTGACGGTTGTGAGGTTGCCCGGCCACCTGCAAAATTTGTTGTTGGGTGGCACCGACCTGTGCCGCTGCAGTGACCAAAGGTTCACTGCCAAAGTTGTTGATCAGTGCCAAGCCAGTGCATCCCACCAACATCATAACACTACAAGCCATAATGATTTTTTTCATAATAATCCAACTCAACTATACTGGGTTAAAACAGCATCAACACTAAAAAGGTAGTATAAAAATAAAAAAATGTGGCGTAGCCTTTAGTTTTTTCTGTATATAGCCAAATCAGTTTAATTTATCTAGAAACTAATAGATTCAGCTTCCCGGAATATAAAAGGGCTTTAATTTAAAGGAGGAAAAACTTTTTGATGAATGAGTTTAAAATGTTTAAATCCGAAAGCTGAGACTTGCTGATGGGGCACACCTAATGCGAATAAAATTTTAGATGCATAATTTAGGCTCTTTTTATTAGGAAGAAAATGCCCAGACATATGCGTAATATATGTATTACCATTTTCTTTTCTCCCAATGTAACCAGCACTCACAACAGGCAGTGGTTGATTATTTTCCATACTTGACAAAGATGGGTGAGATAAGGTTTTTAAATTAGCACCTTCTTTCTGTTTAAAGGTTCCAATTCTCAATTTACCATCAGAGGTAACAATAAATTTGCCTTGCCAACCAAGTTCTTTCAAATGTTCTAAACTACTTGCATCTACTACTGTCTCAATACGAACAAACAAATGTTCAAAAGCATCACTGGCTCGTATATATTCATCATTAAATTCTCCAGCTCTATTATTTGGAAGATAACCAGTGGCTAGTTTTTGGTTCGTCAGACAACGAGTAATAAAAGCACTGACCACTGCAACATGACCGTGCATTTTTGACAATAATCCCGTTTTTTGTTTTTTGGTAATG
The DNA here is from genome assembly GCF_964020115.1 of Candidatus Regiella endosymbiont of Tuberolachnus salignus. Classification (NCBI taxonomy): domain Bacteria; kingdom Pseudomonadati; phylum Pseudomonadota; class Gammaproteobacteria; order Enterobacterales; family Enterobacteriaceae; genus Candidatus Regiella; species Candidatus Regiella endosymbiont of Tuberolachnus salignus. Next base: position 2,069,666 of record NZ_OZ026542.1, read on the forward strand.
TTCTCGATCGATGATTGTTCCAACAGAATACCAGCGGTAAACAATCTTTCTAGCTTTGTGCCCTGCTGTAACGATAATTTGTACGCTTCCAATGATTCCCCCTCACGTAACACAAGCTGGGAATTGTAGGATAAATCCAGAAGGTTTAATGTTAACGGCAAGTTCTCTACCCTAGGTGCAGTTTTAAGGTTATTGTGCGATACAATTAACCATTTTAGACAAGGTGTTAATTTACTCAAATCATCCAAACTTTCCAAACCCATCTCGGATATGTCCAGAGTTGTTATATTTTGTGGCAAATAAGGCGGTAATTTTTCCAGGCGTAATCCCGTTAATGTTAAATGCAAAAGACCATTATCTTCACACTCTATAATTCGTGATGCCACGTTTTTGCGATTGTTATTGCAACCATTAGATGATTCGTTCACCCATTTCTGCAAAATACCTAGATTATTCTGAGACATTTTTTGGGATATTAACAAATTACTTCTCACTTTAGACTCCGTGTCTGTTGCAAGGGAGGTATACTTTGTTAGATAACATTTCTGCGTAGAATCATTAAAGTCGAGCATATTCTTTTTTTTATTTAATCGTAAATTTTGTGTATTAATAATTAACATTAAAATTATCAACAATCCGTCAATAAATATCTCTCCTGCGTAGAAAAGCAACTAACACTCGAGCAGAGGCTGCAAGGCATCCATATTCTTCACCAAGTAAACGAGAAATGAAGGCATTCACCAGCGTATTGCTAAATCATTGTTGGCTAGATGGTGCGCTAGAATTGACACTAGCCTAACCACTGCTTCCTGCCTCAGATGGAACAACTGGATTGGCTGAAGCTTTAATTAGCGTTAACTCTAAAAGTAATGTGATACAAAAGAAGATCAATGCGCCCTTTTTTACGGTATAGTGACGGCAGATACTTTTTTAGCTCTGCTAAAATAGAGAAAAAATGGGCGAGAAGCCTCGATCACTATCTTGTAAATTATCCTATGCAAAAAACGTTTCCAGGCATCATAAGCTTAAACCGCCAAGCTTTACTGTTCATTAGCTGTTTAGTTTTATTCGAATTTACCGTTTATATCGGTAACGACATGATACAACCGGGCATGCTGGCAGTAGTAGCCAATTTTAATGCCGATGTTAAATGGGTTCCCACTTCGATGACCGCTTATCTGGCCGGTGGTGCGTTTTTGCAATGGCTGCTAGGTCCACTATCAGATCGCCGAGGCCGGCGGCCAGTCATGCTCGCCGGTGTGTTGTTTTTTATCGTCACCTGTCTGGCGATACTGCTGGTCACATCCATCGAGCAATTTATGGTCATGCGTTTTCTACAAGGGATTGGGCTGTGTTTTATTGGTGCTGTAGGCTATGCCACCATTCAAGAATCATTTGAAGAAAAAACCTGTATCAAGATCACCGCTTTGATGGCAAATGCCGCATTAATTGCGCCGCTTTTCGGCCCATTGGCGGGCGCAGTGTTAATCCAGCTTATCTCCTGGCACTGGATGTTTGTTATCTTTGCTGGGGCTGCTGCCATCGCTTTCATCGGTCTGTGGTACGCCATGCCAGAAACGGCATCTTTACAGGGCACACCGCTTTCTTTTAGCATTATGTGGCATGATTATAAACAGGTTGTCAGCAACTGCCGCTTTCTCTGTGGAGCCCTCGCCATCGGTTTTGGCAGTTTGCCATTACTAACATGGATTGCACAATCACCGATTATTTTAATTAAAGATGAGGGACTGACTACCTTTAAATATGGCATGCTGCAAATACCCGTGTTTAGTGCACTCATCATGGGTAGCCTAGCACTAGCATATTTAGCCGATAAAAAGAGTATTTTCCAACTGCTAACATTCGGGGCATTCCCTATCATTGTAGGGCTGTTATTGGCGGCAACCGCTACTTTTTATTCTTCTTGCAGTTATCTGTGGATGACCTTTGGGCTGAGCCTATATGCTTTTGGTGTTGGTTTAACCAACGCTGGCTTGTATCGATTGACCTTATTTTCTAGCAAAGTGAGTAAAGGTACCGTATCCGCCACAGCAGGAATGTTCAGTATGCTGATATTTACCCTAGGGATTGAGTTGTCTAAGCTAGCTTATCAATGGGGTAACGCTGGTGCTTTTAATCTGTTTAATCTATTCAGCGGTTTATGTTGGCTATCCTTGGTCGTGATTTTTAAAAAGCTGAGTCACATGTAAAGTGTACTCATTCAACCATCACCATCAACGTTCTAAATCAGAAACTATATTACTCTGATGTTAAAAATAACTTTCAAATTTAAGGATGAATGCGGAAAGCGTGCGGAAGTTTATACCTACACGTAACTTGAAAGGCAAAGGGTATAGCCGAATCAGTTTAATGTGATTCAAGGTGAAAGGTATTTCGCAAAGGGAATGCATTTATAAATAGATCATGGTACAAGATTCGTTAGTTCCTTCAGCAAAAAGAATAAAACTAGATGCAAATAAAACAGGTTCAGCTGTGGCGGCCATCGCAGGTTCGAGTCAGATAACAAACCCCGCTGAACAAAATATCATTACTACTTTGACGGGTATTTTACAACAACCTATCATTACTACTTTAATGAGTATTTTACAGCAACCCCACTCACTCGGCTCGGTCACTGAAATCATCACTGCGCTGCTACCTGATATCCCAGAAGTTAACCTATTTATGTTGTTATCGACACCGTCGCTTCAGCAGGATCAGCCTGTATTGGGTTCTGATGCCATTCCTATTCCATGGCAACCCAATCTGAGGATCTCTTTAGAGAATGAAATTAAAATACGCACCAAGCTTGGCGAGGTGATTAGGTTCATTCTGTTACCAAGATTAAGCGAAGCTTTTCTCTTAGCGATGGCACAACAGCTTAACCAGTATGGTACTGATGATACCTCGATAAGATATCAGGCTCCTAAGATCATAAGAAGCGCCTTCAGCAGATTACTGAATTCGCCGCTTATCCCTCTATTGATAGAACGCGAAGGCACAAGTTGGAAAGCAAATCGCTATTTTAGTAAAGAAGACGTGGGCAGCATGGTTAAAATTCCAACGATGGAGGGCGAACCTGTCTTTGCTCAGGTCGGTTTTGATGATACCGATCAAAAATTTACATTAGAAATATTTGGCCTTCCCGCTACCGACACCCTTCATTTACAACACATCCGTGCCCCTTTTGGCAGTGAGGTTCAGTATGACGTCATGATTAAAAGAAGTGAAAAAAAGGCGTCAGTAGAAAAAGTCGGTGACACCTTTACTCTCAGCGACGGCACTGTTACAGAAGTGATCTTCATTGGCGAAGGAGATGAGCCACAGGTAAAACTGAGGGTTGCTGCTTCCCGAGCCGATGTCAATGAAGCGGTACTCCAACACAATATCCCGGTGTTACGGCATGGAGAAGAAAAATACGGCCGCATCTCCTATCTGTTCCCTGACCAATCAAAATTATCCTTTAAGCATCATAGGCTTCCTGTCCATACCGAGAGATCGTTAAAAACAGAGATCTCACGGCATTTAACGCTGATGGATACAGTGATTGATACCTTGCAGCCGAAAATCATCGCCAAAATTGGCGACTATCTCCAGTACATTAATTTTTCCCATTTAGCGATGATATTACCACTCGATGATCCACGGCGAGCGGCGTTGCAAAAAATACCGCTATCGGAAAGAACAGAAAAAATCTGTCGTATTTTACTTCCCAGGATCAGCGATGAATTAGTGAAAAAAACAGTATCGGATGTTCTCCGCAAGGGAAAATATGTCTTTAGAAACTTCGATCAATTTATAGCGGTACAAGTGAGGGCAGCGATGAATAGCTTACTCACAGCCGCCCTAACACAGCCGCCGATACCGCTTACTATAGAATGCAAAGGCAATGATTTGATAATGAACAGAGCACTTAGCCTGGCAGATATCGATACCATGGTAAAGATTCCGCTATTGGAAGGGCTTACGGCATTTGCTCGCATACATTTTAATGCGCCGAGTACAACCGGCGTCGGTCTGTCCGCTCAATCTCAAGGGGGATATTTTCATTTAGAGCTGTCTGGCATCATCAGCCAGTTGTATTTTTTTCAGGTTAAATCGCCCTTAGAAAACTATCCAATTCGGCGTAGAAGCGTGCACACAGAAGGGGAAAGAAAAATAGCGCGGGCAATGGAAAAAAAAACCATATCCCGTCACGACGATAAATGGAAACTGTTAAATGGCACAGTAGCAACAGTCGTCGCGATTAGCGACGGAGACAACCCATTCATCAGGTTGCAAATACCGAAAACCACATCCAGAAGCACCTCCGGAACCACATCCAGAGCCCTTTTAGAACAGCAAAGGGCACTACAAGATAATATTCCCACTCTTATCAATGGTAAATGGTGCTATGGGCGGGTGATTTACACCTTTGCGGACGGCTCGCCAAACCGTGAATGGTTAACACCACCGCAAGATACCGGCTATATAACCGACCAGTTACAACAGGAATTGGACGTTGTGATAGCCGATTATCGTGCACAGCTTAAGTCTGCTGTCATGTCAAAAATAAACCAACCGACGATTAACGATCTGACATCAGCGCTTAACATGATCCGCGGCTTATTGCCGTCTAATGCAACAGCTTCAGCGTTAGCAGAGTTAGCCCCTGTAGTGGAAATATTATCCTCACCAGAGCAAAAACAGAGCCTACAATTTTGGCTAACCAGGGTGCTGAGTCGGATCATTTTACCCAGGTTAAATGATCAGGTCATAGAGCGCACACTAAACGAGTATCTCTTTGACGCCAGTAACACCATGATATACGGCGATCTACACCAGGCCATTATTACAAAATTATTGACTTATGCCTTGAATGAACCTCTGCCGCCTTTGCAGCCAAAACCCGTACCAGGTGATGCTCATTGGGCGATGAATCGGCCTCTGGCAACAGAGGACATTGGTCGGATGTTTACCTTATTGAAAGCGGACGGAAGCACAGTATCTTTTCATATAGCCGATGAAAACGGCATAATCCAAATAAAGCCGGGTCAACCTACCGTCACAGGGTCAGGGCATCCTGCGCTCCCCTCTCCAGTGCTAAATGGTGCCTTGAGCGAAAGGATCAGCCAAATGTTACCCTTGGATGAACTGTTACAGCCGGCTTATCATTTGGAGCTGAAAAAGGCTTTACGAGCAAAAATTGATTCTCTTTTTCTTCCATCGTTCAGTGCCGCGGCGGCAGTAAGGAAACTCACCGGCCTGCTACCCTTCTATTCAAACGCGCTATCGTTAGAAACCTTCATGTATTCACAGACGTTTTCCGAAGGAAAGTCAGAGCAACTGATAGCTGAAATTGATAGGGTTATTCGTGAGGTTATTTTACCCAGATTAACCACAAATACAGAAAGGGCATTGGATACGATTGTAGAGCAGAAAATTTTTGATAATAGCCAATATAGAGAGGGCAAGTTAAAAGAACTCATTGATCAACAAGCCAGCGAGATACTTAAAAACGCTTTCATACCCTTACTCAAGGCAGATATTGAACCGCTCAGTGTGGTACGTATCGATACCCATAGTGGCGCTGTTTGGCGTTTAAATCGGCGTCTGATGGCGCAAGATATCGGCAAAAAAGTGGCGGTGCAGACTGCGACCGGCAAAACGCTTCTCGCACAGCTCGTCTATCAAAATGATTTGTCGCCGACGGCGGGCAGAAACGATTTTGTATTGAAAATATCAGGTGTTGATAATCTAGATTTGGAGTTTCCTGATTATGCCCAACATGCCCATACGCCGCTAAATCCTGCTACTCCTGAAGATGTCGCGCTTCAACAATTTCGCGCGACCCGGATAATCTACCCCTTTAAACATCTCCCCTCATTGACAGAGGTTATTAACAGTGCTGCACATTTTCCTCAATTATTACTCACCGCCAGTGCGGTGAAAAAAGCAAGGGATGTGCGTGTTTCTTCAGTAGTGCATGGAGAGAAATTTAATTTAATACAGGAAAATGGCGATGTTATCGCAGCTAAAATGACGCAGATTGAAAGAGGAGAAAACCCATTTGTGCATTTGCAGTTACAAATCCCCTTTCCTCAGGAAGGGCAAAGCCTGTTTCTGCAAGACAATATTCTTATTAGGGGTCGTAAAGGAGTCAGCATCTATGGTAAAGCCATTTACCATTTTGCCGATGGTAGCACCTGGTCATCATGGCAGCAGCCTCTTGCTAGCGGTGGATCTCAATTTTCTCATAGTGTCTCCGAACAAATTCAAACCCAGCTGACCCCTCTGTTTAACCAAATCATGATGCCTGCATTTTTAGATGAAAGCGGCAGCCTTAGTGCCCCTGACTCGCTGCAACGCGATGAGGTCGATCGCTGGGCGATCCCTGTGGTGCAGCAAGAAAATACAGATGTCAACGGTGAGGGGAGGCAAAAAAATCGCGTTATCATCCAATTGGAAAATGACGCTGCCAGCCTGATCGCGGCCGGTGATCTGGCCAGTAAATATCCTAAACACACAGTAATTTTTCAGCGGGATGTGCAAGGAAAACTGCGTTTAGTCTACGGTGACCCACAGCACTTACCGGGTGAGCTGGATCTGTTTTTTGTCGGGCATGGGCGCGGCGGTAAAGATAATGCGCACAATAACACTACACTGGCAGGATACCCTGCGGCGGAATTAGCCGAAGTAGCAAAACAGCTCTGTAGCACACTGGCAACACAATATGCTGTCGATAAAGCGGTCAATAAACTGATCCTGATCAGCTGTGCATTGGTCAATGATAATCATGAAAGCGGCTTTTTGTTTGACTTGGCACCTGAATTATCTAAACGCGGCATAGTCCCCGCTGAAATCGTCGGTTACTCAGATGAAATCAAAATCAGCACAGCAGAAGCGGAGCGAGGGATCGGGCACCGACACTTGGTATCAGGTGGCAAGGCAGAGCTGAGTGCACGTCATGCGAGAGTCAGTTTGAGCTTTGATCACAGACAGCATCGCTATGTGCCTACAGTGCAAATGCCGTTAACCGTTACCGATATCAGGGTGCTCAACCAAATGGGCGCAGAGCAGCCCTTGTCACCTGAGCACCTTAATGATTGGCAGCTGTTTAGCAAATTAAAATTTATTTCATCTACTTGGCTACGTTTTTTTACTCATCTTTCACCCGATACCGAAGTGGCAAAAACCGTACTGGGTTTGTTAAAACGCTTACGCAAACGTATTGAAAGCGGCGTTCATCATGCGCTATTGCCCCTCAGCCAGGGCTCGCGTTTGTCTGTTGAAGCACAGCGTTTACTGAAGATCATCGACCGTCACCTGCAACTCAGTAGTGCTCAACAAGCTACCACTGATACTCAATTGATGTCGACACTCCATCATCAAGCGCGCCTTGGCTGGATGCGTTTCAATATTGGTATTCATCGTTTGTCCTACGCATCACAAATTTTTGGCTACATCGATGGCCTTATGGGGCTATCAATGCTGCATGAAAGCTTAGCCAGTGATGCACTAACGCCAGCAGAGCGGCGCGATCTGGAATATCAGCGAGATTGGGCTTGGGCAAGTTTTGGCTACAATGGTCTGGCCGATCCGCTACAAACTTTCCTCAGTCATGTTGCAGGATCCTTTGCCCAGCAGCAGGCAAAAGGGGGAACGATAAATGGCTTGAAACTCGGACTAATCAAATGGGGAGGGGCTGCCTTAAGCGCCTGTGGCTTGGTGTTTGATGTTCATACCGCAATAGAGGCATTCACCAAGGCGAGCAACGAGAAGGATCCCGCACGCAGACGAGAGCTTTATATTGAAGGCGGATTAGCCGTGGCGGGCGCAGTGGTTAATCTGACGGTCACCGCTGCTTTTTTATTCGGTGGTGCGGCCATCGCGGCGGCGGCGGGACCCGCGGGTATCGTGCTCGGTGCCGCGCTGCTGGCGGTAGGGAAAATTCATTCTGCCGTCAATGCCATTCAACGCTTAGAAGAGAAGATCACACTGAGTACGGGAGAAAAATGGGTCAATGGGTGGCGCAATTTTTGGTGGCAAGAATTTACCGCTGATGTACAAAGGCGTTATGCCGAGGCGGTACAACGTCCAACAGACCGATTCAATTTTGACGGATGGTTACAGCAACGGGCTTACTATGCTCTGCTCGACGATCCCGAAAGCGCTTTCTATTTTTACAGCCGAGGTCGTTTTGATTATAGCCAGCATCATTATTTTAAATTGAAAATGGTGCCGATAAGCACCATGAATGTGCCTGGCATGCTTCCTATCGATCTTTTCAATACCATAAAAATAGGCACACAAGAAGAGATGGCGCGGGCTAAAGTCAATTTTGAGCGTCAATATGACACAGCTTTGATATCGTTTGAGGTTGAAAAAAGCGATAAATACTATTTCCAACCGATGGCACTGCAAGACGTCGATGATACTTTTAATGCTGTGCGCTGGGAGCGTGATTATCAACATCAGCTCGATGACATTCACTATCAAGCGGAAGAATACGCACAAACTTATCATCATGTGGCCTATGCCAAGGCGCTGAAACCGCAAGACATTGAAGCTGAAATTGAGACCGAGCTGTATGCTAAGGTGTATGCCAGTTTAGCATTTGAGTCTGAATCAATGGCAGCAGCCACTAGCCGCCTTTACAACCAGCATTACGCTGCGGAGACCGAGAGATTGGTAAATCTTTGGTACCAAGCACAGGTTGAAGAATGCCTCTCACATCAGGATCACTGTGACAATCCAACACATGGTGATGAGGAGCGGGCGCGAATAACCGCCTATTATCAGGCAGAAAACCGCGCTAAAGCCCATCGTGACGCCGTTAATGGCTATAGAAAACGGCCAGAAAGCGCGCAGATCAAAGCCACTTACCGCACTGTCCGCGCTGAGCACTACGCTAATCTGCTTAAAAAATCACGTGAAAAAATTCGCCAACAGGTGCATGACACACTTTATCGACAAAAATACCGTGCGCTGTCAGAGACGCTTTTACGTCAATATCAACCCCCTGGCTTACACAGCGTCAGCATGGTGGCGTTGTCGCCTACTTCCCGCCGCGTGAATGCCGCGGTGGTATGGGATCTGCGAGGAGGAAAAGACGAGCTACAGGGCTATAAAAATCGCCCTAATCACTTTAAGACCCAGCCGAATGGACGCTATATCGGTGGCCAACAGGCTGATCGCTTTTATTTAAGTGCTCACACTCAAGAGGGGGCTATCAATACCTTTAATGGTGGCGAAGCTACGCCAGCGGATGATGGCGATATAGTCATTCTTGCCGGAAAACCAGTCAATGGTTGGGGTTATCAGATTGATTTGATAGAAGGAACCATCAATTCACTGGCAAATGAAGTCAGCGGCCGTATCGAAGGGGAAAAAATTCGCCTCGATCCGGGTCGTCAACAGCGGGTCGCTCGGTTGCATAACATTGAAAATGCCATCGGACACTTTCAATCCAACGATTATTTCACCGGCAATAATCAGGCTAACTACCTAAGTGGACAAGGGGGCGGGCGCGATATCCTGCTTGGTCTTGCCGGCAATGATATTTTGGCATTGGCCAATGGCAGAGCAGAAGGCGGCATAGACATAGACACCTATATTATTCAGCAGCATTTACAGGCTATTGATGCCACCGTTTATGTACGTGATGACGCTTCATCTGATAAAAATGCGCAGGCAAAGCAAGAATACAGCGTGGTAAAACTGGAATTCGCTATTAATGACATCGAGTCGATCCTGTTAGTTGAGCAGGAGCAGGGGCGCTATCAAATACAATGGCTATTGACCAATAAAAACGGCAGCCACACCACCTTATTGTTACAGGATGCGTATCAACTTTCCGCTGATGGCCTGCAACTTGAATTGTTAACTAACTATAATTTACGTACTTCTGACGGCTTTGTGCTCTATGATCCACAGGGGGAGCCGGGTCGAGGCTGGCCAAAAGTGATCAAACGCTCGGTGGATGGAAGCTGGCGATTGCCAGTGATTGCCGTGGAATACGTGGCGCAATTGGATGAAAGCCAGCGGGATTTCTTCCACCAGCCATTAGAGGCGGGGCAGCAGGTGCAACTAAAACAGCTTAACGGCCGTGGCATCGTCACCGTTAATGGCACAGAAAGAATACTCCCTCCTTTTCTACAATTGCGTCTGCAAGATACCGAACACAATGACGATATAACCGGTGATCAACATAACAATGTTCTCAACAGTTTATACGGTGACGACAAACTAACAGGAGGGGTAGGGACAGATATCTATAATATTGTCCATCATGCAAAACACCGCCGTGTGGTGACAATTGATAACGATGATGCCCGTTACCAACCCAGATCGACACAATATGTGATTGATCAGGCTGAGCTTCCGCCCGATATCATTGTTTTGCATTCGGTTTCTATCGATCAATTAAACCAGTTGCGTCGAGAGGGGGATGATTTGGTTTTGTGTGCCAACACTCTTGATCAACGGCTCGGTATTCTTGAAATCAAGATCAAACGCTTCTTTACCGCTAGCCGTTATCGACATTTGGTGGTGGTTGACCGCTATGGCAATGACTATGCCTTGGATATCGACGAACAGGGGCAGGCCTATCTTGGGCAAAAAAAATCAGCGATCCAAGCGACACAGGGCAAGGATACCCTCGAGTTATCGGGGGCGGTGATGCTGCCCAATAACACCTTCGACGCGCTAGGGGGCAACGACATCATTACTGACAAAAGTCGGAGTGATCGCACAATCCATGGCGGGGTGGGAGATGATGAAATCCGCGTCGTTCCCTATACAAATGGCAATCCGATGCTGGATCCCAAACAAAATCCACAGGCGCCTGCGCTGCCTGAAGGTAAAAAAACCTTTTATGGCGGTGAGGGCAATGACAAGCTCTATGGCGGCAGTGATAACGATAGGCTGGATGGCGGTGAGGGCGACGATATATTGCAGGGTCATAAAGGCAACGACCATTTAGCGGGCGGCACAGGAAACGATCTTTACCTGTATCAGTACGGTGATGGTGATGATGAGATCGAAGACATAAAAGGTGTTGATACATTGATGTTACTTGCTGGGATCACGCGCCAGCAGGTTAGATTGCTCCGAGTATACGACGATTTACAGATCGTTATTGCGCCGAAGGCAGGCGATAAAAATAATGCAATAAACATCATTAGGGTGAAAAATCACTTCCTTTCCGCCGATCATCAGCTAGAAATCATCCGGCTAGAGCAGCAAAATTATCGCCTCAATGATCTGTTAGCGACGACTGCACGCACCGTCGGAGACGAAACCAATAACAACATCAGGGGCGATGAGCAAGACAATTGGCAAGAAGGCGGAGCAGGAGACGACCATTTATATGGGCTAAGCGGTAACGACAGTCTGTTTGGTGAAGCAGGTAATGACCATCTGTATGGGGGAGAAGGAAACGATCGCCTGTTCGGCGGTATGGGTAACGACAGGTTGGAAGGGGAGGCAGGAGACGATCTGCTTGACGGCGGCATTGGACATGATCGCCTGTATGGCGGCGCTGGCAACGATATCTTATTTGGCGGCAATGGTGACGATATACTTGATGGCGGTACAGACAATGACAGGCTGTTTGGTGGTATCGGTAATGATACTTACCTCTATCGTTTAGGGGATGGCGAGGATGAAATAACCGACTGCGAGGGGAGAAACCAGTTACGTTTAGAGGGGATCACCCTGGCTGATCTTTGGTTATATAAAAAAGCGGAGCATCTTAATATCGTTATTGCGGCGCGAGAGGGAAGGCAATCCGGTCTGATAACATTAAACAACTACTTCAACTCACAGGGAACTTTGCTGGCAACAGTGGAAGTGGCGGGAGCCTGTTACAATATTGCAACGCTGATGCAGGCAATCGCTGACCATCATTACAATACCGCGCTACACAATACCGCGCTACACACAAGATCACCGTCTTCCGTTATTGGCACCCCACTGCTGAGCCAAACAGGAAACCACTACATTGCTGGTGGCTTGAATAAAAATAAAGTTATCGATACGGGAAAAAGCCATAATTGGTTACGCGGCGGCGCGCTGCAAGACGAACTCATTGGGGGGGAAGGCAATAATTGGCTCGATGCAGGGGAAGGAAACGATTATCTTTTGGGAGGCAAGGGAGATGATTGGCTGCTGGGTGGGCAAGGAGATGACACCTATACTTTTCGGCTGGGTGATGGCCACGATGTTATCGAGGACAGCCACGGCGCTAATACAGTGAAGCTTCTCGCCGATATTAGCGCACAAGACTTACAGTTTACTCAGGAAGGAAATGATCTGCTGATACAACTGCCCGATGGCGAAAACAGTATTAGGGTAAAAAACCATTTCCTATCTTCATCTCATGGCATCCAGCTGATCAAAATAGGAGAAACGCGACTGAGCCGCGAGGATATAACAGAACGCACCAAACCCATTTTTAATGAAAATAACGGTTATCAACGGCTGATCCAAGCGATGGGCGCATTATCCGTTGGCGATCCAATGGAAACCTCATTTATGCCAACCTTATGGACGCCTTCGCTGAGCCATAATCGCTTATCGCCGTCTGTAGCCAGCGTGCGATAAATTATAGTACATGTGATCAGCTTGGCTGAATTTCGTTTGGATATCTCTCTGTAATAAATGATGGTAAAAAGAGAACAAGAAGGAAAGTTAATGGCTCTATTGAATATTAGAACCACAAATACAAGTGTTGTTATCTCCGGTACGCGCCAAAAGAAGATGCCAATTTTCAATACAGTTATAGTCCAGCATCGCGCAATAGCACAAAATATGGTGGTTACAGGCAATATCGGCGGCAATAACGGCTTGAGCCATTTGGGGTGTTAGCTCGACAACCTGAGTGAGAGAACAATAGTCGAATAAGGAAGGGGGCAGATGCGGCACGATATCGCGTGCATAATTGTAGACTAAGTAACAGTCAGCCATTAGCCCTTCAAAACGATCAGCAAAGCCTTTGTCACCTGGACGCGGTGAGGCAAACAAACACATGCTCAATGTTGCCGCCTGAGGCTGATCACTATAATAGCGATCAGCGAGATCAAAGGCTAAATAGGTACCCAAGGCAGCACCCAAGCTATGGCCAGTAATGACCAAATGGTGCTTATCCACCGCATCATAAATCCCGGAGGCAGCACTGGGCGCATTGTCTGGAATATTTGAGAGTAACCCGTTTCCGTCTTGACGCAGGGGAAGATACCTCATGCTTTGGTACAGGCGAAAAAACCCTTCTTCGACTTTCCCCGCCTCTAGAGCAGGATGGGAAATCAAACAACATTTGAGGCTATCGATCCACTCTTGTATATTTGCCGTACCACGTAGCACAACGGCATACTCGCTCGTTTCCACCTGTTGTGCTAATACGCCATAAAAGCGCCAACTGTTAGCATCACTTAAACCAAAAGCATCATTGGCTACCAGACAACCTTGGATCTGCCAGCTCGCTGCGAGGCGGCTGCCAGGCAACGGTTGGCGGCACATAATATGAGGATCGCCTGCTTGGTAAGCATTCATCACATCAGCGATCAACAGACCCCACTCAGCGGCTTGGGTAGGGGTGAAAAGGGACGCTTTCATCTTATTCCTCAACTGAGAGACTATTCAAAATCTTCTTGAGCGACGCTCAGACGAGGAAAAAACGGGCGAAAAAGCGCAGTTTACATAGAGTAATGCGCATTTTGAGCTCGTTTTTAACGAAGTATACCCAATGAATTTCGAGTTACGGCAAGGCGGCAAGGGCGACCGACCGATGAGCGTAGACATACTACGTGATTCGGCGAGCACCCGCAGACAACAAAGCCGTAACTTGAAAGGCGAAGGGTATATCAGCGAGTACAAGAGATTTCGAACAAGCTCTAAGATTTAATCCAATCGAGATCCACGCTACCAACTATCCCTTCAACCTTTCCTTTACTACTATGCTGCCACCAACACCAACTTTTATCTTTCCAGGTATCCGGAACCTTCGGTTCAGTCGCACTCCAATGAGCAATCCAAAGAGGACAGCCACTGAAATCATATTTTTTCCACGCCACTTTTTCAGTCCAAACGCTGGGAGAAGTATAAATGTAAGGAAAACGACCATTAAGCAGCGAGTCTTTCAGCAAATTGACCAATTCATATAAATTATCCGCCATTTGATCGGGTGTCGCGCCTTCATTTCCCCCTGCTTCTACATCTATTGCCAGCCTATCTTGGGTAAGGTCAAATCCACTGTCATTCAATCTGGCGTGGATGTTGTCCCGTTGCTGTTGTGCCGAGCTGCTTAAAGCCCGGAAATAATGATACCCCCCGGCGGCGATACCCTGGCTTTTCATCCCTTTAAAATTCGTTACAAAGCGCTCATCTGTATAGGTTGCGCCTTCGCTCATTTTAGCCATGCCATAACAAATACCGCTGGCCGCTACCCGCGACCAATCGATATTTCCTTGAAAGTGTGAAACATCAATCCCTTTTTTAAATTCATTTATTGGGTTAATCGTTTGTTCCATGATGATCCTCTTTTGTCTGACCGACAATTTTAATTTATAGCACTCCGCCTACTTTTCCATTGATGAGCTTAGTAGATACGAACTATTTTGCCATTTACTCCCTTCGCCTTTGAAGCTGCCGTGTTGTTGGCTGCGAGTGTACAAAAATGCCCGATCCTTAAGTCGATTCGCTGTTTCATACGCCCCTGATTGACCTTGTATTTTGCATACAGTTGGCGTAGACTGCGCCACAATTTGGTTTGTTGTAACTTCATCCAGCGTATATATCCAATGAATTTCGAGTTACGGCAAGGCGGCCAAGGTGTGAGGCCGATGAGCGTAGACAGACTACGTGATTCGGCGAGCACCCGCAGACAACAAAGCCGTAACTTGAAAGGCGAAGGGTATAGACCTCTCACTTCGTAATAAATCCTATATTTACCTTCTGCAACCTCAATTAATGCGATAGAACCCTACCAGAGCCTATTCGTCTGACTTAATCTATTGGGGCACCTCGCCTAATAGGGTGGAAGTTGTCACTGGGAAGGAGAAGATGGTACTGAAAAAGAATTCTGTTAAGATGAGTTTGGGTGCTTGAGGCTTTCTGTCTCGAGCAGTCGTGACGGACAGAAAGACAAAAACCCCGAGTTATTTTTTTAATTAACCCGAGGTTCCGTTATGACTACACACCATTATGGTAGCCTCTTAACTGCAGAAATGCAATCGGAGGTCAGAATGCCGCGAAAATTCGCGTTATCCGGTTTAATTGTGATTTGTATCACAATCTTACTTTTCACCTTGCTGATGCGCGATTCACTGTGTGAATTACGTATCAAACAAGGTAACACGGAGATAGCGGTGTTCCTGAACTACGAATTTAAGAGCTAACCGCGAGGCGGGGTTCACGCCCCGCCTTTTCGGTGAAAGACATACGACGCTTGAGCACCCAACCCTTTCTCTACTTACTTTTCAGCGTCTTTTTAAGCACCCAACCCTTCTTTTACTTTCTTCCTTGCTTACTATCCCCTCCGCCTTGAATCAAATTAAACTGATTCGGCTATATACCCTTCGCCTTTCAAGTTACGGCGGCGTTGGCTATTACAAACCAACATTTATGCTAATTAATAGGGAAATTGATTATGACATTTGAATTTGATGTAGAGCGCACACTTGACCAAACTGCTCAACGCGCATTCGTTATCAGCCTTCTAAGAAACATTCATACCAACAATGACTATTATCAACAGAATATATTTTATAAACAATTTATTAACCTCAAGAGCTGCTATGAAAATCTGACACCTGAGCAAACCACCGCAGAAGAGATGTTATTATTGCTACAGCTTCTTGATTCATTGAAAGAAAGTTCCGATATATTTATCGATGAAAAAAATAAAATAATAAAAAAAAATAAATTAATTGATGTGTTCGATTTACGGATTGAAGCAATTAAAGAAACCGTAGATAAAAAAATACACTTTATCTGCCTGATAAAAATAACGGAAATACAACAACAATACATCGATCTGTGGATAAAACATAATCCGGATTATGAAATAAATATCTGGGTTGATAATACAGCTACTTTAGCTTGGGAGCTGGCACTGCGTTTACAGAACGAGGCGAGTAAAGCAGCACTTACTGCGCTCACTATCGGCACAGGTGAGCTTTATTCCTTGTCTAAAGAAAACAGGATCATAGAGCAAAATCAGGCTTATGAAACCATTAAAACCGCTATGGAGACCGATTTTTTTAGTTTTGATCAAGCCATCTCAGAATTTCTACAAAATAAAAATTTAGCGACAAAAGATGAACTGAAACAAATCAAACTAAAAAATGAAAAAAGCATTGATGATGCCTTGAGTGAGCTACAAAGCCGCAATCCTACAGCCAAAATTTATCGATTAAACCTACGCAACTTATCGCAACTTTTACCTGATATCTCGCCTGAAACTGTCTTTGATCTTGTACCGGATACAGATAGCATACAAATACCGCCAGATAAAAAAGAAAGTGAATGGTATATTAAAGAGTTGGCGTTACGCGGCAACCTAGCCGCCGCCAGCGATATTTGTCGCCTGTTGATACTGCAAGAATATGGCGGTATTTGTTTGCATACCGACCTGTTACCCGCAATAAATACAACGTTATTTAGCGAATTTATCGACAGCACCGCGGAAGACCCAGAGGGCGCTGAAAGTCAACGGCGCATTGTCAATATTATTTTAGATCAGCAGAAACAAACGGGGAGGGTGCCGGTAGCCTCAGAGGTTGAAGGCGAGCAATTTGTTGAACCTCTTTTTGTCAATAAGATAAAAGATGTGCTGGCCAGAGCGCATGAACAAAATATTCCTCTCTTCAAATCGCTTAACGAATTAAAAGTGGATCCCTATTTCCAATGTCAATATGACACTGGCTATAACCGGGCTGTGGTCGCGAAAAAGGATAGTTTATGCATCAAAAAGATGTTAGACAATCTCAATAAAGGTCATTTACTCATTAAGCATAGCCTTTATAGCATTGACCGGTTAACCCTGATCGAATGGCAACCTGAATTCGCTCAAGCCGCACTCAAGCTGTCAGCGCTAATGATAAAAGACCGTAAATTGCTAATTTAATTTGTCCACTCAAGCCAGAATGCAGTTTCCTTTGTGGTGACAAAGCCATGAGGGAAATAAGCATGCTAAGAAGAGAGGACCACTACATGATAAAACAACGCCATCAACAGGGGGCATTTATTGTTGATATTGCCCATCAGATAGGGTGTTCAGAAAAAACGGTGAGACGGCACATTAGCTATCCTGCGCCGCCAACAGCAAAACGCGGTAAAAAACAGGTTGCTAAACTCGAGCCCTTTAAAGACTACATCGATTCAAGGTTGAGTGAACAGGTTTGGAATGCGGCGGTTATTTTTGAGGAAATCCGTGAAAAAGGCTACCGGGGTGGGAGTGCGATGCTCCGACGTTATATACATCCCAAACGTCCGCTCAGGGCCTCGAAAAACACGGTACGCTTTGAAACCCTCCCCGGTTATCAACTTCAACACGATTGGGGAGAAATCATCGTTGAGGTGGCAGGCTCTGCCTGTACGGTTAATTTTGCCGTTAATACGCTCGGTTTTTCGCGTCGCTTTCATGTCTTTGCTGCCCCTAAGCAAGATGCTGAGCACACGTATGAATCGCTGGTTCGCAGCTTCAATTACTTCGGTGGCAGCGTAAAAAATGTCTTGGTAGATAACCAAAAAGCCGCTGTTATCAAACATGGACAAAATGGCCACATCGAGTTCAATGCGGGCTTCCTGCAACTGGCTAATCACTATGGGTTTAGCCCTCGCGCCTGTAAGCCTTATCGACCGCAAACGAAAGGCAAAACCGAACGGATGGTGGGCTATGTTAAACACAATTTTTTCACTCGCTACCGTCAGTTTGAGAGTTTCGCTCATGTTAATCAACTGCTAGCGATGTGGCTGGCGAAAGTGGCAGACCAGCGTCATCTTCGTCAATTCAAGCAGACACCGGAAAATCGTTTTGCTGAGGAAAAAATAGCCTTGATGCCACTCCCTGCGACTGATTTCGATACCAGCTACTTCGACCTACGACAAGTGGCATGGGACAGCTATATCGATGTCAGAGGTAATCGCTATAGCGTGCCTTCATTCTGGTGTGGTCGTGCGGTTAATATTCGTATCGGTTTAGATAATACGCTACGTATTTACGGCGATGAGCAACTGCTCGCGACGCATCTCTTGCAGGAGGTAACGCAGGGCTGGCAAAAGGTGCCAGAACATCATCAAGCCCTTTGGCAACAGGTCAATCGAGTAGCGTCTCGTTCGCTCAGTGTGTATGAGGAGCTACTCTGATGGAAATGGAAAACTTGTTGATACGGTTAAAAATGGATTACCTGGGCGATGCGTTGGAGAGTTTATGTGAAGAAGCCACCAAGAAAGCACTGAACTACCGTGAATTTCTCCAGCAGGCATTAGCCCAGGAATGGAACGGGCGTCACCAAAAAGGCTTGGAATCGCGGTTAAAACAAGCACGTTTGCCGTGGATAAAAACCTTGGAGCAATTTGACTTTACTTTCCAACCAAGTATAGACAGGAAAATTATCCGCGAGCTGGCGGGGCTGAGGTTTGTCGAACATCATGAAAACGTCATTTTGTTAGGCCCACCTGGGGTAGGGAAAACGCATTTGGCGATAGCGCTGGCTGTCAAGGCAGCTACAGCTGGGCATCGGGTATTGTTTATGCCTCTGGATAGACTCTGCTGTACCTTAATGAAGGCAAAGCAAGAAAACCGTCTGGAACGCCAACTTCAGCAACTGTGCTATGCCAGGGTATTAATACTGGATGAAATCGGGTATTTACCGATGAATCGCGAAGAAGCTAGCCTATTTTTCAGGTTATTGAGCCGTCGTTATGAAAAGGCGAGCATCATTCTCACATCAAATAAAAGTTTTACTGATTGGGGGGACGTATTCGGTGATCACATTTTAGCAACTGCGATTTTAGACAGGCTTTTACATCATTCAACCACATTGAATATTAAAGGAGAAAGCTATCGACTCAAAAATAAACGCAAAGCAGGCATGTTGCCTATAAAAACGACTGATATTATCCAGGCGCCTGGAATAGAAACCCAACAGGAAAATTAGCAAAAACTGGACATTTTAAAGTAGCAAAAAGTGGTCAATCTAAAGTAGCGTTGACACAAGCAACGACTAATGGAATTATCGTTGCGATTTGATGCGAGTGTATTGGTTCAGTATCGCGATGATAATATTGCCCACAAGGGGCAACATGCTCGCTCAAGCGATGAATTGACCGGGATCCGTGCTTATGATTATGCTTGTGCCGATTTGTATAATCAGGTCGAGATTGAACGCACTAAAACACTCATGGCATCCGAGCAGCCTTTTATCAATGTGTTCTTTTTAACTGAAGAAATTTATCAATCACGCTTATCAGGGGTAATGCGCGACTACAGCCTGCTAATTAACCGCCCGTGCTACGATCAGCAATACATTATCCAGCTCTACGCCAACCCGGCGGCGCTAGCAGCTGCCAATTTCCTCTATCAGCAAAATCCTCTGTTGAGTATTTGGTATCGCTATGATCCCCTCAAACAACAATTAGCCAAAGTTGCTGGCACTGAATATCTTGGCGACCACCGAAAAAAAAGAATTATTTTGGTGGATAATCGAATGGAGAACAACAGCGGCGAATCCAGCATCGATGGGGAAATAATCGCTAATTTACTGCTTCATAAACCGCTATTCATTAATCAACCACTATTAAGAAGCCATGACATCATTACACAATTGAGCCTGATGGCTACTGGGTTTTCAACCGTTGAATTTACCGAAACCGTTAAATTTTTAGAAGAAGATATTAAGCAGCCCGGCGAAATTTTTCAGCTACCCCGTTTTATTGTCGATTTTTGTGCTGTTCTTACTGAAAAAGAAGTGGAAATAAAACGCACAATAATCCAGGAAAAACTCATTACTGTTGATACCATTGGCTTGAAATGGACAGGTACAGCAACATCATCAGGCATGACATGGAATTTGACACAACCTGGCGACAAAAAAATCATCATCAGTAATAATCAAGAAGATGATCAAAAAACGTTACTCTCTCACCCCTTAGAAAAGTACCTTATTGATCCCAATAAAATCGTTACTGCCTTCCAGCCAGAGCCCTTTACACTCGGTTACATCACTAAGACACCGATCATTAATCAGAAAAAGCTATCCGCCTGCTGGATTCATGAAGACACCGCCCAGGCGCTGTTGCACAGCGGGCAACAAGGCGCGCTGTTAATGTCTGCCGATAGCATGGTATTACTCGTTGCTATGGGGGGAGGAGGAGGAGAAATCATTATTTTTGATCGCCAACTCGCTAAGATAGCGCTCCTGATGGAGGCGTTAGCCAGCTCATTATTAAAGAAAAATTATACCGACTGGTTTGATTCACTGAATCTTTCCAACGGAAAATTAGCATTGAAATCTTTGATCAACAAACTATTCCATGCGCCTCAAATCGCTTTTGAGCGGCTACAAAGTCGGGTACGCCACAACCAGTTTACCTTTTACCATATAGATTTGGCTAAAAATAGAAACACACAGGACATCAATAAAATATTGCAAAAGATGTACAGCAAGAGCGACATTATTGCTGCCGTTTATCTAGGAAATATTGATGACTATATTTTTTTAAATCGTCAAGAAATAACAAAAAATAGCACGGGATTAAATATCACAACAATTTCTTCGACTATTTATGATATTAATAACTTTCTTAAACTTTTACCTAAAAATATTTCTATTTATTATCATTCCTTTTATCTTATTGATTATAATACACAAAATTTTTCTACTAAAATAAATAGATTACAAGACAATTATAGCAAGATTAAATATATAGAACGTATCAAGCAATCAAAATCGGGCTATATTATCAATAATATTTATCCTTACATCCTATCATTCGCAGCTAAGAAAATAAAAATGGCAGGTATACTTGGCGATGAATGGATAGCGATACTATCGGATATTCGATACTACCCACAAGAAAAAAAATACAGAATACCCTATCTAAATATTAACGATTTTATTGAAATAAAAACATTAGAAACAACCAATAAATTTTTTACCGACATCAACCCGTTATTAGATAAATCGACAGCAACCATTCGGGAATTTTGTCGATTTGGCAATGGGCAATTACCAATTAAACACCTGAGTAAAATAATTGATATTAATAATATAGGAAATAAAGCTGATTTTACTGCATCAGTATATAAATTTTGGTCTGATATGGATATTGGCATTAATAATATTAGCCCAATATTTATTGATTTAAGAAAAGCGCTCGATATCTATTTCGCGCTATCTGTTCCGATAGATATTAACAATGTATCCAACACTTCAGATACCGCAACTGATATACAATTAACATTATTTAGAGAGGGTAAACTCAGTCAAATTCCAGCAAGAATGAAAAGTGTTAACCGTTTTTTTAACATGATGGATAGAACCAGTAATAAAAAAACCGAAGTCATCGCTTCTGGATTAGCCAGAAAAAATTTTGTACTGAATACTGATGAGTTAATCGCAACCAAAGAGCAAGAAAAACATCATAGTGCTATGACACAGATCACCGATAATGTCATGAACACCGCTTTTAGCATCGCCGGCAATATTGCAACGGTAATGCTATCCATAACTAACATTATGCTGACTGCACTCAGTCGATTTATACCGCATAAGACAGAGAATTCATTAAAAAATAGAGAAAACATACACACTTGGGGTCACTATTTCAATCGTATGAATGAGGGGTGGCAACAGGGAGGATTTAGCCTTGAACAAGGGGTTTTACTCCCAGTCGAAGGCGTTGTCATCCGCCGAATAGATCTACGAAGACGCAATAATCCTACCGTATTGTTCGATAGGCATGGTCAACAAATACGAAAAATGGAAAAAGCCGGTATTCCTACCGATCTGGATACCTATATTAATTTACATAAATTAACAGGCATAGAAGAAGAAAAAACCATCACTGTTCTACAAGACAATCCCAATTTAAACCGGTTTGTCTTACCTGTGACACCGAGAGCCAGCATGGAACCTATTTATGACTCCGTATTATTTCCTGTTTTACAAACATTGCCTGAATTTAAAACCCTGCGCCAGTTTGCACAAAAAGATCCCGGATTTATATTTGCAGAACAGATAAAAACAAGCGCATCGATAACATCGGTCTGGAGAGTAATAACCAAAATAATATTTAATTATAGCTGGACAACAATAGATATTTTATTAGGAAATGGTGATTACAAACTCATTGCGCCAGGTGTTAGTGAAGATCAGCAAGTAGAACATAGCCTATACAAAGGGTATTTGTATTATACGCTTTTCGCACCAGAAACAGGCGATGCGGTTGTGGTGTTAGGATTAAATAAAGCACAAGCAGACCTCAGGATAAAATGCAGTAATAATAAAGTAAAGTGGGTGATTTCTGCCAGCCATTTATCCGGTATGCAAGTCACCTTGACGGATTCAGTATTAAATTTCCAGCGTCATTCTCCGGACAAAAAAACGGAAACAATTAAAATTACTATTACTGACATCAAGAATACGCAGCTTATTATTCAACTTGCCACCGGTCTATTGGAAATAGATAAACAAAACCTAAGTATAATTCCGTTACAGGTTAATGTACAAACCCTACTAGATAATAGAATTATTGCTAATAAAAATCAGAGAACGGTAAAAAAATATCTGGCTGAATATACCAAAGGCCTGAAAGAAGTTATTAAACTACTGCGAATAAATAATTTTCATCCGATTGAAGAAGAGCAAAGTCAAGCCTGTTTTTATTCTTTAAGGCAGAACGATTTTATTTATACCAAAACCGATGACAATACACTTTTTACGCATAAAACGAAACGCACTCATGTTGAGTTATTATTTACCAATGAAAAATATGCCTGGTATAAGGGAAATGTCTCAGTCATTATTCCGCATGAGATTGATCATAATCAGCCGGCAGATCAAACCACAAAAGCCAATATTTATACTTATCATAATATCTGCTGGGTATCTGATTTTTATACTAAAGAGCTGATAAAGATCTACCTGCCTATCAATCATAAAATGAATATAAAAGTAATGAATACGCAGATAGAACAGGAGATAGAACAAAATAAATCTCTGCCAGAGCGCTTCAATTGGCAACGGCTGATCAAAATCTATATGAGTCATCTGCTTGATACACAAAACAGTAATATGCAGACAGAACAGTATAAATATAAATCTCCGTCAACGCTGATCAATTGGCAAGTTTCTCCTGGCACTATTCGCTTTCAGCAGCAATACAGTTATCTCAGTCCAGGCTCTGACTCTCATCCTCCCCGCACAGTTCAAGCTTTGCTTGATTATCTGATTGATACCGCTGATATTGATAACAGCTTACAGCTCACTCAGGCCAGCGGCTTGCCAGAAAATGTGCTAAATGCGCTATCAACGGAGAAAAATTTTCGGGTGTTAACCGATCTTATCGTCAGACAAGGTGGCAGAGATAACATTGATCCCATGTTGAATATTAATCCCCTGCTTGACGATGCCACCCCACAGTTGTTGTATAAACATCTTTCCCCAATCCGCTTACCCAATACAGCTCTGTTATCCATCAAAAAACCGCAATTCTTGTCGGGAGGCGATCAACTCATAGGATCCTTTAGTCATCAGCTAATATGGCCGGTACTGAGTGAAAGCTATGACGTAAATGAAAAAATTTCTGCCAAGATAGATACCAGTACCATGAATAATGTCGATTATCTTATCAAGCCGGCGGGAAAAGCGCCGGTAGAAAATAGCAGTGATAACCATAGTCACTATTACTTTTGGTACCTCATTCCACCAGCGAACCATTATCAAAATATTAAATTGTATGTGCAACAAGACAATTATGATGCTAGCGAAATAGCTCTGAGTGATTTCGGCTTGAATAACCAACAGGTATTCAACATTCAGGATACACTGCTCAGCATGAGAGATGGGCTAATCTATCGTCTATCTGATAGTGATTCTCTTACCCTGGTCGGGGTAAGAAAAATATGGCTCGAACAGCAAATAAACTGGCCAATAGCGCTGCAACATTACGTAAGAACACTGCAAGAGCGGCTACATGGTGTTTCAGCACTGCCCGCCGGACAAAAAAAAGCGATTAAGGTAGAAGCAAATCTTACCCTGTTTGGCTTGCTCATGGGTGAGGAAGGGAAACCACTGCACGCCTGGTATCAATGTGATGGAGAACAATTTGTTCTTTGCCAAAGTAGTCATTGGCAAAAACTGCGCTATCTGGGTATCGCACATGAGGTTAACGGCCAGCAAGGAGCCTGGCTCTCCGCAGAAAATACTGCCGGGAAAAAAACGCTGGGCTACATACCTACCCTGGAGCCGGATCAATTAGCGGCTATTTTTAGCGGCAATCTATTGGCTCATAAAGCGCTAATTCCCCATCTGATCGTACAGAGTATGGGCAACGTATTAGCGGAAAAAGATAAATTTTTAACTTACATTATTCCGCAGGATAATGGCGATATAAAGGCGATTACTGAAGGTGGATTGATTTTTTATATCCGCAAGCAAGCTAACGGGTTTGATACGCTATTATTATCCGCCACCGATAACTTTATTGATGGTTATCATCAAAACGAAATATTAGACATCACAAAATTAAAACAAGATCTTAGCACGCTCTGCCATTATTATAGCGTTCCCGAAGTGATACCAATGAATTGTAGAAATCAGCATCGAGGCTGGTATCACCCCGCTAGTCAAAAATTATTTATTATCCATGATGCTGATCGACTATATCGTTATCTTGGTTTTAACAAATGGGACAGATCGGCCTGGTTTATCCGTGCTGCTAGCAGATTTTCAAGCCAGCTATTACTTAAAATTTATGATAACGGTGGCCGTATCACTTTTCCAGACCAGAGCCCCAATTACCAACGCTTGGATAATTTGCTGGTATTAAAGGCAGATCATGTACTCAGGCTCACTGAGCAAGCACATGTAGAAATTGACGTACCGGCTTTATTAGTGATCATGACCGACGATCAGCAACACATGAGCTTTACGTTTAATCCAACCTTATTTCATTACACAGTGATTTATATTTGTAACATTACCACTAACAACCAGAAGAAAATATATTGCCAGTTCCCCGATAGCACTGATTTTTCCAAGGTACTTATCACCCGAGAACAGAATGATTTGAGAATGTTTGTTGATGATAAACTACTGGTGGTGGTTGGTGTGTTTATAGACAGTGAAGATGACGAGATGGCTAGAAAAGTACAATTTATCTTTCACAACCAATACACAACAGCGAAAAAATTGGCGGCATATTACAGTGAAAAAACGGGAGGAGCAGAAATGTTTGACAGCGACCAAACTGACAATATTCTGCTCCCTGTTACTGATTCACTGCTACAAACAGTAGCGGATTAGCGGTTTTGTCGCATCGACTTTCTCTCGAATTAACATGACCCTCATTTATCAGGATGCTTCTTAAAATCAAGATCAGTTAAATCAGAGATTACCTTGGGTTTGATTACTCTCACTTGACTACCAATGTCAATGATCATCCGATCAACACCCATTTCAAGAGGACCTTTATAGGTTTCTTGTGTCCTCTTCATTATTTCTTTATCGCCCTCCGCGCCAGGAAGTCCTTTTTTAACAATATGAGAGAATACCGCCATTTTCGGTTTGGCTTCTTTAAAAACGTCGGCCGCCTGTTCCGGGGTCGTTAATTTTCCCAAAATGATCTGCATTTCTGGTGTATGGGAAAAATCTTTACCGGTTGCGATCACATTATGAACAATTAAATCAGCGTTCATACCGTGATGCACAACATTACGCGAGTAGGTAGTATCTCCTGACAAAACCACTTTTCTATTGTTGTAAGTAATACTATATCCAAAAGCAGGATTACCATCGGCATGACACACCGGAAATGCGGTTACCTTAATTTCATGCGCTGCTGGCGTATTATCTTTTTCTTTGTAAAGCTCTTGTCCTAGACTTATCGGGTCGCCCTTTTTTGGACAAACATTTTCTTTGGGATTTTCAATTTCTATAACCTTGAGATCCAGTGATTCTTTTTTATTATGTTCATCTGAACGATTTTGTACATCATGACCATACATAGTTCGCATACCATCGCGCATTTTCAATGTGCCGACAGGACCCCATATTTTCATCTGCTCCGTTCGCCCCAACAAAAACCAAGGCGTGATCCAAAGGCTAGCTAATCCTTCGATATGATCATTATGAAGATGGGTTAAAAAAACAGTAGTCACTTTTTTAATATCTACTTCCGATTCATAAAGCCGTTGCAACACGCCACGACCCGCATCAAACAATAATTTTTTTCCTCCCACCTCAATCAATGTTGCGTATCCTGAACGATCAGGTGACATTTCTGGCCCAGAGGTTCCTAAAAGAATGACGCGCATATCAACTTTATCGCTTTGTGCCAACAAGGAATGACTGCACACCATTAAAACCGTCATAATAAAAATATGCCATTTCATACTAATATCCTTTTATTCGCCAGCAACTTCTTTAAACACATTTTCCAAATAGAATGTAGTGATATATTTCTTCAAAGACCACTTATTATCATTTTCTTTATTTTTTTCCCAATGTTCATTGGTATTAGGGTCAAGCTTTAGCAGCAGTACCTCATCTTCCTCTTCTTCTTTTTCCTCTTTAAATCCTAACGCTAGATAACAAAGTGCTGCTTTGTCATCAACCGCGATTAATTTAACCACACCGTGATAACCTTGCATTTCAGAATATCTGACGGCTTCTTCTATTAAAGCCCCTCCACACCCCATTGAACCTGGATGCGTTACCAAGCGTTCGATTGTTAGGTACCCCTCATAAAAACAAGATGTGATCATCATGCCAGCCGGGGTTTCATCATTAATTTTATAGACGTAAAAGCGTATCTGTTCAGAGGCATACAAACCTGAAAAAAAATAAATTTTTTGATTATTAAGAAGGTGATGACTGGTATTTATTCTTTCATTCCAAGCTGCTTGATAGGCAGTAGCGTCCTTTTCTTCCGGAGAAAGACACCAGTCATTAATATTTTGATCCAATTTCTCAGTGAAAGTCATCGCTTGCTCACTGTCTACTATGAATATTGGCGCACGTTTACTATAACGCAACTGAGCAAAAGGGTTGATCGCAGACGGCTCTGACGAGCTGATAGGTAGCATTAGTGATTCCTTAATGAAATCCCAGCCTATAGAGAAGCATAGAAGTGAAAATACTGATGAGCAAGGGCATCATCAACATTAATTTTTTGTTGAATAGACGTTTATCATCAAATGCGAAAAGGAAAAAATCAGGGGGTGACAAGCGAGAAGAAAAACAAGCTAGGTTTTGATTTATACCCACAGTCCTTCAAGTTGCCGCTAGGTGTTTGGCTATACGTGAGTCGGGCGAACACCCGCAGCCAACAACATGACAGCTTCAAAGGCAAAGGATTATAGCTACAATATAGCTGTAGTTATAATAACTTTAGCTATAATGTGATTCTAATTGAGATACCATTAATAAGAGCACTAGCGCTATCAAACAGGTTTTAAGCATTTACCATCCATTAATTTATTGGCAATAGAATGCTTGAGGTTTATTTATGAGCAAAAAAAAAGGGTTAATACCTCTGGTTCCAATGCTAATACTTTTAAGCAGTGTCGTCATTGTAGGCTGTAATGATAAAGATAGTTCACAAAAGGCGGCTTCACGACCCTTGGTTGAAGTGGGAATCGTGACCCTAGCAGCACAATCCATCAATGTCACCACTGAGCTTCCAGGTCGTACAGCCGCATCCTTGGTAGCGGAAGTTCGCCCACAGGTAAGTGGTATTATCCTGAAACGTAATTACACAGAAGGCAGTAATGTCACTACTGGCAGCTCACTGTATCAAATTGATCCTGCCCCCTATCATGCTGCTTATAACAGCGCCAAGGGTGATTTAGCAAAAGCACAGGCCAGTGCCGAAATCGCCGGTATGAAATTAAATCGCTATAAACCACTGTTAAAAACACATTATGTCAGTAAACAAGAATACGATGAGGCTTCATCTGCATTGACCCAAGCGAATGCAGAAGTGATGAGTGCGAAAGCAAAGTTGGAAACAGCGCGCATTAATTTAGCCTATACCAAAGTGAATTCACCCATTTCGGGGCGTAGTGGTAAATCATTGGTCACTGAAGGGGCATTGGTCAGCAGCGGTCAAACCAATCCATTGACAACCATCCAACAACTTGATCCTATGTATGTGGATGTTACGCAGTCGAGTGATCAATTTCTGCGTCTGAAAGAAGAATTAGCAACCGGTAGACTAAAACAAGAAGCAGGCAAAGCCAGAGTACGTCTGCTATTAGAAAATGGCAGAGAATATCCGGCTACCGGCACGCTAGAATTCTCTGATGTCACTGTTGATCAAAGCACCAATTCCATTACTTTACGTGCTGTTTTTCCAAATCCTAATGGAGCATTGTTACCGGGGATGTTTGTTCGGACTCGTTTGGATGAGGGTATAAAAACGGATGCGCTACTGGTACCACAACAAGGAGTTACCCGTGATCCTCGTGGTGACGCCATCGCGATGGTAATAGGCCAAGATAACAAAGTAGAGTTACGTAAACTGACAACAGGGCAAGCGATTGGTGATAAATGGTTGGTTACCGAAGGATTGCAACCCGGTGATCGCGTTATTTTAACCGGCTTACAAAAAATAAAACCGGGTATTCAGGTTAAGGGACAGGAGATTGATCATCCGGCATCCGATACAGTTCCACAATGAATATACCCTTTGTCTTTGAAGTTGCCTTCGGCTGCCAGGGCGACCGACCGATGAGCGTAGACATACTACGTGATTCGGCGAGCACCCACAGCCAACAACGCAGCGGCTTCAAAGGCAAGGGTATAAAAAAATTCAGATGTCTCAGCTTAAATAGGAGCCGATAATTCATGACTAATTTTTTTATAGATCGCCCTATTTTCGCTTGGGTTATTGCCATCATGATTATGTTGGTAGGAAGTGCGGCAATAATGATATTACCGATTGCACAATATCCTACTGTAGCCCCCCCCACCATTAGCATATCCGCCAATTATCAAGGGGCTGATGCGGCGACCGTACAAAATACAGTGACGCAAGTTATCGAGCAAAAAATGAATGGTATCGATAATCTGCTGTATTTATCTTCTAGTAGTGACTATTCAGGTAATGTAGAGATTTCTTTAACATTTAAACCTGGTACCGATCCGGATGTCGCCCAAGTACAGGTGCAAAATAAATTACAGTTGGCAATGCCGCTACTGCCCCAACAGGTTCAACAGCAAGGTGTTGAAGTTGAAAAATCAAGTGATGCTTATTTAATGTTTCCCAGCTTTGTTTCTGAAGATGGCTCCATGCAACAAGAAGAAATTGCTGATTATATTGCCACCAATATTAAAGATCCTATTAGTCGAATATCGGGTGTCGGTGATGCACCGCTTTTTGGCGCACAAAACGCGATGCGTATTTGGATGGATCCGAATAAACTTAATAGGTTTAAGTTAACGCCTGTTGAGGTCATTAATGCTATTCGAGCGCAAAATGATCAGGTGGCAGTGGGGCAGCTCGGTGCTACTCCTGCGGTACCAGGCCAACAACTTAACGCTTCGATTATCTCTCAAACTCGCCTCACTTCAGCAGAAGAATTCAACCAAATTTTACTCAAAATCAACCCTGATGGTTCACAGGTACGTTTAAAAGATATCGCTACTGTTGAGCTTGGTGCTGAAAGTTATAACATGATTATCCGTTATAACGGCAAACCCGCGACAAGTTTAGGGATTAAATTAGCCACTGGGGCTAACGCATTAAAAACGGCAGCAGCAGTCAAAGAGGAATTAGATAAACTGCAACAATTTTTTCCGCCGGGTTTAAAAGTGGTTCATCCGTACGATACCACCCCTTTTGTAAAAACCTCTATTAAAGGCGTGGTGACCACGCTCGTTGAAGCCATTATCCTCGTTTTTCTCGTCATGTATCTATTTTTGCAGAATTTCCGCGCAACCCTGATCCCAACAATTGCAGTCCCAATCGTTTTACTGGGTACCTTTGCTATCCTCTACGCCTTTGGTTATTCGATCAATACACTCACGATGTTTGGCATTGTGCTGGCGATTGGCCTGTTGGTGGATGATGCTATCGTGGTGGTAGAAAATGTTGAGCGAGTGATGCAGGAAGAAGGCTTATCGCCCAAAGCGGCAACTAAAAAAGCCATGGGACAAATTCAAGGTGCTTTGGTGGGGATCACGCTAGTTTTATCTGCCGTATTTATTCCTATGGCTTTTTTTGAGGGGGCTACCGGTGTAATTTATCGACAGTTTTCCATTACTATTGTTTCTGCCATGGTGCTGTCGGTTATTGTCGCGTTAATTTTAACCCCCGCCTTGTGCGCAACCATGTTAAAGCCTATCGCCAAAGGGAGTCACCATTCAGTGAAAGGCTTCTTTGGTTGGTTTAATCGCCTATTCGCCAAAGCCACCCAACAGTACAGTGATGGCGTGAACCGTATTTTACGGACTACCGGGCGCTATTTAGTGCTTTATCTCCTGATTATACTGGGTACCATTATCCTATTTTTACGTTTGCCAACCTCGTTCTTGCCAGAAGAAGATCAAGGGGTACTACTAACCTTAGCTCAACTTCCCGCTGGGGCGACGCAACAACGTACGGAAAAAATACTTGAACAAGTCACCGATTATTTCCTGTCCCAAGATGCCGTTAGCTCATTGCTCACCATTAACGGATTTGCCACCAGCGGGCAGGGGCAAAATATGGGTTTAGCATTCATCAGCTTGAAAGAATGGAACAAACGAGCCGGGAAAGAAAATACCGTGCAAGCGGTAGTGAACCGTGCGGCTCGAACTTTTGCAGGCATTAAAGACGGCTTAGTCTTCGTTTTTAATATTCCGGCGATCACCGAATTAGGTACCGCTACCGGCTTTGATTTTCAGCTCATTGATCAAGGAAATCTAGGGCACCGAAAACTAACCGAAGCACGCAATCAGCTATTAGGGATGGCAGCACAACATCCCGATGTATTAGTTGGGGTGAGACCTAATGGCTTAGAAGATACGCCACAATTCAAACTTTCAATCGATATGGAAAAAGCACAAGCGTTAGGACTGACCATCTCGGATATTAATACCACCCTGAGTTCTGCATTAGGTGGCAGCTATGTCAATGATTTTATTGATCGTGGCAGGGTAAAGAAAGTTTTTGTGCAAGCTGCCGCGCCATTTCGTATGTTGCCAGATGATATCGATAAATGGTACGTCCGCAGCAATACAGATAAAATGGTGCCCTTTTCCGCGTTTTCCAGTGCCAAATGGGAACAGGGTTCACCACGGTTAGAACGTTATAACGGTCGGCCATCAATGCAGATTTTAGGACAGGCGGCACCCGGCAAAAGTACCGGTGAAGCCATGGATCTAATGCAAGATTTAGCCGCAAAACTCCCCGCTGGAATAGGTTATGAATGGAGTGGCATGTCTTATCAAGAACGTCAATCTGGCAATCAAGCAACCATGCTATACGCTATCTCGCTGATGGTCGTCTTTCTATGCCTGGCTGCATTATATGAAAGTTGGTCAATTCCATTCGCGGTTATTTTGGTAGTACCTGTAGGGATCCTCGGAACCTTATTGGCCACCTTTTTACGTGGATTGGATAATGATGTTTATTTTCAAGTGGGTTTGCTAACCACTATCGGGTTGTCCGCTAAAAATGCCATTCTGATCGTGGAATTTGCCAAAGAACTGATGGAAAAAGAAAATAAAGGGTTGATTGAAGCAACGCTTGAAGCGGTTCGCATGCGTTTGCGACCCATTCTAATGACCTCCTTGGCTTTTATCCTCGGCGTTACACCGTTAGTCATTAGCAGCGGAGCAGGTTCGGGCGCACAAAATGCGGTAGGTACCGGGGTTATGGGAGGAATGATTGCTGCAACAGTACTGGCTATCTTCTTTATCCCATTATTCTTTGTGATGGTTCGTCGTCATTTTAGTAAGCACACCGAGGGTATCGAGGGGCATGAAAAGTGATACAGCATAGATATACCCAATGAATTTCGAGTTACGGCAAGGCGGCCAGGGGGTGAGACCGATGAGCGTAGACATACTACGTGATTCGGCGAACACCCGCAGCCAACGCCGCCGTAACTTGAAAGGCGAAGGGTATAGTTCAAGGTGGGGTCGTACACCCCACGAAGATAGTACATACAGACAGAAGCTATAAATAAGCGAAAGTATAACTCTAGCTTATTTATTGGTGTCATATTCGGTCATAGAAACGTCAAAATGAGCTCTCTTCCTAACCGCTGCTAAATGATCCATAATAATTTTTTCGTATTCAATAAAACCAGGCGGACGAATTCCAAAAAATGGGCCGTAATGTTGTATATCATGCATTTTACTAGGTACAGGCATAATCATATCATCAAAATTATGTACTGATATTTCTCTCAATTTTTCATCAGGCCAAAAATTATTAATAAGAGACGTCCATATTGATATATAAGCCTCTCCTGGCAATAAAGATTGCAGCATGATATGGTCATGGCCTTTACTATAAAAGTAATAAAATTTTTCCGATTTTTTTAGATCCTCGGTTCCGTCACTAACTAATTTTTCTAAATAAATTTTTACCTTTTTAAGCTCTAGGAGGTTTTCTTCATTAAGAAGTTTTTTCTTATTAAAAATATCTAATAATATATTTAACCGCTCAAGTAAAATGTTTGCTTTTAAAAACTTTATCCTGCCCACTACACAAGCAGGTAATATTTCTATATTACTATCTGTCAAATCCAAAACCACTAAATCTTCTAAAATACTAATATCCGGCAGTTCCTTTAAAAGTGTATTATTTTTGATCCATAGCTCTGTTATCCCCTTTCCCCAGAACTTAGCATCTGGTAAAGCACTAAATCGTAGATCAGACAAATCTAATATACCGTATTCATATTTAGCACGATTTTTCAATATATTGACAACCTGAGCACGATCTTCACCAGGCTTCTGATTTGGATCATTCTGGTACGCATCTAGCACTTTATACCTGTTGTGCAGAGAGGTATCTTCTGGCGACGAAAACGAGTAAACATAATTAGCTGCACTAGTTACAAAACCTGGCATTTCCATAATTGAAATATTTTCCCAATACTGTAATTAACATTAAATTTTTATTAAGCATAATAATATACATACTATTATTTTCATCTATCTTTTTCGTTTCCGTATACGCTTAATTTAAGTTCTGTTACTTCTGGCGTGTGAAGAAATAGTAAAGGGATTAAAGATAAATAAGGAAGATTGAGCTTAGCCTGCCCATTTGCGACACATCTCACCAAATTCTGTAGACAATTAACTTTAAATACTGGAGAGACACGAATATTTGTTTTATCTATCAGGCGTTTCTGGTAAAGGGAAGTATTTACACCTTTCGCCTTTGAAACCTCCGCGTTGTTGGCTGCGGGAGTCGCCCGAATCACATAGTAGTCTACGCTCATCGGTCTCACTTCCTGGCCGCCTAGCGGAAACTTGAAGGACTGGAGTATAGAGCCTATTTGAAATCTTCTTTGAGCTGTGCTCAATTGATGAAAAAAAGCGCAATTCTTTTTTATCTTAATGTTTTGACGAAGTATCAGCGAGCACAAGAGATTTCGAATAGGCTCTTACCATACAGGTGAACACCAGTATCGTTACACAAATAACGATAAGTCCATACAAAATAAGTCTTCGTGACATAATAGCATGCTTGTCTTTGAGTTCATTTTTTTCTGTGAGGGGAGAGGATCTGAGGCGCAGCACACAACTAAAAGTAAGCAGAAAAGGTTGGGTGCTCAAGTGTCACATGTCTTTCACCGAAAAGGCGGGGCGCGAACCCCGCCTCGCGGTTAGCTCTTAAATTCGTAGTTCAGGAACACCGCTACCTCCGTGTTACCTTGTTTGATACGTAACTCACACAGTGAATCGCGTATCAGCAAGGTGAAAAGTAAAATTGTGATACAAATCACAATTAAACCGGATAACGCGAATTTTCGCGGCATTCTGACCTCCGATTGCATTTCTGCAGTTAAGAGGCTATCCTTACGTTGTGTAGACATATAGATGGCCTCGAGTTTAATTAAAAAAATTCTCGGGGCTTTCGTCTTTCTGTCCGTCACGACCGCTCAAGACAGAAAGTCTCAAGCACCCAACGGCATCTTAACAGAATTCTTTTTCAGCGCCACCTTCTCCTTCCCACTCAATGCTTTGAGTTCATTTTTTTCTGTGAGGGGAGAGGATCTGGGGCGCAGCGCACAACTAAAAGTAAGCAGAAAAGGTTGGGTGCTCAAGTGTCACATGTCTTTCACCGAAAAGGCGGGGCGCGAACCCCGCCTCGCGGTTAGCTCTTAAATTCGTAGTTCAGGAACACCGCTACCTCCGTGTTACCTTGTTTGATACGTAACTCACACAGTGAATCGCGTATCAGCAAGGTGAAAAGTAAAATTGTGATACAAATCACAATTAAACCGGATAACGCGAATTTTCGCGGCATTCTGACCTCCGATTGCATTTCTGCAGTTAAGAGGCTATCCTTATGTTCTGTGGACATATTGGAGCCTCGGGTTAATTAAGAAAATTACTCGGGGCTTTCGTCTTTCTGCCTATCACGACTGCTCAAAGCAAAAAGCCTCAAGCACCCAACCGCATCTTAACAGAATTCCTTTTCAGCACCACCTTCTCCTTCCCACTCAATGCTATCTGACCCTAGGTGCTAACGATCGCTTCCCTATCACACAGCCAAACAGGAAGAAATAGCATGCTTGTCTTTGGATTCATTTTTTTCTGTGAGGGGAAAGGATCCGGGGCGCAGCAGCGCACAACTAAAAGTAAGTTAAGTAGAGAGGGGTTGGGTGCTTAAAAACTCGCATGCAACAGCAGCAAAACGGCGGGAGTCACCTCCCGCCAGAGTTGCTCTTAACGTTTTGCTTCGTAGGCTAAAACGGCAGAAAACTCTGTGTTTCCTTGTTTGATACTTAGTTCACAAAGTGAACCTCTTACCATCCAGGTGAACACCAGTATGGTTACACAAATAACGATAAGTCCATACAAAATAAGTCTTCGTGACATTTTAGCCTCCGGTTGCATTACTGCGGTTAAGAGGCTACTCTTATGTTGTTGGAGCATTCGAGAGCCTCAGGTTAATTGAAAAATAACTTGGGGCTTTTGTCTTCCTGCCTATCACGACTGCTCAAAGCAAAAAGCCTCAAGCACCCAACCGCATCTTAACAGAATTCTTTTTCAGCACCACCTTCTCCTTCCCACTCAATGCTATACCCTTCGTCTTTGAAGTTGCCTTCGGCTGCCAGGGCGACCGACCGATGAGCGTAGATATACCATGAGGCGAGCACCCGCAGCCAACAACACGGCGTCTGCAAAGACGAAGGGTATATCTTAAATTAAGCTTATTTACAGTCCAATAACCTTGCCGTAGAATGGCCGTTTATCCGATGCGCCGTGAAACCCTGTCCTTCAAAGACAAGGATATACCCATCGCCTTTGAAGTTTCCTTCGGCTGCCAGGGGGTGAGGCCGATGAGCGTAGACATACCATGAGGCGAGAGCTGGCAGCCAACAACACGGCGGCTTCAAAGGCGATGAGTATAGATGATATCAATAAATTCAAAGCGCCAAAGACGCGCAACAATCAGTTTCGAGCGAAATTTCATCGCACTATTTTTGTTATTGGGGTCGTTAGATGGGACTGAAAAGTAACATTAAAAACATAGGAATGTTTTTTTTATTAGTAGCCACAATCATGTTGGGTGGTTGTGATACTGTGTTAATGGATCCTAAGGGTGCTATCGGAGTTGAACAAAAAAAATTGATACTGATGGCTACCGGTTTGATGTTAATCGTGGTCATCCCGGTTATTTTGATGACCTTTTTTTTCGTATGGAAGTTTCGTGCTACCAATAAAAATGCCACTTACAAGCCTAACTGGTGCCACTCTAACAAGATAGAGTTTGTTGTTTGGACAGTGCCAATCATTATCATTGTTATTTTGGCAGTAATAACTTGGCGAACCAGCCATGAGCTTGATCCTTACAAACCCCTTGTTAGCGATAAACAACCTGTCACTATTGAAGTGATTTCACTTGATTGGAAATGGCTATTTATCTACCCCGAGCAAGGTATTGCCACCGTCAATGAATTAGCCTTTCCAACTCATGTCCCCGTGAATTTTAAAATCACCTCTAACTCGGTAATGAATGCGTTTTTTATCCCTCAGTTAGGCGGGCAAATTTACGCGATGGCGGGAATGCAAACCAAATTGCATCTCATTGCTAATGAAGCGGGTCAATACAAAGGCATCTCCAGTAGTTACAGTGGTGCCGGCTTCTCAGGTATGAAATTTACCGCTATCGCTACGCCTACAGAAGCAGATTTTGATCAATGGGTCGCTCAAGTGAAAGCCTCACCAGACGCTTTAAAAGATACAGCTGATTTTGATGCATTAGCGCTGCCCAGTGAAAATAATCCCGTTCAATACTTTTCTAGTGTGAAATCCGAACTATTTAATGAAACGATTAACAAATTTATGGGTGATATGCATATGCATAATGGCAGTCATATGAACGAAAACATGCATAAAGACACACATAAAAGTGAACATGCTCACCTAGAGGCCGAGGAATAAAAGATGTTAGGAAAATTAACACTTGACGCGGTGCCGTTTCACGAACCTATCGTTATGGTAACCCTTGCGATCGTTATGCTGGCTGGATTGGCGCTGACAGCGGCCTTAACCTACTTTGGCAAGTGGAAATGGCTATGGAGCGAATGGTTGACTTCAGTTGACCATAAAAAAATCGGTATTATGTATATCATCGTTGCCATGGTCATGCTGCTGCGTGGTTTTGCTGATGCGATTATGATGCGGAGCCAGCAAGCGCTTTCTTCAGCGGGAGAAGCGGGGTTTTTGCCCCCTCATCACTACGATCAAATTTTTACCGCCCATGGCGTGATCATGATTTTTTTTATGGCGATGCCTTTTATCGTCGGTTTGATGAATATTGTGGTGCCTTTACAGATCGGAGCACGTGATGTTGCCTATCCATTTTTAAATTCACTGAGCTTTTGGTTGTTTGTCGTCGGTGTACTCTTGATTAACATATCGCTTGGCGTGGGTGAATTTGCACAAACGGGATGGTTGGCTTATCCACCGTTATCAGCTAAAGAATATAATCCAGGCGTTGGGGTCGATTATTGGATATGGAGTCTGCAAATATCTGGCCTCGGTACCTTGCTGGCAGGTGTCAACTTTTTCGCTACCATTCTTAGAATGCGAGCACCTGGCATGTCGATGATGCAAATGCCAGTGTTCACCTGGACAGCACTCTGTTCGAATATTTTAATCATCGTTGCCTTTCCCATCCTGACAGTGACTATCGCGTTACTGACGTTAGATCGCTACCTTGGCACTCATTTCTTTACTAACGATATGGGTGGCAACATGATGATGTATATCAACCTGATTTGGGCCTGGGGCCATCCGGAAGTTTACATTCTCGTTCTGCCCGCATTTGGTATATTTTCTGAAGTAACCGCCACTTTTTGCCGGAAACGTTTATTTGGCTACACCTCATTAGTCTGGGCGACCATTGTTATTACCATTCTCTCCTTTGTCGTTTGGTTACACCATTTTTTCACTATGGGATCAGGTGCTAACGTTAACGCTTTCTTTGGTATCGCCACTATGATTATTTCTATACCCACTGGGGTGAAAATCTTCAATTGGCTGTTTACCATGTACCAAGGTCGTATCCAATTCAATTCTGCTATGCTGTGGACTATCGGATT
This sequence comes from Candidatus Regiella endosymbiont of Tuberolachnus salignus, assembly GCF_964020115.1. Classification (NCBI taxonomy): domain Bacteria; kingdom Pseudomonadati; phylum Pseudomonadota; class Gammaproteobacteria; order Enterobacterales; family Enterobacteriaceae; genus Candidatus Regiella; species Candidatus Regiella endosymbiont of Tuberolachnus salignus. The sequence continues at coordinate 2,107,650 of NZ_OZ026542.1, forward strand.
TATTGTTACCTTTACCGTGGGTGGTATGACTGGCGTGCTACTGGCGGTACCAGGTGCCAATTTTGTTCTACATAACAGCTTATTTCTAATTGCTCACTTCCATAATGTGATTATTGGAGGGGTTGTGTTTGGTTGTTTCGCCGGTTTGACTTATTGGTTTCCAAAATCTTTTGGTTTTACACTCGATGAAAAATGGGGGATCCGCGCATTCTGGTTCTGGCTCGTTGGTTTCTTTGTCGCCTTTATGCCGCTGTACATTTTAGGCTTTATGGGGATGACGCGACGCCTGAGCCAAGATATTAACCCAGAATTTCATCCGATGTTGATGGTCGCGACCGGCGGCGCCTTGCTGATCGCCTGCGGGATTTTATGTCAGCTCATCCAAATTTTTGTCAGCATTCGTGATCGTGAAAAAAATCGCGATCTCACCGGTGATCCCTGGAATGCACGGACATTAGAATGGGCGACTTCTTCTCCTCCTCCATTTTATAACTTCGCGCTAGTGCCACAAATTCATGATCGTGATGAATTCTGGCGGATGAAAGAAAATGCTGAGGCTTACCCGTTTTTGGCCTCGCCAGACACAGCGAAATCCGATGTTATCAAACCAAACTCCGCAAAATATGAACCCATCCATATGCCAAAAAATACTGGAGCAGGCGTGATTATTGCTGGGTTTAGCTTGATCTTCGGTTTTGCGATGATTTGGTATATCTGGTGGTTAGCTATTGTCGGTCTGATTGGCGCTATGGTTACTTGGATTATAAAAAGCTTCGATGAAGATGTGGATTACTATGTACCCATTGACGAAGTAGCCCGTATAGAGAGTCAACATCATGAACAAATCAGCAAAGCAGGCGTGAATTATGTCAACTGAAACTCTGGCGCACCCTAATAATATCACCCATCATAATAGTATTCATTCAGAGCACCATCACCAGGACATGGGCGCCATTAAGGTATTCGGTTTCTGGATTTACTTAATGAGCGATTGCATTTTATTTGCAGCGCTATTTGCAACCTATGCTGTGTTAGTCAATGGCATAGCAGATGGACCAAGCGGTAAAGATATTTTTGATCTGCGATTCGTATTGATAGAAACCTTCTTGCTGTTATTGAGTAGCATCACTTACGGTATCGCAATGCTCGGCATCAATAAAGGCTGTAAAAATCAAGTTAACATTTGGTTGGCATTGACTTTTATTTTGGGGCTGGGTTTTGTCGCGATGGAAATTTTTGAATTCCATGAACTCATTGCTGAAGGCTATGGCCCGGATCGCAGCGCTTTTTTATCGAGCTTCTTCGCATTGGTGGCCACTCACGGTATCCATGTCAGCGCCGGTTTGATCTGGATCATTATTATGATAATTCAAGTCATGAGACGGGGTTTAAACACCACAAATCAAACGCGGTTGATGTGTCTGAGCTTATTTTGGCATTTTCTTGATGTGGTCTGGATCTGCGTATTCACCATTGTTTATTTGTTGGGAGCAATGTAAATGATTGATACTACTGACCATGCTGGGGCGAGTCATGGAAGTTTGAAGTCCTATTTGATTGGCTTCGTGCTGTCCATTATTCTGACCGTGATTCCGTTTGCCATGGTGATGAGCAATACTGCTTCTCATACTCTTATTCTTACTACGGTAGTGGCTTTAGCGATCGTGCAAATTATCGTACATCTAGTCTATTTCTTACATATGAATGGCTCATCGGAAGAGCGTTGGAATTTAGGCGCTTTTTTATTCACCATCTTGGTAATAGCTATTATTGTTGTTGGCTCACTTTGGATTATGTATAACCTTAATATCAATATGATGCCCTAACTAATATGATGATCAATAAAAGCGTATTTGAAATCGCCGTTGAGCTACCGCTACGCTCAGTTGAAAAAAAAATGGGCGAAAAAGCGCAGTTGCCTTTTTTATACAAAAACAAGGACATCAATGGACGTTTCGAGCCTTTTTTTGACAAGGTATCAGTACACACGAGAGATTTCAAACAGCCTCTAAGAGCTGTATTGTAATGATGAAGCAATACCTACAGATCACTAAACCCGGTATTATTTTTGGTAATTTAATTTCCGTCGTTGGCGGATTTTTGCTAGCGGCACAGGGTAGTGTTGATTATGCTTTATTGCTGGCTACTCTTTTGGGTGTCTCATTAGTTATTGCTTCAGGCTGTGTATTTAATAACTATATTGATCGCGATATCGATAAAATGATGGAAAGAACCAAAAACCGGGCGCTGGTAAAAGGACTTATCGATCCAAAAACCAGCCTGGTTTATGCTTCCCTATTAGGTATTATCGGTGTTTTGTTGCTTTGTTTTATGACTAATGTACTGGCTGTGATATTAGCGGTAATAGGTCTTATTATCTATGTTGGCATTTATAGTCTTTACATGAAACGTCACTCTGTCTACGGTACTTTAGTTGGCAGTTTATCTGGCGCTACACCCCCGGTTATTGGTTATTGCGCCGTTACAGGGCAATTTGATACCGCTGCTTTTATTCTATTCTTCATTTTTTGTGTGTGGCAAATGCCACATTCCTACGCTATTGCTATCTTCCGCATTAAGGATTATCGCGCCGCCAATATTCCTATCTTACCTATCATAAAAGGTATATCGGTCACAAAAAACCACATCACACTTTATATTTTGGCATTTATGGTAGCCACGTTAATGCTAACGTTAAGTGGTTATACCGGATATCACTATTTTATCGTGACCGGCGCAGTAAGCCTTTGGTGGTTCGTTATGGCATTGCGCGGTTATCAAGCAATAGATAATCATCTTTGGGCGAGAAAACTTTTTGTGTTTTCCATCATTGCCATCACCTCATTGAGTATCATGATGTCTATTGATTTTATTAAACCTCTTACCCCAACAGCTTGACGGTGTTTGCAGTTGCAACATGAGATCTATACCCAATATTAACGACAATAAAATGACCTCGTTAGAACTACGTACCACTTGGGGGCTGGGGACGGTTTTTTCACTGCGCATGCTGGGTATGTTTATGCTATTACCTGTGATTAGCATTTATGGCATGACGTTGGAAGGCGCCACTGAATCACTGATTGGTATCGCTATTGGTATTTATGGACTAACGCAGGCGCTGTTGCAAATTCCTCTTGGACTGCTGGCTGATCGTATTGGTCGTAAGCCAATTATCGTTGCTGGATTATTGCTTTTTGCACTTGGCAGCCTGATAGCATTTCTAAGCACCTCTATTTGGGGGATTATCCTGGGACGTGCGTTGCAAGGCTCAGGTGCCATCTCGGCGGCAGTAATGGCTTTGTTGTCTGATCTCACTCGTGAGCAAAACCGCACTAAAGCGATGGCGTTTATCGGCGTTAGTTTTGGCGTTACTTTTGCCGGTGCTATGGTGTTGGGACCTATTTTTACCCATGCTTTTGGCCTACAAAATTTATTTTTCGGCATGGCTTTACTCGCTTTATTGGCTATCGTTATTACTTTATTCGCGGTACCTTCTCCTAATACCCCTATTTTAAATCGCGAGTCGAATATTGTTAAAAGCAGTATCAATAAAGTGATTAAAAATCGGCGTTTATTAAAACTCAATTTCGGTATTATGTCCTTGCATGCGCTATTAATGTCGAGTTTTGTTGTCGTGCCGCAAGTGATGGCAAATGCCGGATTAGCGCCAACTCAACATTGGCAAGTGTATCTGGTGACTATGCTAATTTCCTTTGCCGCAGTGGTGCCTGTCATTATCTATGCGGAACTGCAACGAAAAATAAAACAGGTCTTCATTACGGCTGTCGCATTATTGTTAGTCGCAGAAATAATATGGTGGAAAGCAGAGCAACATCTTTGGGTCATCATTGCCGCAGTGCAATTATTTTTTATTGCTTTTAACGTAATGGAGGCGATTTTACCTTCACTGATTAGCAAAGAAGCCCCTGTAGGCTATAAAGGTACAGCGATGGGAATTTACGCCACCAGTCAATTTGTTGGCGTTGCTATTGGCGGTAGTATGGGGGGGTGGATATTGGGTCTGGCAGGGATTGAAACTGTATTTTTAGCCGGAGGATTGCTTGCGCTGTTATGGCTTACTGTTAGTTGTACTATGCAAGAGCCGCCTTACGTCAGCAGCCTACGCATTATCCTGCCTTCATCAGCGATACAAAATAGCATAACACTAGAGCGATGTATCAAAGAGCAGCCCGGAGTAACAGAAGTGATGGTAGTAAAAACGGAAAAAAGCATTTACGTAAAAGTGGATACCAAACAAACGACTCGCCGTCAGCTAGAGCAATTAGTTAATAATTATAGCCGAATCAGTTTAATTTGATGCAAGGCGAACACCCGCAGCCAATAGCGCGACAGCTTCAAAGGCGAAGGGTATAACAGATGAAAATATACGATTAGATACCGCGAGGCGTAGATGCGCTAAGTTTTGCTATAAATTGAGACTTATCTTCCTCAGAAAAAAACGGATTTTGTTTTATTTTTTCTTCCGAAATGTGCCCTAACATGGCCAAACGGTGGGGTTCATCAACCGTTGAGGATAAATATAATTCAATGACAACGCCTTCATATTTAGTCTGATCTTCTATTTTCTTATTTATTTTAGCCAAAAAATTTTCGAGGATTTCTTTAATTTTAGTCTCTTTATTGAATGCATTATCTTCATCTTTATTTAAAATATTATCAATATCTGCTTCGGCACGATTAACCATAAAATTAATATATCTTTTATGATCTTTAAATTTATATTGAAAATTCTCAGAAACCAAGCGGCTACAGAGCGCGATCTCCGTTGCAAATGATAATAATATGCAGGAAATCGCTATGGCTGTGAAAACATTTTTTTGATTGGCATAAACTTCATCATTATAATTAACCTTCTCTTCATAAGAAGCTAAATTTTCATAATGAGGAGGGAGAGTCTCCGGACAAACTATTTTATAATCTGGAGTAGGATCAGTCATTTGTTCTAATTTAATAATATTATTCATTTTTTTAATAAGATCAGGAAAATTAAAACCAATGTCATTAACTTCTTTAAAAATATTCTGCAAGTTAATATAGGGAAAGTTTATAGTAAAGGTTTTAAAGTTTTCTTTAAAATATTTATAATCTGAAAAATCAGATAAATTACTTGAAATCAAAACATCACCTTTATGCTTCATGTGCACACTAAGCGGGCTGCTGCCACGAAAATGAGTATCAAAATTAACGGTGAATTCAATATTTTCTTTTTCATATCTTGGCATCAAATCATAGAGAACATGCATTACATTTAGTGCATTATACATTCCATCCTTATTCTCAATCGCTTGACTCAGCATAATATATTCAGTTTTACTGAGTTTCATACCTAATTTTTTTTTCAACCATTCAAACCATTTTCTAAATACCGTTGCACTGAATTTAGTTCCTTTATTTTTTATTCTAAATATATCCCACTCATTCAGTGTTGATGAAAAATCAGAAGAAGATAAGGGTAAATAAGAATAAGAAAAACCATCAGAATGATTAGGCATTGTTTTCCTATTTAATTAAATAATAATAGTTATTTTATAGTAGAAAAAATTTAACTAATCAACCACACTTCATCAAACAGCGTCGGTAATCTTTATGGTAAATACCCTTCGCCTTTGCTGCCTAGCGGCAACTTCAAAGACGAAGGGTATATTTACTGTGAGAGAAAAATTAATCACGAAAATTATTGAATTGAAAAGGTTGCCCCAAATCTGCCCCGCGAATCAATGCCATCACCCCTTGTAGATCATCACGGGATTTCCCTGTGACTCTGACTTGTTCACCTTGGATTTGTGTTTGAACTTTCAACTTACTGTCTTTAATCAGCTTTACCAATTTTTTTGCCAGTAAACTTTCAATGCCTTGTTTTAGTTTGGCTTCTACACTGTAGGTTTTACCGCTGTGGATAATGTCTTGCGAGATATCCAATACCGCCCCTTCAATCCCTCTTTTGGCCAGTTTTTCACGCAAAATATCGACTAATTGTTTAACTTGAAAATCCGATTCACAAGCAACTTTAATGCTTTCGCTTTTTTCATTAAACTCAAAACTGGCGGGAATATTACGAAAATCCCAACGAGTACTTAAATCACGGGTGGCGTTTTCTACTGCATTGCGCACTTCTTGCATATCGATTTCAGAAACAATATCAAACGAGGGCATATTCTCTCCTGTAGGTTGTATTTTATTTTTATGTTTTTTAAAAATTTATTATTTTTAGCCTGTTTCTGGCAAATAGACACTATGGCACTACACTTAAACTTATTTAATTCATGGCACTACCCGTACTACAGGGAAATACTTGATAAGGACGTTTATGCTGCTTTTTTTTAAAGCTACAGTTTTATTGCTAAAAAATCACCCTAAAAAACCTGTTGATAGGATCTATGCCAATTTAAAAAAACAGTCCCGCCTTTTGCGAAGTATAACCTGGGTTAATATTGTCTTTCAGCTGTTATTTCCATTGAGTCTTTATTTTTCACCATTAATGATTATGGCCAATAGTGATGCCACTTCATTTTCAGATAAAAATACGCATTATTTTGAAGAAAAGACCGCTGATACCCAATTAGCTACTGTCGTAATGAAAACAGGCTCCTTATTATCAAGCAGTAATACCACTGATGCGGCCATTAATATGGCGCGATCAGCGTTGTTGACGCAAGCGAATACCTCAATTCAGCAATGGCTCAAACAATTTGGCACCGCGCGAGTACAATTCAATGTTAATGATCATTTTCATTTAAAGGGAAGTGCGCTCGATCTTCTGCTTCCTCTATACGATAGCCCCCAATCGATGTTATTTACTCAGCTCGGTGCCCGTAATAAAGATAGCCGCAACACCGTCAATATCGGCATGGGAATACGCACCTGGCAAAATCATTGGCTGTTTGGGATGAATACCTTTTTTGATCAAGACGTGACGAATAAAAACCGACGTATTGGGATAGGCGCCGAAATTTGGTCGGATCACCTAAAATTATCCGCCAACCATTATGTCGCCATCACGGATTGGCACTCGTCAGCAGATTTTGCTGATTATAACGAACGGCCAGCGAATGGATACGACATAGGTGCTGAAATGTATTTACCCTTTTATCCACAACTGGGCGGTAAACTGTTATTTGAACAATATCGAGGTAATGATGTCGATTTATGGGGTAAAAGTCAGCGCCAGCGTGATCCTTATGCTATCAGTATGGGGATCAATTATACCCCGATCCCATTAATCACCTTGGGTGCTGAGCATAGAGAAGGAAAAGGAAATAAAAGCGATACGCGTTTTAATCTTCAAATAAATTATCGGATAGGCCAACCCTGGCAAACACAGATCAACCCAACAACAGTAGCAACGATACGGAGCCTGGCCGGTAGCCACTACGATTTGGTAGAGCGCAATAATCATATTGTGTTGGATCATCAAAAACAGCCACTGATCAGCTTAACCTTGCCGAAAAAAATAACCGGGATGGCGAAAAGTAAACAGAGTTTAACCGCGTCGGTCACGACAAAATATGGTCTAGGACGTATTGAATGGAACAGTGCTGCTTTACAGGCGGCGGGAGGAACGGTGCGATCAGTGTCTCCTGTTGCGTTAGAGATCACAATGCCTCCTTATCAGCCAGGCAGCAATAATATTTATACTTTAAGTTCAGTTGCTTATGATAATAAAGGGAATACATCTACCCCTGTTATCGTGCAATTAATGGTAACACCTCAAAATGTCAACGGGCAGCACTCACAAACATGGGCATCATCAGATGCTTTAATTGCTGATGGTCAGTCAACCAGCCATATTTATATCAATTTACGCGATGATAATAATCAACCCATTGAAGGAATGGCGAATCAATTAATTTTAACACCGCGTTTTACCGCAACAGAGAACCCTGAAAATGGGGAAACACTTCCGGGATCACCGATTAAATTAAGTGATATAAAAGAATCGAAACCGGGTAAATATACCACCATCTTAACGGCAGGCACGCAACCAGGGACAATAGAGCTCACCCCGAGTTTGAATAAAAACATATTGCAACCGTACACTGTGAATTTAATGAAAGTTCATAAGCTTAATAAAATTGCTAAATTTGATTTTATAGTTTCCAAAAATAAGATTATTGCCGACAACAATGATGAATCTGTCTTGATTTTTACTGCCAAAGATGCCGATAGCAAGCCCCTTAGTGGATTACCGGTAAGCTTTGAGGTGAGTGATGCCACTGGTACCACACTGAGTAAGATGACGGAGCAAGACGGCGGCATTTACACCGCCACCTTGAAAGGAAGCATTGCAAAAGAAGTGACTATCGAACCCCGCATCGATGGTAATTCAATAGCCGCTATCCCCCCCAAAGCTGTGACCTTAATACAGAAAAAAGTGGAGGGAGTGAATCCAGACACCTCTTCGTTTGTGGTTTCCAAACCGAAGATCCTTGCCGATGGCAATGATGAAACTGTCTTGACCTTTACTGCTAAAGACACCGATAACAAGCCCCTCAGTGGACTAACAGTAAGCTTCAAGGTAAACGACGCCGCTGACACCATACTGAGTAAGGTGACGGAGCAAGACGGCGGCATTTACACCGCTACCTTGAAAGGCAGTGCCGCAAAAGAGGTTACTATCGAACCGCTGATCACAGGCAAATCTATCGGCGTAACCCCACAAAAACTCACTTTGGCGGCGAAAAAAGTGAAAGTGGATGAAGTAAGTCCAGACAAGTCTTCATTTGTGGTTTCCAAACCGAAAATGCTTGCCGATGGCAATGATGAATCTATTTTGACCTTTACTGCTAAAGATGCCGATAACAAACCCCTCAGTGGACTAACAGTAAACTTCAAGGTAAACGACGCCGCTGACACCATACTGAGTAAAGTGACGGAGCAAGACGGCGGCATTTACACCGCTACCTTGAAAGGCAGTGCCGCCAAAGAGGTGACGATTGAGCTACAGATCGCGGGTAAACCCGTCGCTGGGATCCCATCGCCCCGCGTCACATTAAAACCCCAACTGATTTTTACAAAAGTACGGGTCAATGGGGCTGAATTTGATGTTGATCAAGGCTTTCCACAAACCGGGTTTGAAGGGGCTCGTTTTCAATTGCTGGTCAATGGAACAGAGGCTAATAATAAAGACTATGATTGGAGTTCGTCTGATCAGAATGTCTCGGTAGATCAAAATGGTTTTGTGACAATGGTGAGTCCACTCGACCCATTTTCTACCACTGTTAGCATTACGGCGAAAGATAGAGATATACAGAATAATATGCAATCTTATAAATTTACGATAGAAGAATGGTGGATTAATAGTGGTCTTATAAAACTCACCAATAGTAAAGCTGACTCCATTTGTAACAATGGAGGCAACGGTTTTCAATTACCCCTTATATCTTTCATGACCAATGCAACAGAACAGCAAAAAACAAACGCGACTCGTGTCGCTGATCGTATATTATGGAGTGAATGGGGGAGCATGACTCATTATTATGGCTATGGTTGGCAAAGCGATAACTATTGGACACGGGATCCTAGTGGCTATAGTGTTCACTTAGGCAACGGACACGTGATTGAGACCCCAATCACTGCTACTAGCACTAGCTATGTGGCTTGTGTGAAATACTATTAATCTTCAGTGCTCCGCTTCTGACCACGCGGAGCACAATGAGTCGCTAACCGGGCGTCTCATTTTTTTCTTTTTGATACACTTTCACATTGGTAAAACCCTGTTCGCGTAAATCAAGGGCTTGTAAACGGCTCATGATGCCCCGATCACAATACAACAAATAAGTTTTACTCTGATCAAGCGTGCTAAATTGGCTCCTGAGTTTATAAAAGGGCAGAATGTGGACTGGATCTAAATCCAATGGTTTCTCTTCTTGCTCTTCCGGCGCGCGAATATCTAACAAGACATCACCTGCCGTCATTTCAGTGACCGTTTCAATCGGTAATAAAGAGGGATCTTGCTGCGCGATTTCACGAATATCGCTATTTTTAGCTTCACTGACGGCGCGATCGAGTAGAGAAAAATCAAAATGAGACTCTTGCGCTTCAATTTCGGCTTTCACCGCTTTTACCGTCGGGCTTTTGGACATCACACCACAATACTCTGGCATCGTTTTAGCAAATTCTTCAGTACCAATTTCACGCGCCAATCGGATAATCTGTTCTTTATCATGCGCGATTAACGGACGTAAAATCAGCGTATCGGAAACATTGTCGATGACGTTCAAATTGGTCAGCGTCTGGCTGGAAACCTGCCCTAACGCCTCGCCGGTAACGATAGCCTGTACTTTATAACGCTCCGCAATTTTAGTCGCCGCACGTATCATCATCCGTTTCAGCACCACCCCCCTTTGGCTATCGCTCACCTTGGTTAAAATTTCAGCCACAACTTCGGCAAAATCAATACTCACAAAACGCACGCGATGACAACGGCTAAAGCGATGCCACAGATGGTAAGCTACCTGTTTAACCCCCAGTTCATGCGCCACTCCCCCGAGGTTAAAAAAACAAAAATGGACTCGACAACCTCGGCGCATCAGCATATAACTGGATACGCCAGAATCAAAACCACCGGAAATCAATGATAATACGTCTTCTTGCGTACCAATCGGTAAACCACCCAACCCTTGGTGACGAGCTTGGATCAACCCGAGTTGATCTTCATCGATGGTTAAACGTACAGTGACCTGAGGACAGGTTAGATCGACTTTGGTATTTTTAATCTGTTGATTTAATCTAGCACCAACATATCGCTCGACCTCGAGGGAAGAAAACGAATGCTGGCCACGGCGTTTAACCCGTACACAAAAGGTTTTATCGACCAATAGGTCATGGTAACAAGCCAGCGTCTGCGCAGAAATATCCTGCATATCCTTGTAGCTATGCTCCTCAACTTCAAGAATATGGTGGATCCCGGGGAGACGTGTCAGCGCATCACAAATTTGGGGAGCCTGCGCACTATTTTTTGTCCGCACCTCAATATAATCCCAATGACGAACCACCGCCAATGAATCACAGCAGGGCTTCAGTATGTTGCGAATATTAGTGGAAAGGATTTTAATAAAACGTAATCGCACAGACTGGCTTTTGATAGTTATTTCTGGCGACAATTTAATGATAAACTTCATGGCAACCTTTCGTTATTTAATAAGGCGCGAAGTCTATCATCAATAGACTTGTTACAAAAAGCCCATGACTATACCCAATGAATTTCGAGTTACGGCAAGGCGGCAAGGGCGACCGACCGATGAGCGTAGACATACTACGTGATTCGGCGAGCACCCGTAGCCAACGCCGCCGTAACTTGAAAGGCGAAGGGTATAAATGTCTCTATGCACAAAAGCTAACCATTATGCCAAAAAAAACGGTATCACCCGAAATCGCTAAAAAGACCCGCAAGCCAGCTGTTGCCAGTTTTGAAACTTCACTGCGTGAATTGGAACAGATAGTGACCCGTTTAGAGTCAGGAGAATTACCATTGGAAGAGGCGTTAAATGAATTTGAGCGTGGGATACAACTGGCTAAAACAAGCCAACAAACACTGCAACAAGCGGAGCAACGGGTTAAGATCTTACTCAGTGACGATGTTGATAAACCATTAACACCTTTTGTCGTAGAGCCTGAATAAGCGAATGTCTGATCTCAATTTACCAATTGATTTTCATCAACAGCTTACGCTTTATCAGCGGCGCGTTGATGAAAAACTCAAAAATTTTATCCAACCATTGCCTTTTCACAGCCGCCAACTCATAGAAGCCATACGCTATACTGTGCTTTGTGGCGGTAAACGAATACGTCCTTATCTGGTTTACGCTACCGGCAAAATGTTTGGCCTATCACCTGGTAGCTTGGATGTAGCCGCCGCTGCTGTTGAATGCATACATGCTTATTCATTAGTTCATGACGATCTACCGGCAATGGATGATGATAATTTACGTCGTGGACAACCAAGCTGCCATATTAAATTTGGTGAAGCTATTGCTATTTTAGCCGGTGATGCTTTACAGACGCTGGCTTTTTCTCTTTTAGCCGATCAACCGATGCCAAATGTTACTCTCGAAAATCGCCTCAAGATAGTATCTGAACTGGCGAAAGCCATTGGTGCAGGCGGGATGTGTGCTGGTCAAGCCCTCGATTTAGCCGCTGAACATTGCCAAATTTCATTGGCATCATTAGAAAAAATTCATCGCCATAAAACCGGCGCATTGATCCGTGCCGCGGTACGTATCGGCGCATTAGCAGCCGGTGAGCGCAGTGAAAAAACCTTGTCACTGTTAGATGACTATGCCGACGCGATTGGTTTGGCTTTCCAAGTACAAGACGATATTTTAGACATTACCGGTGAGACAGATAGAATGGGTAAACAGCAAGGCGCTGATCAGCAAAGAAACAAAAGCACTTACTCCTCATTGCTCGGCCTTGAAGGGGCAAAAATAAAAGCCAAAAAGTTTTGTCAAGACGCGCAAATAGCACTTGATAGTTTGGCGAGCCAATCACTTCAAGACAGTGGAGCCTCTTACGACACCCGATCACTGCGTGCATTAGCGCTTTTTATTATCCAGCGTGATCGTTAAAATTATTAGACTTCATCATCTGATTCGAAATCTTCTTGAGCGACGCTCAATTGAGGAAACAAGAAGATTTAAAGCCCACAACCTAATACGAGTAACGAATGAGTTTTGATACTGCTAAATACCCGACCCTAGCTCTAGCGGAAAATCCAGAAAAATTGCGCCTATTATCCGAAGATCAATTGCCAACATTATGTGATGAGCTGCGCCAGTATTTACTTGATTGTGTCAGTCTTTCCAGCGGGCATTTTGCCTCAGGATTAGGTGTTGTTGAGCTGACAGTAGCCTTGCATTATGTTTATGAGACTCCCTTTGATAATTTGGTTTGGGATGTGGGTCATCAAGCTTATCCTCATAAAATTCTCACTGGCCGTCGTGAAAACATCACAAAAATTCGGCAAAAAGGCGGATTGCATCCTTTTCCTTGTCGTGAAGAGAGTGAATATGATGCGCTTTCTGTGGGTCATTCTTCAACCTCGATCAGTGCCGGGCTGGGTATGGCGGTAGCGGCAAAACAAGAAAAATCAGAAAAACATACAGTGTGCGTTATCGGTGACGGTGCGATGACAGCAGGCCTGGCTTTTGAAGCGATGAATCATGCTGGGGAAATACACGCGGATATGCTGGTAATACTGAATGACAATGAAATGTCAATTTCAGAAAATGTGGGTGGTCTAAATAATTATTTAGCAAAATTATTATCAAGCAAATGCTACGCTACGCTACGGGAAAGTGGGAAAAAGGCATTTGAGGGGCTGCCACCGATCAAAGCGCTATTAAAACGCACAGAAGAACATCTTAAAGGAATGGTTGTCCCGGGGACATTATTTGAAGAATTGGGATTCAACTACATTGGGCCAATTGATGGGCATAATATTGAAATCCTGATCCCCACACTGAAAAACATACGGCAGCTAAAAGGCCCACAATTGCTGCATATTATCACTAAAAAAGGCAAAGGCTATCCCCCGGCAGAATTAGATCCCATAAGTTGGCATGCAGTACCTAAATTTGATCTGACATCAGGCACTTTGCCCAAAGGAAAACAAGGGCTCCCCACTTACTCCGCCATTTTTGGCGACTGGTTATGCGAAACCGCGGCGGCAGATCCGAAATTAATGGCGATCACGCCTGCCATGCGTGAAGGCTCAGGTATGGTGCGTTTTTCACGCGAATATCCACAACAATATTTTGATGTTGCTATCGCCGAGCAACATGCCATTACTTTTGCTGCCGGTTTGGCGATTGGCGGTTATAAACCGGTGGTCGCTATCTACTCCACGTTTTTACAACGGGCTTATGATCAGTTGATCCACGATATCGCACTACAAAACTTACCCGTGTTATTGGCTATCGACCGGGCAGGTCTGGTCGGTGCCGATGGTCAAACGCATCAAGGGGCTTTTGATCTTTCTTTTATGCGCTGCATTCCGAATATGGTGATCATGACACCCAGTGACGAAAACGAATGCCGCCAAATGTTACATACCGGGTATCTGCATCATGGGCCGGCGGCAGTACGTTATCCGCGCGGTAATGGCACCGGTGTTGAGTTGCAGCCCTTGCAAGCGCTAGCTATTGGTAAAGCGGTCGTGCGCCGCGAAGGAAAAAAAATTGCCATTCTTTGTTTCGGCAGTTTATTAACAGAAGCGGCGCAAGTTGCAAATCAGTTAGATGCAACATTAGTCGATATGCGTTTTATTAAGCCGTTAGATGAGGCCATGGTATTAGAGATCGCGGCTCGCCATCAATTTTTAGTGACAATAGAGGAAAATGTTATTAAAGGAGGGGCAGGCAGTGGCGTCAATGAGCTATTAATGATGACGCAATCACGAATACCCGTGCTAAATATTGGTCTACCTGATCACTTTATTCCGCAGGGAGAACAAAATGAAATGCGCCGTGAATTTGGCCTCGATGCAGCAGGTATTCAACAACAAATAGAAGCAAGACTTAACGGTTTAAAAATTTGATGGCAGTAATTAAAAGGGAATGGACTTCTTGCACCACCCAGTAGGTTATGCAAGAAGTTTAATAGATATACCTTCTTTCGCTATTCTCTTTTTCAATGTCCGTTTAGTACGATCAATCACCTCCCCCGCTAACTGACCGCAAGCCGCGTCGATATCATCACCCCGTGTTTTACGTACAATAGTGGTAAAACCATACTGTATTAACACCTTGGAAAATCGATCCACACGGCTGTTAGAGCTTCGACCATAGGGCGCGCCCGGGAAAGGGTTCCAAGGAATAAGATTAATTTTACAGGGGGTATTTTTTAAACGTTCGGCTAATTGATGAGCTTGCTCGGGACTGTCATTAATATGATCGAGCATCACATATTCAACAGTAACACGCCCTTGATTAGCATTAGATTTCGCCAGATAACGCCGCACTGCCGCTAAAAAAGTGTCGATATTATATTTACGATTAATCGGCACAATTTCATCTCTGATCTCATCCGTCGGTGCATGAAGAGAAATAGCTAAAGCGACGTCGATCATATCACCCAATTTATCTAACGCCGGTACCACACCCGAGGTCGATAGGGTAACGCGGCGTTTGGACAAACCAAAACCGAAATCGTCCATCATAATATCCATCGCTGGCACCACGTTATTTAAGTTCAATAACGGCTCGCCCATGCCCATCATGACTACGTTAGTAATAGGACGCCGACCACTGGATTTTAGCGAGCCGATAATTTTGGCGGCACGCCAGACTTGACCAATAATTTCCGCGACACGTAAGTTACGGCTAAAGCCTTGCTGAGCAGTTGAACAAAACGTACATTCCAACGCGCAACCTACCTGTGAGGAAACACATAAGGTAGCGCGATCAGCTTCTGGGATATAAACCGTTTCAACTTGTTGATCGCCTACTTTAATCGCCCACTTAATGGTACCGTCCGCCGATCGTTGCTCTTGTGCCACTTCCGGGGCGCGAATTTCTGCTATTTGTTGTAACTTGGTGCGTAATACTTTATTGATATCACTCATTTGTTCGAAATCATCGTAACAATAGTGATATATCCATTTCATCACCTGATCAGCACGAAAGGGCTTTTCCCCCATTTCGATAAAAAAATGGCGTAATTGCTGACGATTTAAATCAAGCAGATTGACTTTAGTGCTAACCATGGTAGGGAGTACTCTTAAATTTTTTAGATGACCCGATCATAAAGAATTTCATCGGCGGTAAAAAAATAAGCAATTTCACGTTGAGCCGATCCAACGCTATCAGAGCCATGAACCGCATTGGCGGTAACACTATCAGCGAAATCAGCACGCAGTGTACCGGGTAGAGCCTGCTCCGGATCAGTCGCCCCCATGATGTCACGATGACGTTGTACTGCATTTTCAGCTTCCAGCACCTGTACCATTATCGACCCTGAAGTCATAAAGGCAATCAACGCAGCAAAAAATGGGCGATCTTTGTGTTCCGCGTAAAAACCTTCAGCCTGCTCTTTATTTAAATGCATTTTTTTTGCTGCAACAATTTTAAATCCCGCCGCTTCAAAACGCTCATAAATGGCACCAATGACATTTTTAGCAACGGCATTGGGCTTAATGATCGATAGGGTACGTTCGATAGCCATAACAGCCTCTATTTTTAAAAAGAGGCAGATTATATAGTAGAGCTGCTACAAAACATACTGCTTGGCACCGAGATCGTCGCAAGAGCCCATTCGCAATCTTCTTTGAGCCCTTTTTTTACAAAAGACTTATTGCATAGCCTGCTGTGTAGCGCGGAGTCAAAGCGCACGGAGCGCAGCAACCGGAGTGTACACAACATGAGGATTGTGAGCACCGCGCAACGCCGAATTCATCCCCCTCACTACGGTTTTGCAGATTAAAAAAACCATTTTATCCGCGTACTAATCGCATTATCTTTCATTTTTGCAGCAAATTGGCCAGTATAGCCCACCTCTAGCATGCATTTTTTACCGATCTTAATGTCGATACCACTTGCCACCAGCAAGGCATCTTTCGTGATAGGAACGCCGACGACGTCAAAAAAATCGGTGCTTTTGTCATTAAAAGCAAGATTTTTGGTGGATGCCAAATCTCCCCATCCGCGACGCCAAGCAAGAGAACCACGGCCATTGACCCTTGAATCAAAGCTATCAAAAGCGACCTCTGTTCTTAATCCCAAGGTTGAAAAAGTCACATGGTGGTTATCTTTATTCCCCATCAATGCACTGCTTCCCGCTGTCTCGGTAAATTTATCACTCTGTACACTGACATGCGCCAAACCAAAGAAAGGTTCAAACAGCGCCGCGTTTGTGGGGATGGCATAACTCAGTTCCCCCCAAAACTGCATTGTTCCCGCGTTATAATTTGATTTAACCGTTTCACTAAAACCGGGAAAGACAATGCGGCGATCAAGATTAAGATCATGGAAAGCATAAGCACCACCGAATCTTGCGACTAATGCGCCCAAATGCGATCCACCGTATAACGCCAGATTATAATTATCAATGACGCCAGAACTGCCCGCTTGATCAGTATTGAAAAAAGTCTGGCCTACTGCCCCGGCAATACCGACATGCCAATGATCACCTAACTTAATGTCGCTACCGATAACCAACCCATGGGTACGATGATCCACTCCCTCAGTCTTACTATCTCCTTTTAAACTGCTCTTGCTGGCCAGTAAATTTCCCCAAACGCTTTGGTGATTGTCAGCCGCCTTTCTGCGATGCATCGCTGTCGTCACTACTTCTCTGATGGTATGACTATTAGCAAGTAAAATACTGTGTACACTGGCTTGAACGGCTCCAGATAAATTATCGAACGCGGTGTGAGCAGAGTCCTCATTAAGAAGCAGTAAATGACGATTAATAGGCGTTGATATTTCTCGTTTATTTAGTATTTCCGCCACATTTTTTTGATTTTGGCTGTCGGCTAACTGCTCAAAAGGGATTTTACTGCGTGGTAACGTTAGCACCGCATTATGCTCATTTTGACGCAACGTAGGTGTTACAAAAACCAGATCAGAAGTGATATTAGCAAAGGTACCCTTGATCCCCTTCTCGGCGGTCAAAATTTCATATTCCTTCTCTAATGGATAAGCGCCTGGAGCCGCTTGTATTCTCAGGGTTGCACCCGATACATTAGCCTGACCGGTAACGCTGATCGCGTCACTTTGTTGTTCATCGAGCTGCACATCATAAAATGAACCCGCGGCAAAATTAACATCACCCACTACCTGTAAATGATTATTGAGATCACTATCACTACTGGGCACCGTTGAACGAACCGTACGATTAGTGGTGGTAAAAGTCGCCCCAGTTTCAACATTTAAGTCACCTACCGTCCCTATGGCTTGAAAAATCGCCCCATTATTGATTTTTACCTTAGCCTGAGGAAAAGAGCCGACCACCTTCAGCACCCCTGCGTTAACCACCGTCTCCCCGGTATAAGTGTTATTTCCTGCCAGTATTAATTGTCCTTTCCCTTCTTTAATAAGACTCCCCTTGCCGCTGATCGCGCCGCTAAAAACACGGTTATCAACATGATTAAATATCAGCAAACTATTGTTAATAATATCGCCAACTAGGCTCCCCCCTGTGCCTCCATCACCAATTTGTAACGCACCTTCATCAATCGTTGTGTTACCGGTAAACGTATTGGTACCACTCAATATTGCTTTTCCCTTTCCTATTTTTGTTATTCCCCCTTGACCGCTGATCACCCCTGCAAAGGTTTGTTGTTTATCATTACCAAAAGTAAGCGAATTTTTTCCTAAATCGACTCCACTGCCGATCACTCCGGTTAAAGCGCCAATACGCTGATCCCCCGCCGCCGAAATATCCCATTTCGCTTTAGCGCCAATCATATTTACTCTGTTAGTTGCGGCCAAACGGGCTCCCTTGCCGAGAGCCAAAGTACCGTCATACAAAGTGGTATCCCCCTGGTAAGTGTTAGCCGCATTCAGCGTCAGCGCCGCTTGACCGTATTTAGTTAACCCTTTAGTCCCTGAGATGACAGCGTTCAAGGTCAAATTTTCTACGCCCATGACATTGAGATCATCCTGCAATTCAATGCGATTATTCAACGCCAATTCAAGCTGATTATCGAGGATAGCCGCCCCTTTGATCGTCAAGGTACCCTGACCTAATGCCATCGGATGCCCCAATAACAATTTACCATCGTACAGCGTAGTGCCACCGTTATAACGGTTAGCCGCATTTAACCTAAGTGGCGCAGAGCTGGATTTAATTATGCCGCCTGAGCCTGAAATAATACTGTTCAAGGTCAGATAGCGGCCTGTTATATCAAGATCAGCTTTCAGCTCAATAGGCGTGTCCAACGCGAGATGAGGAACGGTATCTAAGGTCGCGCTACCTGTGACAATTAAACCACCACTGCCCAACGCCTTAGCATTACTGAGTCGCACTGTGCCCTTATTAAGCACAGTGCCACCACTATAGTGGTTATCGGTATTTAAACTTAGGGTTTCAGATCCAGATTTGATGATTTTGCCAACGCCAGTGATCTTCTCGTTTAACGCTAGTCGGTGATCCACTACAACCTTGAGATCTGCCTTAATTTCAATGCTATTATTCAGCTCCAGCGGGGTAACGGTAGCCAAAGTCGACGCGCCCGCCACCGTCAAAGCACCTCTGCCCAATGCGCTATCATCACCCAGTAATAGCTTGCCATTATTAAGCACAGTGCCACCACTATAGTGGTTAGACTGATTCAACTGTAATGCAGCAGAGCCCGATTTGATTATTTTCCCTTCCCCTTTAATCACCCCGTTCAAAGTCATGTCCTGGCTGCCTTCGGCTACATTGAGATCCGCATTAAGTTCAATGTGATTATTCAGCGTCAGGGCACGACGGGTAGCGAGGCTTGTCTCCTGCTTAGCAATCTGCAATACACCGCTCCCCAATGCCGCATTATTGCCCAATAGCAATTTTCCATTACTCAGCAGGGTTCCCCCTTCATAGTGGTTAGCGGCATTTAATGTCAGTACACCCGTGCCAGATTTGGTGATCATTCCCGGGCCCAATAGCTCGCTTTCCAACGTTAAATCCTCACTACCGCTTAGGTCGAGCTTTCCTGCCCATAACTTAACCGTATTATTCAGCGTTAATGCAGTGGTCGTTTCTAAGCTGCCCCCTTTTTCCAACAGCATCAAACTACCGCTGCCAAGGGCAGCACTATTACCCAGCAATAGTTTGCCACCACTGAGTATAACCCCACCCTCATGGCGGTTAGCGGCGTTTAATCTTAACGTGGCCTCACCGTGTTTGTTGAGGTATTCTTCGCCAGAAATAGCCCCATTTAATGTCAAATCATGATGTCCATCTACGATGAGCTCCCCAATAAGCTCGATGGGATTATTTAATGTAAGGGCAGTGGTCGTTCCTAATCGATTCAACATCCCTCTAACCGTTAATGTGCCGCTGCCTAATGCCGCATCGTTACCCAACACCAGTATTCCATGATGAAAAAAAGTGCCACCACTGTAGTTGTTAGCCGCATTCAACATCAGATGATTCATACCAAACTTCGAAAGGCTTCCAGAGCCTGAAATAACGCCATCGAGTGTTAGATCGTGATCCCCCACCACTTTGAGATCTTCATTTACCCACACAGTATTCATTAACCTTAATGGGATGAGGCTATTTAAAGACATCTTTTTTTCTAACTTCACCCCGCCACTGCCCAAGGCCGTATCACCACCGAGTATCAAGTTTCCTTCATTTATGGTGGTACCCCCCTGGTAGCTGTTATCCCTCTTTAACGTCAATGAAGCCCTCCCTTGTTTTTTGATCCCTTTGCTACCTGAAATAATCCCATTGAGCATAAGATCATGGCTACCTTCTAGCTCCAGGTCGGCATTTAAATGGAGATCATTTTTTAATGCTAAATTTTGCCAACTATCTAAGCGCACCTCCTTATCGACCACTAAAGCACCACTACCTAATGCTAAATTGTCTCCAATGACCAGCTTTCCTCCCCCTTTAATAACAGTGCCACCGCTATAACTGTTAGCCGCATTCAAGGTTAGTTGAGCAGAAGACAGCTTATTTATCCCCCCCGCTCCTGAAATAGTTCCATTTAACGTCAAATAACGCCCCGCTAGCTTAAGATCAGCATCCAGTTCAATCGCGTTATTCAATGTAAAACCTCTACTGTGATCAAGTATTGCTTCACCTTTCACGTTTAGTGAACCACTGCCCAAGACGTCTTCGTTACCGAGGAACAATCTTCCATCATAAAGGACAGTGCCACCGCTATAGTGATTAACGGCATTCAACATCAATTCACTGGTACCGTATTTATGTAACCCTCCTGCTCCTGAAATAATGCCATTAATATCCAGATTCTGATTCCCTTCTATAGAGAGGTCTGCATTGAGTTTTATTGGATTATTTAAGGGGATATGATGAGAATTATCTAATTTCGTGGCGCCTTCAACCGTTAATATACCACTGCCCAATGCGGCAGAGTTACCAAGTGTTAATTGCCCCTCCTTAGTAAGGGTACCACCACGATAAGTGTTAAATGAATTCAATATTAGATTGGAAGAACCCAATTTTATTAATTTGCCTATCCCGCTAATCTGACCCGATAACGTGAATGGATTTGTACCCTGAATGATCAGTCCTTCATCATCTAAAATAATTTTATTATGAAGATCAAGTTTATTATCACTGGCTTCAATCGCTCCTCCATTTGCATGGAGAACGTCATTGCCAAAATAGTCTGAACGATCAAATATCACTAAACCGCTATTTAACTGTGTAGAAGAATAAACAATTGATACCGAAGAAATACAAAAAATATGGCTCGCTATTGCTAAAATTCTTAGAAAATATTTCACTTTATCTTGTATCAAATAATATCTTCTATTCATATCACCTTTATTCTCCAGAGAAACACTGTAGATAATAGCCATATAACTCCATAAATTTATAATGATATAAATTAGAGAGAATAAATATCCAGCAAAAATAACGTTAACTTAGATTAGACAAAGTATTATTTTATTTAAACCCTATTAAATAAAATAATTAAAATCACAAATACAGTAAAGTTTAATAAAAGCTTTTCGTCAAGGAAGGTAAGCATAACAATATAATTAAAAAATATTAAACAGGATGATATTTATTTTTTATATATTAAATGCAGGAGTGATAAAATAAGCCAAAGTATAACTCTAGCTTATTTGTTGAGGTTAATTTCTTATTATGATTCTCTCCACCAAGTGCCGGGGAGATCTTTAATATTAAAAAATTTTATTTTCTTCTGATTACTCTTTACTAATGAGCCATTCTCGCTATCCGATACATTAATAATCGATTCCTCATCAGCATGAGACGTAATAAAAGTAGATACCATCGTTAATATGTCAACCTCTCCTGGAAATAAACATTGCCGTATCAAGTATGAATTTTCAGAGCAATTAATCTTTTCTAATTTTTTTAGATCATTAGTTTCCTTTTCAATTATTTTTTTTAAGTAAGATTTAATATTTTTTTGGGTACTATCTTCATTAAGAGGACATAATATCTCTAAGAGAGAAAGTAATTTTTTTGCTTTTAAATATTTCATCCTTTTCACTACACAATCAGGTAATTTTTCTATATTATCACTCCCTGTCAAATCCAAACTTCTTAAATTTTTGCAAGCGCTCATATCCGGCAGCTCCCTTAACAAGGGATTATCTCTGATCGATATTTCTTTTATGTTTTCTATCCCCACTCCCCAAAGCTTAATATTTGGCAAGGTACTAAATGACATACCATTCAAATTTAATGTTTCTAACCTATTTGCAATACAAGATATTATTGTATCTACAACACGGGCATGATCTTCGTCAGGATTCTGTGTCAGATCATTCTGATACCTGTCTAGTTCCAGTTTTAGTATCTGCTCTTGATCCTGTTGATAAAAAGTAGCTACTGACGAAACAGACAAACCCGAATGATTAGTTGGAATACTTAGCCCATTTCCCATAATTTTAACATTTTCCCTATAAAAGACATTACTTAATATATAATAAAATTAATTATATATTAATATATAATTATAAATTAATTATAAATATATATAATTATCTTAAAATATGGATTAACTTATGCCATAGGGAGGTCTTAGCTCTTCTCCAACAAGTTACTATTTTCTATGCTCTGCTTTACCTCAGGGGCTATCAACTGGCTCAACATACGATAGATAGCTAACACATCGCTCGCTATTTTATTCTCTTTATCACTGATAAAACCCATTTCTCGTAGCTTAGCGATCAATATCGAGAACCCTGTTTTATCAGCAAATTCAGGGGAATTAATACCCGATAATGCGGATAAACCTTGTGCCAGCAAACGGCTGTTTTTTTCTAATTCTGCCCGATTGATCGAGGGATGAGTACTGAGCAAGAAAAAAGTGATGGCATAGCGCTGTAACCTGTCACTGGCTCCAGCAGCCAATAATTGTAATGGATAACATCGCATCGGGTTCGCCATCAGCTGGTGATGACTTTCATTGATTAATTGCTGGCGAATCAATTCATCACACAAAGCATTCAATACGGAGGGAAGCTGCTCTTGACTATAATGCAAAAATAACTCCGCTTTCAGCATGGGATAAATCAGCGCCACCTGATGTATAACCTCTTGCCGACTGATCCCATGATGATTGATTACTATGCTAGCAACCAATGAAGGCAATATAAGTAAATGCTGAATATTATTGCGATAATAAGTCACCAATACCGCCTGCTCATGGGATAAAGTAATAATATCTTCCCCATTATCATGCTTTAACTGGAATTTATTCATACTCAGTGCATTATTGAGTAATTCTTCCGGCGCTTTATCCGGCACTGTCACTTCTGTGGTATAAGGCACATGCAGAAGAAGTTGCAAATAACAATCAAGTTGTTCAAGCAATTGCTTTGCTGTTAACAAAAATTGGCGCGCCGCTAACAGCGCCGTTGAACACAAATTCATCGCATTAGCCGCCGCAGCGTTATTAATCCTGATCATTATTGTACTGGCTAAGTCATTCACTGCCGGTGTCAGCCAACTTGGGCGCTGAGCCTCTACCGCATCGATAGATCGACGCCAATCTGGCGCATAATGGTTAAGATAATCGGTCAACGACAAAGGCTCACCAAAATTCACGTAACCTTGACCCAGATTACGCAATTTTCGCAGACCCTGTATCATCTGTAGGAGACTTTCTTTTTTCTTGACCGCGCCACGCAATTCTTTCGTATAGGTCGCCACTTCCATCACATGTTCATAGCCAATATAAACCGGCACTAATGTGATAGGGCGGATCCCTTTCCGTAACATTGATTGAAGTGTAATGGAGAGGATCCCGGTTTTTGGCTCCAAAAGACGCCCAGTCCGAGAGCGCCCCCCCTCGATAAAATATTCGACCGAATAACCACGGCTAAACAGTTCGCCAAGATACTCACAAAATACCGTTGAATAAAGTTTATTGCCGTTGAAAGAACGGCGAATAAAAAACGCGCCTAAGCGGCGAAAGATAGGACCCGCGGGCCAAAAATTTAGATTCACTCCCGCGGCGATATGAGGGGGTACTAAACCTTGATAATAAAGCACATAAGAGAGCAATAAATAATCCATATGGCTACGATGACAAGGCACATAAACAATCTCATGCCCTGCTTGCGCTAATTTGCGTACCCGCTGCGCATTGTGGACACTAATTCCTTGGTAAAGACGATTCCACATCCAACCCAATATACGATCAGAAAAACGCACCGCTTCGTAAGAAATATCAGTGGCAATTTCTTCCATTAATAGCAGCGCAGAACGCGATGCTTTTTTATCAGAGATTTTTTTTACCCGCGCTTCATCCAAAATCGCTTTTTCAATCACCTTAGAAGAGAGCAGTTTTTTAAACAAATCTTGCCGAATCGGCAGGGGTGGCCCAATAATCATTAAACGTTGCCGTAAAAAATGAATAGCCGCTACCCGCGCTAATTTATCAGCGATGGCTTTATCTTGACCATGTTCATTTGCCAAGGCACGCAATGACACTTTGGCAGAAAAGTGCACAAAAGTATCACGCCCTAGCCATAACAAAGTGAAAAATTTCCGCAATCCCTTTAATAGACGGAAATAAGGAGGATTATTATTTTCACGACCAGGAGAACGACCAAACATCACCGTAACAGGTAATATTTGTAGATCCAATTTAGGATTAACTTGATATAGATCCAAATAATGGTGAAATAACGTTTTGAACTGACCGTCAGGCGCCGTTTTAGCGCCATTGGCAAGGCAAATATAACGGGGAAGTTGCCTGCCGGCTATTTCTAATGGCGTTAAGGGATCAGGTAAATCTCGCACTAAACACTGCGTTCGTAACGTCAGCAAATCCGCTTTAGCATAATAGGGTAAAACATACAGAATGGGACATAAGGGATCTAAACCTAATACGGTTAGCATATCTGCCGGAATCGGCTTGCTTTTTACCAAAACATTAAGTGGTAAATTCAGTAACTTGTAGTATATTTTACGCCAACCCGACATAACAAGGTCAAGCCTCTCTTCTATAAATTAGCATTAGCAATTCAGCGCAAGGATACCAGAAACCCTCGATTAAAGTTGTGAATTAACAAAGATAAAGGCATACCCATTGATAAAAAATAAAAAAACGGGATTAACCCGCCTCTACCACGCTAGCCAATATTCGCTAAAAGGATTGCTAGCGGTGTGGAAAAATGAAGCCGCTTTTCGCCAAGAAACAATAGTAGCTATTATCGCCATTATATTAGCTTATTGCCTAGATTTTACGACAATAGAACGTATTTTATTAATAGGGTCGATTGTACTGGTTATCATTGTTGAAATAATAAATAGTGCGATTGAAACCGCTATCGATCGGATTGGCAGTGAACAGCATCCGCTCTCTGGCCAAGCAAAAGATATCGCCTCAGCAGCGGTTTTTCTGACTATTTTAATGGCTTTTTTTGTCTGGATGAGTATTTTGATTTAAAGAGGTTTCGAATAGTCTCTTATACCCTTCGCCTTTGAAGTTGCCTTCGGCTACCAGGGCGACCGACCGATGAGCGTGGACATACTACGTGATTCGGCGAACACCCGCAGCCGACAACGCGGCGGTTTCAAAGACGAAGGGTTTATTGAATTAAGCGACTACCAAAATAGGCACAAGTCAAAAAAAATGCGCCCACCAGGCTAAACCCCACCACGGGGCGACCCCGCCAGCCTTTGTAATAATGCCCCCACAATAAAACAATATAAATCCACCAAGCTATAGCAGATAATAATGTTTTATAACGATTTTCTTCACTAAACAAATTATCTTTAAAAAAGAGTCCAGTAAACAAAGTTAAGCTCAATAACACCACCCCAATTTGCGTGATATAAAACATTTGACGCTCAATACTCATGAGAGGAGGCATATCGGCAGTAGAAACCAGCTTTTTATGTTTCAACAAATAATCAAGCCAAGCCAATTGTAAAGCATACAGTGCAGCAATAATTAAAGTAGCATAACCCAATAAAGCCAAACCAATATGGACAAATAATGTAGGCGTCCCTTCTAAATGAGTCATAAACTCACCAGGGCACAAACTAGCAAAAGCCAAATTAATCATGGCAAAGCTGTAAACAATCGGCAACATAAACCACACACGCCCACGTGATGCCACTATGGTCATGATTGAGCACACAACAAGCCCTACGGTAGAACCAATATTAAGTAAAGTAAGATTTTGACTACCGTCCACCACATCAAAAATCTGTTGTTTTAACGCCGCAGCATGACAAATTAACGCTAAGACAGCAAAAAGCAGTGCCAAACGTCGGTAGGCACTATTTTTCCGTAATAAACTGGGGATAATTAATCCCAAACTGAATAAATAGGCAATCAAAGCCAAAATCGAAAACATTGGCATAATCGTTTATGGAAAGAAAATGAATGATGCGGGCAGTATAACTGACCGAAAAATAAATAACACGCTTCTGGTTTCTATGTTAAGCGCCCGTCGAAATCTCTAAAAGTAATAACCATTCAACTATCAGGATATTCACTAATGATTATTTTCAACATAATTTGTTGTTCATCACGTAATATCAGCACCGGTATAACAGTACCAGGTTGTATTTCTGCCACCTGATCCATCGTTTCTATTGTAGAAATAACGCGGATATCATTTACGCTAAGAATAATATCTCCAATCCGGATCCCCGCAGCAGCAGCGGGGCCCTCAGGCAAAATTTTGTTCACTTTAATGCCTTGTATCGGTTTTTTATTAGCATTAGTTAAATTAAACTGTGGATAATCGTCGCCGGTAATACCAATAAAACCACGTATTACCCTTCCATCACGAATCAATTTTTGCATCACCTTAGTTGCCAAAGCCGTAGGGATAGCAAAACCGATGCCTTCCGGGATCTCACCATTACTGCTTTTGTCAAATGATAATGTATTGATACCAACTAACTGACCTAAGCTATTGACTAAGGCTCCGCCGGAATTGCCGCGATTAATTGAAGCATCCGTTTGTAAAAAATTTTGTCGACCAGAATCACTCAAACCAACTCGACCTGTGGCACTAATAATACCTTGAGTGATAGTCTGTCCTAGATTATAAGGATTACCTATTGCCAAAACGACATCACCAACATGGGTTACCTGATTCAGGTTAATTGAAATCACCGGCAAATTATCTGCCTCAATTTTCAATACCGCTAAATCTGTCAAAGCGTCTGAACCAACCAATGATGCTTCATATATACGACCATCTTGTAACGCAACAATAATTTTTTCAGCGTAATTGATAACATGTTTATTGGTCAGTATATAGCCTTTGTCACTCATAATGACGCCAGACCCCAACATCCGTATCGTTAAAGGAACTTGAGCTAAATTTCCTACACTATGATTATAAACATTTACCACCGCGGGCGCTGCAAGGCTTACCGCTCTGCTATAACTAACCGGAATGGTTTCATGAATATTATTTTTTATACTACGGTATAAAAGTAATAGAATGGCGGCAGCAATCAGCCCTAAAATAATCGAGCGTAATAATTTAAATAACATCATTTTTAAAGACATCAAAAGACATGAAACATCCCTATTATTTTTTCATCAACATGAATGGTTTTACTCGCTTTTTTATCCGGCTGACGCTGGTAATAATCACATTTCACACACTTTACCATTGCGACACCAGCCTGCTCTTCTCGCCACAACGCTAATGTATCTAACGCATGACAATGTGGGCAAATTGCACCAGCGATAAACCTTTTACGTGTTGTCATTGTTATCTCCGCGTTGAAATCTCTTGTGCTCATTTTTTCCTCAATTGAACATCGCTCAAGAAGATTTCGAAATTATCAATACGACTTTACGACTTATCATTTATCCCAATCAGCAAATTGCCGTTGTTCATCTTGCATGTCTCGCTGAAAAATATCTTCTAATTCACGCCGCGCTTCTTTTACTCTAGAAATCTGAGCGACATCCCCATGATGCTGTGGCATCAATTCGCGTAGCATTCGCATATCCAAACGACGAAAATGTTGCTGTACTCTATAAGCCTGATGAGGATGCATTCCTAACGCTAATAACGTTTTACGACCCAATTCCAAAGCGCTAGAGAAAGTTTCACGGGCGAAATTATCTACGCCAGATTGCAACAACTCATGTGCCTCCACCCGGCCACGGGCGCGAGCAAAAATACATAAATTCGGAAAATATTGCTGACAGAGGCGAACCAATTCCATCGTATCTTCCGGTTCATCACAGGTGATAACGATGGCTTTTGCTTTTTCAGCACCAGCGGCACGTAATAAATCTAGTTGCGTGGCATCGCCATAATAAACCTTATAACCATATTTACGCATCATACTAACGGCACTAACATCACGCTCTAATACAGTAATGCGCATCTTATTTGCCATTAATAAACGCCCTATCACCTGCCCAAAACGACCGAAACCGACAATAATCACCTGTGGATCATTATCTTCTACAAAGGGCTTTTCATCGTTTTCTTCCTGCTCGTTATAGCGACGCACCAACATCCAATCAATTCCCTTCATCAACAGCGGCGTCGTCATCATCGACAGCGTCACCACCACCAATAACAGCGCCAATTGATCTGCCGTCAGCACTTTTTGGCTAAATGCCGCAGAAAATAGAACAAATGCAAATTCTCCTCCCTGACTCAGTACCGTGGAAAACTGCAATCGTACCGAACGATTTAACGTTAAAA
Source organism: Candidatus Regiella endosymbiont of Tuberolachnus salignus (assembly GCF_964020115.1). NCBI lineage: Bacteria > Pseudomonadati > Pseudomonadota > Gammaproteobacteria > Enterobacterales > Enterobacteriaceae > Candidatus Regiella > Candidatus Regiella endosymbiont of Tuberolachnus salignus. Next base: position 2,136,479 of record NZ_OZ026542.1, read on the forward strand.
TACTCGATAAAGCCCAAAGCACCGCAATTTTAATAGAAACCAGTGCAATCACACCCATCAATATGATAAAAAAATGAACAAAAAGCACGCCTACATCTAGCGCCATCCCAACAGAAATAAAAAACAGCCCGAGTAACAACCCTTTAAAAGGCTCAATAGCAATTTCTAATTCATGTTGGAATTCACTTTCTGCTAATAAAACACCGGCAATAAAAGTCCCTAATGCCATCGATAAACCCAACATATCCATAAATAATGCCGAGCCTAAGACCACCAAGAGAGCAGCAGCGGTAAACACTTCACGTGCACCGGACGCCACGATATAACTAAATAAAGGGCGTAACAGATAACGACAACCGATCAGCATCCCAGCAAAAGCGGCCATTTTCAGGCTAATTTTACCCCAATCGTTCTCGACGGCCCCATGACATCCCGCCAAAAGAGGAATCAATGCCAATGCAGGAATTATCGCTATATCTTGAAATAATAAGACTGAAAATCCAAGCTGCCCCCCTTCGTTGCGATTCATTCCTTTTTCACGCATCAACTGTAGCGCCATTGCGGTAGAAGAAGTCGCTAGACCGATGCCACCAATGACCGCCGCCTGCCAAGCAAAATCGCTATAATAAAGCAACGCACCCAAGATCAAAGCAGTGATCACCACCTGGCCAGCACCTACACCAAATATCGAGCGTCTAAGCTGCCAGAGCTTCGCCGGTTTAAGTTCTAGTCCAATGATAAACATCAAAAAAACCACACCAAGCTCAGCAAAATGCAAAATTTCATCAACATCATGGATAAAACCTAATCCCCAAGGCCCGATCGCTATCCCCGCTATCAAATAACCTAATACCCCCCCAATCCCCAAACGTTGGGCGATAGGAACGGCCACCACCGCCGCAAATAAAAATAATAAGATAGCCGTTAATAACCCCGAATCTTCCATTATTTTTTTCCCGTAGATACAGAGATGGATAGTGGGGACTGTAACCATTGAACGTACTCCTTAGCATGTCGATGCAACATCGCTGGCGCTAACCGGCGAGCACAATAAACAATCATCGGCATGATCCAATGCATATGACACATCGATGCAATAAATTTAAAAGGCTGCAAAATATCTTCCATCAGATACCGGTTATCATAGTCGCGGTAAAAGCTGCCCTCAGGTTCACCGGTAGTGATCACCGACCGCCAATATTTTCCTCGCAGAGCATTGCCACCTACGCCACTGGCAAAACCCCGAGATAATACGCGGTCAAACCATTCTTTTAATAAAGTTGGACAGCTATAAGTATACAAAGGATGTTGAAATACAATGAATTGATGGTCACGCAATAGTTGTTGTTCGTGACAAACATCAATAAAAAATTCGGGGTAACAAGCGTAGAGATCATGCACAGTAACATGCGCTAACTTCGCCGCGGATTGTAATAAAATTTTATTAGCCACCGAATTTTGTGATTCGGGATGAGCATACAATAATAAAATTTTAGGCATCGGTAACATCATTTTCCTCCAAAAGTCGTCAAAATGCTGGTTTTCCGTTACCATGCGAGTAAAGATAAAAAACGTCCGGTATACCCTTTGCCTTTGAAGCCGCCGCGCTGTTGGCGGCAACTTCAAAGGCAAAGAGTTACTCTGAATCGGTCATCAAACAATACAATTTAACATATTTTAAACATACGGCGCCTATGATTGTTTTTTCTTCTCTTCAAATTCGACGTGGTACTCGTGTGTTACTTGACAACGCAACCGCAACGATCAATCCAGGTAAAAAGGTCGGGCTCATTGGCAAGAACGGTTGTGGAAAGTCCACGCTGCTGGCGCTATTGAAAAAAGAAATCAGCGCCGAAAGCGGTGATGCCATTTTTCCCCCTAATTGGACAGTGTCCTGGGTTGACCAAGAAACGCCCGGATTAAAGGTTCCCGCCATAGAATACGTTATCGACGGTGATCGCCAATTTCGTCATTTAGAAAACCAGTTACAAATCGTCAACGAAAAAAATGATGGTCATGCCATCGCTAATTTACACGGAGAACTAGAAGCCATTGGAGCCTGGACCATTCAATCGCGCGCCGCCAATCTGCTCAATGGCCTAGGGTTTTCACAACATCAACTACAACAACCTGTCTGCTCCTTTTCAGGGGGCTGGCGAATGCGTCTTAATTTAGCGCGGGCACTGATTTGTCGCTCAGATTTACTGCTCTTGGATGAACCCACTAACCATCTCGATTTAGATGCCGTGATTTGGCTAGAAAAATGGCTGAAAAATTATCCCGGCACTTTGATGCTTATCTCCCATGATCGCGATTTTTTGGATCCAATTATCAACAAAATTTTACATATTGAACAGCAAAAGCTAAATGAATACACGGGAAATTATTCATCATTTGAACGTCAGCGAACAGCTAAACTTTTACAACAAAAATCAATATATCAGCATCAACAAGAAAAAGTAGCGCATTTACAACACTATATTAATCGTTTCCGTGCTAAAGCCAGTAAAGCTAAACAAGCCCAAAGCCGCATAAAAATGCTTGAACGGATGGAGTTAATCGCCCCCGCCGTTATTGATAATCCGTTGCATTTTCGTTTTTTTCCACCCGAAAATTTACCCAATCCATTGTTAAGGATGGAAAAAGTCTGTGCCGGTTATGATGAAAAAGTGATTTTACAATCCATCAAACTCAATTTAGTTCCTGGCTCGCGTATCGGATTATTAGGCTGTAACGGCGCAGGAAAATCGACGTTAATTAAGTTATTAGCCGGTACACTTAAGCCACAAAGTGGCGAAATAAATTTAGCTAAGGGCATCAAGCTAGGCTATTTTGCACAACATCAGCTTGAATATTTACATGCGGATGAATCACCGCTGCAACATATGGCTCGCCTAGCACCACTTGAGCCTGAGCAGCAGTTACGTAACTATCTTGGTGGTTTTGGTTTTCAAGGGGATCAAGTAACCAGCCTAACGGAACGTTTTTCCGGAGGCGAAAAAGCGCGATTGGTACTGGCGCTGATTGTCTGGCAGCGCCCTAATTTATTATTGCTTGATGAACCTACTAACCATTTAGATTTAGATATGCGCCAAACCTTAACAGAAGCACTCATTGAATTTGAAGGGGCGCTGGTGGTGGTTTCACATGACCGACACTTATTGCGATCAACCACCGACGATCTTTATCTGGTTCACAATGGCAGTGTTGCGCCCTTCGACGGGGATTTAACTGATTATCAACAATGGCTAATGGGTTCACAGGATCAACAAAATGAACAGCAACCCCCTGAACCGGCAGTTAAATTTGTTGCAGGACGGGTTGATCAAAAACGCCACAGAGCAGAATTACGCAAACAGAGCCAACCCTTGCGTAATAAAATTACGCTACTGGAACAAAAAATGGAGCAATTAAGTATTGAATTGCAAACCATTGAACAAAAATTGCTTGATCAAACACTCTACGATATAGCACGTAAAAATGAGCTTATCTCATGTCTGCAACAACAAGCTCAGCTTAAAATGAAATTAGAAAAAGTTGAAATAGCGTGGTTAGCGATGCAAGAACAGCTCGAAATACTGACTAAGGTGTATACCCAATGAATTTCGAGTTACGGCCAGGGGGGGAGACCGATGAGCGTAGACATACTACGTGATTCGGCGAGCACCCGCAGACAACAAAGCCGTAACTTGAAAGGCGAAGGGTATAAAAACCTATTTCAACCTCCTCAAACAAGGCAATAAATATGAAAAAAACAGTAGGTTTTATCGGCTGGCGTGGCATGGTCGGTTCCGTGCTGATGCAACGTATGGAAGAAGAAAACGATTTTGAGGCTATCGAGCCAGTATTTTTCTCTACGTCACAAAAAAGCGACAAAAAGGTTTCAGTGATCAAAAGTCTAGCTGATACCCTCTTAGAAGATGCTTATGATATTAATAAATTGTCAAATATGGACATCATTATCAGCTGTCAAGGCGGCGATTATACCAACAAGATTTATCCACAATTACGTGACAGCGGATGGCAAGGTTATTGGATCGACGCCGCCTCCGCTCTACGCATGAAAGATGACGCCATTATTATTTTGGATCCGGTTAATAAAAAGCAGATTCAGCAGGGCATAGATAAAGGCATCAAAACCTTTGTTGGTGGTAACTGTACCGTTAGCCTGATGTTAATGTCACTGGGCGGATTATTTGCTAATGATTTGGTTGAATGGGCTTCTGTCGCCACTTATCAGGCAGCTTCCGGAGGCGGAGCAAAACATATGCGTGAATTGCTCACGCAAATGGGTGCTTTACATAAAGAGGTCATAACAGAATTGGACAATCCTGCATCAGCCATTCTTGATATTGAACGAAAGGTAACGGAAAAAACCAACAGTAGTAATTTACCCACCGATAATTTCGGTGTACCGCTGGCCGGCAGTTTGATCCCGTGGATTGATAGCGCCCTTCAAAACGGGCAAAGCCGTGAAGAATGGAAGGGTCAGGCAGAGACCAACAAAATATTAGCACGCAAAAATATCATTCCGATTGATGGTTTATGCGTACGTATTGGAGCCCTGCGTTGCCATAGTCAAGCTTTTACCTTGAAACTAAAAAAAGATCTTCCCTTGCCAGAAATTGAACAATTGCTTGCTGAGCATAACAAGTGGGTAGAGGTGATCCCCAATGATCGCAAGAATACAATGAGTAAACTCACTCCAGCAGCCGTCACTGGCAGCTTAAAAACGCCTGTTGGGCGCTTACGTAAACTCAATATGGGATCAACGTATTTATCGGCATTCACCGTAGGGGATCAATTACTGTGGGGTGCCGCAGAGCCACTGCGGCGTATGCTGCGGATCCTTAAAGAAAAATAAAAAAATGTATTTTATTCTATATGACAAGTAATAATTTATACCATAATCTGTTTTTGATAATTTTATTTATGGAGTGACAATAAAATGACATAAAAATTAACTCCAGGAAATATCATTATGAAGAAAGTAGAAGTGTATTCGGTTAGAAAACCCAATTATGTATTAATCAATAGATTAGAATTAACAGGCAATACTGGATCATTGATAAAACAATTTGAAACAGGAAAAAATAGTTCTGTTGAGTTGAAAAATTTAGCAACTGAAGAGAAAGTGGCATTAAAAAAACCAGAGCCAAAACCAAGAACCCTGTTTTTTCCCGTAAAAAAAGGAGAAGAAGGAATAGCCGCTAACAGTAAACCTATTACAAAAGAAGAGGCAGCTAATAGAATACTAGGTGCCGTCAGAGCTCGTACAAAACTATTAGCATCAAAAGAGTTTAATGACGCAAGTCGTCAGGAATTAACCTATAAAAGTGCTAATAGTAAAATATATGGCAAAAAATTTTATCGTGGCATAGAGGGGATTACGCTTTCTGTACCCGATAGGAAGCCTAGTACTCCACTAGAGGGTGGTGCTAAAAAAGCTATTGGTATAAGTGACAGATGGATTGCTCTTGCGCCGCTTAATGAACAATCACCCAAATTTGACACTAAATCTGATAACAGCGATTTACTTGGTTTAAGAACCATGATCTACAGTACAGTAGTCGGAGAGGATGTAATGATTGCTCTTAATGCAGGTGAATCTTTAGCTGCAATATTATTTAATAATAATACCGTCGAAATAAAAGATTTTGAAAATTCCACGAAAGATTTAGCTGAATTACATAAAATAGCTACCTATCTTATCGACATAAAATTAGAAAATATGGCTAAAAATATTAAATTAGAAAATATGGTTGATGATAAAAATAATAGTGTTAAGTTTATTGATTTAGAATCAAGAGTAAGACAGGGACTCCCTACAACCCCCGGAATAACCTTTGAGAACACGACAATTGGTTTGTTGCAACAGTTCACGGAAATAAGTCCAAAGATTATAGAGGGGAAGGAATTTTCACCGCAAGAAAAAAATTCACTTAAAACATATGATGAATATGCATTGCTTATGACGATAGTAGCCGCTACTACAAAAGACGACAAGCTTAGGCAAAGTATGATAGATCCTTGTGTAGACACGAAAGAGTTCTGCGATCCTCCGCAGTATTTTGATTATCCAGGTGCAATGAATGAATTAAACGAAGGGTTGATGAAACAATGGATTAACGAAAATGTAAAAACCGAATATCATGATTATGCAGAAAACCTGTTAAAAAACCCTGCTCAATTTGCCAAAAATAGGACTGAAAACGGATTTGAGAATACATCATTATCAGAAATACTTATTTTTCAACCTAGCTCATAAAATTCAGTATCATTCCAATAATTATAAACAGGAATGATACTGATAATTAAATATTTCAATAATTTGCGGTGATGGTATTTATTAAAATACCATTTCACCGCATAAATCTTTGAATTTTTACTGTCGGTTATGCAAGAAGTTTATTCTTCACGCCGCCAAAACAATTTTTTAGCGAACCCTAATGTATTATTGGTCATTTTGATTTCCCGCAGACACAGCTGCCAAAGGGGGGTTGTCGCGCCTTTGGCAGCGGGGAAACGGTGGCAATAACGCTTACGCATCGAGGTATCCCGCTCTTTTGTTAGCACAGTAATATCACCGCGATACTGAATACCTTTGATTAATTCGATTTGATGGGGCTGGTTGGCAATAGTCCCGACAACCTGTGGATTAATCTGCATTAACTTCGCATGATGGGTGGTCGGTTCAGTCATCAAATATAACGCCATCTTGTCTTGATCAAAAAAATAAAAACAATTCGCGCACCACATATCATCACTACGCTTTGCGCAGAGTGTGAGTACATGCTGTTCGCGCAAAAAATGGCAAATTTCTGCAAGGCTTTCAGCATTATTCACTTATTTCCTTCCTCTTTATTTCTCTTTCTACCTCGTAACCAATTTAAGCTTTCGACGCTGATGGAAAAAAACAGAGAGAAATAGATATATCCCTTAGGTATTTGTACTTGAATGCTTTCCAACATTAAAGTCACTCCAACCAAAATCAAAAAAGCAAGCGCCAACATTTTAACCGAGGGGTAATTATTGACAAACTCTCCAATAGGCCGGGCGGCAAACATCATCACACCGACAGCAACGATAACGGCGGTCATCATAATAAACAGATGATCAGAAAGCCCAACCGCCGTGATGACGGAATCTAAACTAAAAATAATGTCTAACAACATAATTTGTATGATAGCGCTAGCAAAAGAACTCACATGGCTACTGTGATAATTTTCATCCCCAATGATCGAGTCATAAATTTCTTTAGTCGACTTCCAAATTAAAAATAACCCGCCGAAAAACAAGATCAAATCACGTGTTGAAATAGCATGTTCTGCAAGAGTAAAAAGAGGCTTCGTTAAACCAATGACCCAGGTAATAGACGCCAACAAAGTTAAACGCATCAACATCGCAGCAGATAAACCAATCCTTCTCGCTTTATTTTGTTGTGCTTTAGGCAATTTTGCCACGACCAAAGATAAGAAAATAATATTATCTATACCTAAAATAATCTCTAGGATAGTGAGTGTACCCAGAGCTAACCAAGCATTTGGATCAGCAATCCATTCAAACATTACTCATATATCCTATTAAACAAAAAGACTTGATTATACGCGCTATATTTCTATTAATCATAATGAAAGAAGTGGTTATTTTTAAATATACAGGCTATCAAATAGAAAAATAGCGAGATAATAATTTATTAGTAAAGTTTTTTTTCAAATAAAAACCACGAGGCAAGGTCATGATACGCTGCCCTTGTTTACCCACTGCCTCGGTTAAAGACTGACCATTCGCTGCTTTAGGACGCAATTGTAAAATCTCACCATGGTGCGCTCTAATACTTTCCACGTTACCTAAAACAATCAAATCCATCAGCTCTTCCCAATCGTCGCGGAGCTGTTTTTCTTCCTCTGCACTTGGACTCCATAACAAAGGAGTACCAACACGGCGCTCTGCTAAAGGGATCTGCCTTTCACCTTCTACAGGGATCCATAAAACCCGGGAAAGTTTATTGCGAAGATGACAGCTCTCCCAAATCACCCCACTATTGCCCGTTAATGGTGCCACACAAACAAAAGTGGTTTCCAATGCTCTGCCTTGAGCATTCACTGGGATAGTTTTTAGTTCAATGCCGATATCAGCAAAATCCTGCTCAGGCTTACTTCCTGCTTTCGCACCAAGATGAAATTCTAATAATACGCCTACCCAACCTTTTGCTCTTTTCAAATTGGCAGGCATATGCCATTGCGCTTTCATCGCTAATTCACCCAAGGTAAATCCCGATAAAGCCTGAGCACGGAGCAAAAGCTGATTTTCATCACGGAGGGGAGGGACAGAAATTAAATTACACACGAGACCTCTTTAGAAATTGCTGATGCTCTATACCCACTGTCCTTAAAGCTGCCGCTAGGCGGTTAGAGCGTGAGACCGATGAGCGTGGACATACCATGAGGGCGACGGCTCGTAACCAACAACTCAGCGGCTTCAAAGGCGAAGGGTATATAGACCTCTTTCGAAACCTACTGCGTGACGCGGATCCTGCGTTGCCCGGTGCGCGCAATCCTCATGTACTCACACGTACACTCCGGTTGCTGTGCGCCGGGCGCCTTGACTTCACATAACGAACTACGGTTTCGAAAGATGTCTAATGTGAGTATCTTTTAATTAGTTTACCGCCTGTGGTTAGTATGAAACAATCAGATCATTTCTGAATTCTAAGTTTATCGAGGTAGTCTAGTGATCGATGATGATGGCTACCGCCCAAATGTTGGTATTGTCATTTGTAACCGGCAGGGACAGGTTTTATGGGCTCGCCGTTGCGGTCAACATTCCTGGCAATTTCCTCAGGGCGGCATTAATGCAGATGAAACACCAGAACAGGCAATGTACCGTGAACTTTTTGAAGAGGTGGGTTTAAGTAAAAAGAACGTTCGCATATTGGCCTCTACCCGTAGTTGGTTACGTTATAAATTACCTAAACGTTTGGTTCGTTGGGATACGAAACCCGTGTGTGTAGGCCAGAAACAAAAATGGTTTTTACTTCAATTAACCAGTGATGATAGCAATATCAACATGCAACAGAGCAATCCGCCAGAATTTGACGGTTGGCTTTGGGTAAGCTACTGGTATCCTGTACGTCAAGTGGTCTCTTTTAAACGTGATGTATACCGTCGAGTGATGAAGGAATTCGCCGCTGCTGTGATAACAACACAGCTTATGCCCGCTCTATCAATATCAAAAATACCGGCAACGTCTCTACCAAAAAAATGTTAACGTCTACGTTAGAGACTATTTAAAATTTCTTGTGCTCACTGATACTTTGTCAAAAACAGTTCAAAGAAGATTTCGAACAAGCTCTTAAAACCTTCTATGAATAAAGAAAAAATTTGGGATGTTTATTGAGTGACTAACTTTAAACTTATTAGGGTAAGACGGGGTATTTTTTCACCTTTTAAGACTTTATCTGCCATTTCTACGCCTTTTGCACCAATCTTTTCTGGTTGCTGAGCGATGGTCGCCGCCATTTCTCCATTTTTTACCGCTTTAACGGCATCATTAGTACCGTCAAATCCTACCACCAACACATCCGTTCTTCCCAAATTTTGCAACGTGTGCAATGCACCCAACGCCATCTCATCATTCTGTGCAAACACCGCTTGAACCTGTGGGTAAGTGGCTAACAATTCTTGCATCACGTGCATACCATCGGTGCGATCATAATATGCTGGCTGACTGGCTAATAAATTGAACTTATGTTGTTTTACTGATTGTTTGAACCCTTCAGCCCGTTCGCGAACGCCAGAAGAAATAGCAATACCTTCCAATTGTATCACTTTAGCGCCATCCCCGAGTTTATTCGCAATAAAATCCCCCGCCATTTTTGAACCTAATACATTATCAGACGTAATATGACTTTTTACTTTCACCTGATGGGCGACGCGATCCAAAGTGATAACAGGGATATTAGCCTCATTGGCTAATTTAATAGAATTACCTACCGCATTGGAATTTACCGTACTAATTAACAGAAATTTAATATCAGTACGGCTAATCAGAGAATGTACATTGAGTAACTCGGTAGCTGAATTATTCTTCGAATCGAACACCTCTAATTCATAACCCCGTTTGTAGGCTTCTTTTTGTGCGCCTTCTATTAACGAAATAAAAAATGGATTGTTTAAAGTAGAAACGACTAACGCAATGGTATCCTTAGCCATTGTTTGGGTGCTCAATGCAAAATTTAATATAAATAAGGTAACCCATTTATTTATTTTCATAAAAATGATTCCTGTGATAGAAATGATTTATTCCTTTATCATTCATTAACGCCGCTAATAATCTAAACGCCTATACGAAATCTCTCGTGTTTACCAATAATTGGATTAAAAATTTAACTATTTTGACGATAGCACAATCTAAATTCAGAAAACAATATTCTTTATCATCAATATTTACCGCTCTCTTTCACTATTACTTCCTTTTATTAGATTAAATTCTTACCTGTATACTTAATTCAATTATCCTATTAGGTGGTATTTCAAATTGATCTGAGGCACGTAAGGCGTTGCGTTTAAGTAAAATAAACAATTTGCCACGAAAAGAGAGATACCAGGGTCGTTTAGTTAAAAAAATCGATTCATACGACATAAAAAACGATGTTTCTATCATTTGACATGATAAATTTTCTAAACTACAAAGATAAAAAATTTCTTCCACATTTGGCGTCTCTTTAAAACCATAGCGCGCACAGATCTGAAAAAAAGTGGGTGACAGTTTTTTAATTGTAACCCGACGAATATTATGTACATAAGGCGTATTTTCTGTCTGCAGAGTCAACAAAAGTATTCTTTCATGTAATATTTTATTGTGTTTTAGATTACATAATAATGCACAAGGGATAACATTGGCAGCACGTGACATATAAACTGCTGTACCCGGCACGCTCATGGGCGGTGATTTTTCCAACGAAGTTATCATGGCATGCAACGAATTGCCGTGTTCATGCATCCTGCGTAACAGGCAAATCTGCCCATTTTTCCAGGTGGTCATAATAGTAAACATCACCAACCCCAACATGAGCGGCAGCCACCCCCCCGAAAAAAATTTTAAGGCATTAGCCGCAAATAATGGAATATCGATACTCAATAATAGCAACAATAAAACAATAACAACGAGACGATCCCAGTGCCAGTTTTTAAATATTACCGTGCAAAAAAGAACACTGGTGATAATCATAGTCCCTGTTACAGCGATACCATAAGCATTAGCTAAATTACTCGAATGTCCAAAACCTAAGATCACAAATATAACAGCAATATATAAAAGCCAGTTAATGACTGGTATATAAATCTGGCCTGACTCTATTTCTGATGTATTAATAATACGCATTGGCGGTAAATAACCTAAATGTACCGCTTGTCGAGTAAGAGAAAATACGCCGGAGATAACAGCCTGTGAAGCAATAACCGTTGCCAGTGTTGCTAATATCAATAGAGGGATCATTGCCCAATCTGGGGCGAGTAAAAAGAAAGGATTTCTGACAGCTTCAGGATTTTTTAATAATAACGCACCCTGGCCAAAATAATTAAGCACTAAAGAAGGAAATACAAGAATAAACCAACCTAATCGAATAGAACGTTTACCAAAATGCCCCATATCAGTATATAAGGCTTCTACGCCCGTAACGGCCAGTACCACCGAACCCAACGCAAAAAAAGAAACCATTTTATAGTTGATAAAAAAGGTGACCGCCCATTTTGGATGAAGTGCATTCAATACTTCAGGATTAGCAATAATACTACGCAGGCCTAGAACCCCTAAAGTTAAAAACCATATCAACATAACAGGAGCGAAGAGTTTCCCTACTTTAGCCGTTCCTTTTTTTTGAATAGCAAAAAGCAAAGTTAATACCGCTATTGAACAAGGCAAAATGTAATGCTGTAACGAAGGAGCAACAATGTGTAATCCTTCTATCGCTGACATCACAGACATGGCCGGTGTTATCACCACTTCACCATAAAAAAAACTGGCGCCAATGAGACCGATCGTAACTAATTTTGCGGTAATACGCTCAGAAGTGTTACGCCCAGACAACAACATCAAGGTTAAAATCCCGCCCTCGCCCGCGTTATCCGCCCGCATAACAAAAGTTAAATATTTTAGTGAAACACTTAAAACTAACAGCCAAAAAATCAGTGACAAGAATCCAAATACCACATCAGGACGAACATCCAAAGCGTAATGAGAAGAAAAACATTCACGTAAAGTGTAAAGAGAACTTGTCCCTATATCACCGAAAACAATACCTATTGTGGAAAGTGTTATCGCTAATAAAGACTGTTTACGTTCTGTATTCATAGTTTATTTCTTTTGATTACTTAGAGCCTGTTCAAAATCTTCTTTGTATCAGCGAGTACAAGAGATTTCGAATAGGCTCTTAAACATCAGTAAAAGCGTTTTTTACGCCTAAAAATTAGCCAAAAATAGGGAGTGTGTTTTACTGCAACACTTAACTTGAATATACGATTTCTACCGTCATGAATTAATTTTTACCAGAGTCAATTTAAGTATGCATAAATTCAACCAGTTGCATAGTCTTAAAATAAAAATATAAGTTACGCACAGGTTATACCGGGCTTATCAACAGGTTGCTAACAGGTTATCAACAGGTAATAAACTCGGTATAATTGTTATTTATTTTCTTTAATTGGAGCCTTTAATGCCTCACATTACGCTAATCACCGGTAGCACACTCGGTAACACTGAAGATTTCGCTGAAGATTTAACCAAAAAATTACAATTGGCGGGGTTCAGTACCACACTTTTACATGGCCCTAATCTGGATGAACTGCGCCTATCAGGTCAGTGGCTAGTTATCACTTCAACCCATGGTGCAGGCGAGCTCCCGGATAATCTGCAACTTCTATCCACACAAATTAAACAACAAAAACCCGATCTATCTCAGGTCTATTTCGGCGCAATAGGTTTAGGCGACTCTAGCTACGATCAATTTTGTGGCGCAATCAAAAAATTAGAGCAGCAATTGATAGCGCGAGGCGCTATTCAAATGAGTAAAAAACTTGAGATTGATGTGGCTAAATATCCCATTCCAGAAATTGCGGCAGAAAAATGGTTAATTGATTGGATGGCTAAATTTTCATCAGATTAAAAAACAAGCAATCAGCTGTGGATAAACCTGTGTAAAAGCTGTGTAAAGCATGTGTATATCCTGTGATTATCTTGTGGATGAATTTTGAATAAAAAACCCTGTGGATAACTCGCCATTTTATTCACAACTTATACATAAAATAATCACAAGTTACGCACAGGTTATCCTTTTTTTAACGTTATGATTTAAATAAAAAATAATGACTTATCCACAGAAAACGCTCTCCCTAATAATAATAATAATAAAAAAGATCTAAAAAAAAAGATCTTTAAATAATTACCGACGCCAAAAAATCAAAAAACGCAATAAATAAAATTTGGCTAATCAAAAAATTTTGCGTAGAATCCACAGCATTCAGAACGAACAACCCTCATTGGCATAATCGCAAGGTTCAATCAGCATGTTTTGTCCAGAACAATTTGACGTTATCATCATCGGCGGGGGGCATGCAGGCACTGAAGCTGCTATGGCCAGCGCTCGCATGGGATGTCAAACCTTGTTACTAACTCACAACATCGAAACCTTAGGCGAAATGTCTTGCAACCCTGCCATTGGAGGGATCGGCAAGGGGCATCTGGTAAAAGAGATCGACGCACTAGGTGGCCTAATGGGAAAAGCCATCGACCAAGCTGGCATTCAATTTAGAATTTTAAATTCCAGCAAAGGTCCCGCAGTCAGGGCTACCAGAGCGCAAGCAGACAGAGCACTGTATCGGCAAGCGATACGTAACGCGTTAGAAAAACAAAAAAATCTTTCCATTTTCGCTCAAACTGTCGAAGACCTGATCATCGAAAATAATTCTGTAGCGGGTGCAGTGACAAAGACTGGCCAAAGATTCCAAGCCAAAGCCGTAATTTTAACCGTTGGTACCTTCCTCGACGGTAAAATCCATATTGGCTTAGAAAATCACAGCGGGGGTCGTGCAGGAGACCCTGCATCAATCACATTGTCACGTCGCTTAAAAGAACTTCCACTACGAGTCAATCGTTTAAAAACAGGCACTCCACCCCGTATCGATGCAAAAACTATCGACTTTAGTCAATTAACCGTGCAGTTAGGTGACACGCCTATCCCAAGCTTTTCTTTCCTAAACCATCTGACACAACGACCAAAACAGATTGCATGTCATATCACTCACACTAATAAAAAAACACATGAAATCATCAGAAACAATCTTGATCGTAGTCCGATGTACACAGGAGAAATTGAAGGAATCGGCCCCCGCTACTGCCCATCGATTGAAGATAAAATAGTTCGCTTTGCCGACCGTGATACCCATCAAATTTTTTTAGAGCCTGAGGGATTAAACAGTAACGAGATCTACCCAAATGGCATCTCAACCAGTCTGCCTTTAGACACTCAAATAAATCTCATCCACTCGATAAAGGGAATGGAAAACGCGTGCATCATCCGCCCCGGCTATGCCATTGAATATGATTATTTTGATCCACGTGATTTAAAAAACACGTTAGAAAGCAAATATCTCCACGGACTCTTCTTTGCCGGCCAAATCAACGGCACTACCGGTTATGAAGAGGCCGCTGCACAAGGCTTACTCGCAGGGCTAAATGCAGCACGTTTGGCTAAAGGAAAAGAAGGCTGGTCACCAAGACGTGATGAAGCTTATCTTGGCGTCTTAGTAGACGACTTAAGCACGCTAGGTACCAAAGAACCCTACCGCATGTTTACTTCTAGGGCTGAATACCGATTAATGCTACGTGAAGATAACGCTGATTTACGTTTAACTGAAATAGGTCGTGGCTTAGGTTTAGTTGATGATGATCGATGGAAACATTACTGTGAGAAAGTTGAGAAAATAGAAAAAGAACGCCAACGTTTGCGTAATACCTGGATATCTCCTCAATCACCACATATTATGCAAATCAATGAATTACTTAAAACGCCATTATCAAAAGAAGCCAATGGTGAAGAATTATTACGCCGGCCAGAAATTAATTATCATAACCTGACTACACTTAATTTATTTGGCCCCGCACTGCAAGATTATCAAGCTGCCGCTCAAGTTGAAATTCAAACAAAATATCAGGGATATATTGAACGTCAGCAAGAAGAAATCACAAAACAATTACGTAATGAAAATACAAAATTATCCATTAATACCAATTACCACGAAATACCTGGCCTATCAAACGAAGTGATCGCCAAACTTAATGATCATAAACCGCATTCCATTGGGCAAGCATCACGTATTTCAGGTATTACCCCTGCCGCCATATCTATTTTGCTTATTTGGCTAAAAAAACAAAGTTTATTACGCCGCAGTGCTTAATTTAAATAATTTCCTATATAAAGATTAAATATTATTAAGAGCTTAAAAGGTGTTAAAAAAATTAGAACATTTATTAGCAATAGCAGAAATTACCTTATCTGATGAACAAAAAAATCAGCTTATTAATTATGTCTTTTTATTAGATAAATGGAATAAAACTTATAATTTAACCTCGGTACGTGATCCACAACAAATGTTAATTCGTCATATTATGGATAGCATCGTTGTTAAGCCTTATTTACAAGGCGATAAATTTATTGATGTTGGAACTGGCGCGGGTTTACCCGGTATTCCTTTAGCCATTATCTGTCCTAATATCCATTTCACTTTACTTGATAGCTTAGGTAAACGTGTCCGCTTTCTACGGCAGGTACAACTTGAACTTAGATTAGCTAATATTGCGCCGACACAAAGCCGTGTTGAAGATTTTGTCACAGAAGTTAAGTTTCATGGCGTGATCAGTCGCGCCTTTGCATCATTAACCGATATGCTGTCTTGCTGCCATCATTTAGTTGATAAAAATAAAGGGCATTTTTATGCCCTGAAAGGAAAAAATCCAAGTGAGGAATTAATCAATCTATCGGAAGGAATGGCGACGGTATTATCAATCAATAAATTATCCGTCCCTGAATTAGCTGAAGAGCGGCATTTAATTATTCTCAAATTAAATGCCGAAATAAAAAATTTAAATGATTAGTATTGGGGGAAAGGAAAATAATAATCCTAACTTTTTCTGAAATCGTTTACTTTTACCATTTTTTTAAAAACTTCCTAATGTTCCCTTCCAGTTGACGAGCTCCTTCCTTTACGTCATCTGCCGATCTTTGAACTTGATTAACTATTTTATCCGCCGATCTACTAATTTCTCCCTCTACCCTAGGTGCAGTTCTACCAACTTCATCAGCTACTTTCCCACTCGATCTTTTCATTTCATCAACTAATCTACTAAATAAGTCCCCAGAAGACTTCTCAGTTCGTGTACTATCTGTGTTCATTACTTTTTGAAGACTACTTGCTACCGTTGCTCCCGCTACTGGACCTTTTACTTGTCCCTCCACAGCTAATCTATTAGCTAATAACTCAGTAAGTACCTCAGTTGATATATTACTTGTATCCACTATTCTTCGTTGAAAATCACTTGTTGCTGTGTTTTCTTGGGGTTGTGATGTCGCCGCCCCCGCCGCCGTACCTAAGAGTCCAATTGGAAGTGTCATTTTATATAACCCTCAAAATTACTATTCATTAAAATAGTAGCAAAGAAAATTATTTAATATAACAACACTTCGTAACAAAAAATTTACAAAAATGAAAGGCATTCCTTAAGTAAAAATACCGATAACACAGTAAATTTGATCAAGGAATTTATTGATTATTTCAAGATTATTAGCGGAAGGTAACAAAAATTATGTTTAGCAAAACCTCCTCTCCACAAAAACACATTCAGTTACCCTCTGAATCATCTTCCGGAGAGTTGTTACAACTTTAAACTCATCAATCCCTGAGCCGTCGATCTTACTTCGCTTTCAACGCTCAAATATTAACTCGCTTACATCGTCACTTTTAATTGAAAAATAATTAAGTGACGATGTTTAAAAGATGATTTACTTAGAAAACGCTTACTTATGAAAGTGTTTTCTAAGCGTAACTTGATCTATCCCGTCAAGCAAAACACACACACTCTTATAAACTTGCTCTCCGCTTTTGAACGAACCTTTATTTATTATTCCATCAATACGCTGCTTTGCAGGCTTTCCTGACATCTCTTTATTAATCCTGTGAGCATTAACACAGAAACTCCCTATCCCCACTCCCACAGCAGTAGGTACAACAAATACTATTTGGAGGATAATACGCCCTACATAAAGAAGCCCCTTTAAAAAGTAATAAGGAAGCTTTGCTACAAAAAGCCCCGCCTCTCTTAAAAAATGAACCGGTATGCTGGTATTACTTGCTTTTTTTAAACGTGCTGCCAATCCCTCAGGATTTATTACCTCTGACGGCACTGATACTACAGCTTCTACAGCTGGCTGCATATTAACCGCTAATGTCATATAACACCACAATAAATATTATTCGATAATTAATTATTGTATTTAATAATATCAATGTAAATACAAATTAAACCTGAGTAACATCCTTAACATTTAACATCCTTCCCAGCTTAAAGGCCGAGATTCTACGGTATACCAGATAAAAATTCCTACTAACATCCCTTTTTCACAACTTATAGATTGAATTCATCTGACGGCACCGTATAATTTGCCCACTTTGGATCATTTAACTGATTAATAGTTAAAGTGTAGAAATTGAACGAAAATGCTCATAACGCAGTAGATTTCAGAGACAGTTAGAAATATTCTTTGAGCGGCACTCAATTGATGAAAAAAAGGCGAAAAAGCACAGTTGCTTTTTTGACAAAGTATCAGCGAGCACAAAAGATTTCGAACAGACTCTCACAAAAGATCTATTGATTATTTTAAGATTATTAGCGACGGTAAAAGGCATTATGTCTGGCGAAACTCCCTCTCAACAAGCGTATATCAGTCACCATCTGAATCACCTTCAGTTGGATCTCCGTAACTTTGAACTCATCAATCCCCATTCTGCCGATCCTGCTTCGTTTTGGACACTCAATATTGATTCTCTGTTTTTCTCACTGGTATTGGGGATCCTCTTTCTGCTTGTTTTCCGTAAAATTGCCGTCAACGCCACCAGTGGGGTACCCGGTAAACTACAAACAGTCATCGAATTAATAGTTGGTTTCGTTGACAGCAATGTGAAAGACATGTACCAAGGGAAAAGTAAAGTTATCGCCCCACTGGCGTTAACCGTATTCGTTTGGGTGGTGTTAATGAATACCATGGATTTACTCCCCATTGATTTCTTACCTTATATTGCCGAACATATTTTTGGATTACCCGCTTTACGAGTCGTTCCTAGTGCTGATGTCAGTATCACTTTATCAATGGCCTTGGGGGTGTTCGCCCTCATCCTGTTCTATAGCATCAAAATGAAAGGAAGTTGTGGCTTCATAAAAGAATTAACCCTACAGCCGTTTAATCACCCGCTATTTATTCCAGTCAATATAATATTAGAAGGGGTCAGCCTGTTATCTAAACCTATTTCACTAGGGCTACGGCTGTTTGGTAACATGTATGCAGGTGAATTAATCTTCATCCTGATTGCGGGTCTGTTACCTTGGTGGTCTCAGTGGTTGTTAAGTGTGCCTTGGGCCATTTTTCATATTTTGATCATTGCGCTACAGGCTTTTATTTTCATGGTTCTGACGATTGTTTATCTTGCTATGGCATCTGAAGAGCACTGATTTTTTATATATCCTTCGTCTTTGAAGCCGCCGGGTTGTTGGCTGCGGGTGCTCGTCTCATCAGGTAGCATGTCTACTCTCATCGGTCGGTCACCCTGGCAGCCGAAGGCAACTTCAAAAACGAAAGGTACACTACTGTGTTTTAACTAAAATGGAGACTTATCATGGAAAACCTGAACATGGATATGCTGTATATGGCAGCTGCTGTGATGATGGGGCTAGCGGCGATCGGGGCAGCAATCGGTATTGGCATTCTTGGGGGCAAATTTTTAGAGGGGGCAGCGCGTCAACCTGATCTCATTCCTTTATTACGGACACAATTTTTTATTGTAATGGGATTAGTCGATGCTATTCCAATGATCGCGGTGGGGCTAGGTTTATACGTGATGTTCGCGGTTGCCTGATCCTTTTTTGGAAAAAATATGAAGCTCATTTATTAACTTTATTAAAAGAGGCATGGTGCTGTGAATCTTAATGCGACCATTCTCGGCCAGGCCATTGCGTTTTTTTTATTTGTCATATTTTGTATGAAGTATGTATGGCCTCCCCTTATTGGAGCCATCGAGAAACGTCAAAAAGAAATTGCTGACGGTATTGCTTCTGCAGAACGTGCCAAAAGAGATTTAGATTTAGCGCAAGCCAATGTGACCGAACAACTGCAAAAAGCCAAAGAACAGGCACAGGTAATCATAGAGCAGGCAAACAAACGCAAGGTTCAGATACTTGAAAATGCTAAAGTAGAGGCCGAACAAGAACGTAAAAAAATCATCATGCAAGCACAGGCTGAGATAGACGCTGATCGTAAACGTGCTTATGAGGAGTTACGTAAACAAATCGCAGGATTGGCAATAGCTGGTGCTGAGAGAATTATCAACTGTTCCGTCAATGAAACGATTAACAGAACGCTTGTTGATACCATGGTCGCTGAACTTGAACAGTAGGAGGGCTAATGTCTGAATCTACCACTGTAGCCCGTCCTTATGCTAAAGCGGCTTTTGATTTTGCGGTTGAACATAAAACAGTTGAATATTGGCAGGATATGTTAACTTTTGCTGCCCGAGTAACCTATGATGAATCTATTATTTCACTGCTTTCTGGCGCATTAGCGCCCGAAACTATGGCCAAAATATTTATAGCCGCTTATGGCGACCAACTGAGTGAACCCGCCCAAAACTTCATTCGAGTTATGGCTGAAAACAATCGTTTATTAGTTTTTCCTGAAGTGCTAGCACAGTTTATTCAATTGCGTGATTCATTAGAATCTACCGTTGATGTCGAAATTTGCTCTGCTATGCCGCTAAATGATCAACAAAAAAAGAAAATAGCTGTTGTGATGGAAAAACAGCTATCACGTAAAGTTAAATTAAATTGCAAAATCGATTCGTCTGTCATAGCAGGGGTAATAATTCGTGCTGGTGATATGGTCATAGACGGCAGTGTAGGTGATCGTCTTAGACGTCTATCTGACGTCTTGCAGTCTTGAGGGAACTGGAGTATATGCAACTAAATTCCACTGAAATTAGCGAACTGATTAAACAACGCATTGCTCAATTTAATGTAGTCAGTGAAGCTCATAATGAAGGTACTATTATTTCCGTTAGCGATGGCATCATTCGTATACATGGTTTAGCCGATGTCATGCAGGGTGAGATGATAGCGCTGCCGGGTAATAGCTACGCCATGGCATTAAACTTAGAACGCGACTCTGTTGGCGCAGTAGTGATGGGACCTTACGCAGATCTTGCTGAAGGGATGAAAGTTAAATGTACCGGTCGTATTTTGGAGGTTCCTGTTGGTTCTGGTTTATTAGGGCGAGTGATCAACACGCTCGGTGAACCTATTGATGGCAAAGGTCCGATAGAAAATGATGGTTTTTCTGCCGTTGAAGCTATAGCGCCTGGTGTTATTGATCGCCAATCGGTTAATGAATCGGTTCAAACAGGTTATAAATCTGTCGATGCAATAATTCCAATTGGCCGTGGTCAACGAGAATTAATTATCGGCGACCGTCAAACAGGTAAAACCGCTTTAGCAATAGATGCCATCATTAATCAACGTCATTCTGATATCAAATGTGTATACGTTGCGATTGGGCAAAAAGCCTCTACTGTTGCAAACGTGGTGCGTAAGCTAGAAGAACATGACGCATTAGCCAATACTATTGTGGTGGTAGCCACCGCATCTGAATCTGCTGCGCTACAGTATTTAGCACCTTATTCTGGTTGTGCTATGGGTGAGTATTTTCGCGATAGAGGCGAAAATGCACTGATTGTTTATGATGATTTATCCAAACAAGCCGTGGCATATCGCCAAATTTCTTTATTACTCCGTCGTCCTCCAGGCCGTGAAGCTTATCCGGGTGACGTATTTTACCTTCATTCACGTTTGTTAGAACGTGCCGCCCGTGTTAATGCGGACTACGTTACTGCTTTTACTAAAGGTAAAGTGAAAGGTAAAACAGGCTCTTTGACCGCGTTACCAATAATAGAAACGCAGGCCGGTGACGTCTCCGCCTTTGTTCCCACAAATGTTATTTCGATCACTGATGGTCAGATTTTTCTAGAATCGAGCTTGTTTAACTCAGGTATTCGCCCTGCCGTCAACCCTGGCATCTCTGTATCACGTGTAGGAGGGGCTGCGCAGACCCAAATCATTAAGAAATTATCGGGGGGGATCCGTACCGCACTGGCACAGTACCGTGAACTTGCTGCATTTTCTCAATTTGCTTCTGATTTAGATGACACAACGCGAAAACAATTAAATCATGGTCAAAAAGTGACTGAATTGCTGAAACAAAAACAGTACGGACCTATGTCGGTTGCACAGCAATCTTTGGTGTTATTTGCTGCAGAAGAAGGCTATTTAGCAGATATTGATCTAACGATGATAGGTAACTTTGAAACTGCACTATTCGCTTTTACCGACCGTGAATATCCCCAGTTTTTGCAAAAAATTAACCAAACGGGTGAATATAACGATCAAATAAAGGGTGAGCTAAAAAATATCCTTGATGAGTTTAAAACAAACCAATCCTGGTAAAAGCTATACCCAATGAATTTCGAGTTACGGCAAGGCGGCAATCAAAGCAGCCAACACCGCCGTAACTTGAAAGGCGAAGGGGATAGCCGAATCAGTTTAACTTGATTCAAGGCGGAGGAGCGCAGACAGTACAAATCGTACGGCAAGCGACGACAACACAGAATCAAATTAAAATGATTTGGCTACATAGATAGTCTCACCTGTCTAGCGATGAAGGAGAAGCGGAAATGGCCGGCGCAAAAGAGATACGCTCTAAGATTGCGAGCGTACAAAACACGCAAAAAATCACTAAAGCGATGGAAATGGTTGCTGCTTCTAAAATGCGTAAATCGCAAGAAAGAATGGCATCCTGCCGTCCTTATGCAGAAGCGATACGTAGTGTGATCGGTCACCTCGCATTAGGTAATTTGGAATATAAACACCCTTATTTAGAAGATCGGGATGTAAAGCACTTAGGCTATCTTGTTGTTTCTACCGATCGCGGTTTATGTGGTGGTTTGAATACGAATTTATTCAAAAAATTGTTAGCTGACATGCAAACTTGGTCTGATAAAGGGGTTAAATGCAGCTTGGCGCTGATTGGAACAAAAGCGGTCTCTTTTTTTAGCTCCTTCGCGGGTAACAGTTTAGCGAATAACATCGTTGCAGAAGTCACGGGTATGGGAGATAACCCATCGTTATCTGAACTGATCGGGCCGGTAAAGGTGATGTTACAAGCCTACGATGAAGGCCGTCTGGACAAGCTGTATATCGTCAATAACAAATTTATTAATACCATGTCTCAGGAGCCACAAATCGTACAATTGTTACCGCTTGTACCTGAAAAAGACAGTGAACTGAAGAAAAAATCTTGGGATTATTTATATGAACCTGATCCTAAAGTTTTACTGGATACGCTTCTGCGCCGCTATTTAGAATCACAAGTTTATCAAGGAGTTGTTGAGAATTTGGCCAGTGAACAGGCCGCGCGAATGGTAGCGATGAAAGCGGCTACTGATAACGGCGGCAGTCTGATCAAAGAATTACAACTGATTTATAACAAGGCGCGTCAGGCCAGTATCACTCAAGAGCTCACCGAAATAGTTGGAGGAGCCTCCGCGGTTTAAAGCTATACCCAATGAATTTCGAGTTACGGCAAAGCGGCTAGGGCGACCGACCGATGAGCGTAGACAACTACGTGATTCGGTGAGCACCTGCAACCAACGCCGCCGTAACTTGAAAGGCGAAGGGTATAAATGGTTAAAAGCTAAAATTTTACGCATCACGTAGAGGATTCAAGATGGCTACTGGAAAAATTATCCAGGTAATTGGCGCCGTAGTGGACGTCGAATTTGATCAAAAAAGAGTACCCAAAGTATATAGTGCCCTTGAGGTAGATCTGAAAGACAGCGCAGCAAAATTGGTATTAGAAGTACAGCAACAACTGGGTGGAGGTGTGGTTCGCTGTATTGTCATGGGCTCTTCCGACGGCTTAAGACGAGGCTTAAAAGTTACTGATTTGGCTCATCCCATTGAAGTGCCTGTTGGGGCGGCAACGCTTGGGCGTATCATGAATGTACTGGGTGATCCCATCGATATGAAAGGCCCAATTGGCGAAAAAGAACGTTGGGCTATCCACCGAGAAGCCCCCTCTTATGAAGAATTGGCCAGCTCACAAGATTTGTTAGAGACCGGTATTAAAGTGATGGACTTAATTTGTCCCTTTGCTAAAGGGGGTAAGGTGGGTCTGTTCGGGGGCGCGGGTGTCGGTAAAACCGTCAATATGATGGAATTAATCCGCAATATTGCGATAGAGCATTCTGGCTATTCTGTTTTTGCTGGCGTGGGTGAACGTACCCGTGAAGGTAATGATTTTTACCATGAAATGATGGATTCCAATGTATTGGATAAAGTTTCTTTGGTATATGGTCAAATGAATGAGCCGCCAGGAAATCGTCTCCGTGTGGCGTTGACGGGTCTGACGATGGCGGAAAAGTTCCGCGATGAAGGGCGAGATGTGCTGTTCTTTGTCGATAACATTTATCGTTATACTTTAGCCGGTACTGAGGTTTCAGCCTTGTTAGGGCGTATGCCATCTGCGGTAGGTTACCAACCGACCTTGGCAGAAGAAATGGGCGTACTACAAGAACGTATTACTTCGACAAAAACCGGCTCCATTACTTCAGTACAAGCTGTTTATGTTCCAGCAGATGATTTAACCGATCCTTCACCTGCCACTACCTTTGCGCATTTAGATGCGACTGTTGTTCTCAGCCGTCAAATTGCCTCTTTGGGAATTTATCCAGCAGTTGATCCACTTGATTCAACCAGTCGCCAACTTGATCCCTTAGTTGTGGGTCAAGAGCATTACAACGTAGCGCGTGGCGTGCAGTCGATCTTACAGCGTTATCAAGAGCTGAAAGATATTATTGCGATCTTAGGGATGGATGAATTGTCGGAAGAAGACAAATTGGTTGTTTCTCGTGCACGTAAAATTCAGCGTTTCTTATCACAGCCTTTCTTTGTTGCTGAAGTTTTTACCGGTTCTCCAGGTAAGTTCGTTTCGTTGAAAGATACCATCCGTGGTTTTAAAGGCATTATGAATGGTGATTATGACCATCTACCTGAGCAGGCTTTCTACATGGTTGGAACCATTGAAGAAGCTGTAGAAAAAGCCAAAAAACTGTAACCGACAGGAGGGCATATGGCTGTAACAACTTACCGTCTAGATGTCGTAAGTGCAGAAAAAAGGATGTTCTCTGGCGTAGTACAGAAAATTCAGGTAACGGGGAGTGAGGGCGAATTAGGCATTTTTCCCGGTCACGCCCCGCTGCTCACGGCTATTAAACCGGGCATGGTGCGTATTGTTAAACAATGTGGTGATGAAGCCTTTATTTATCTTTCTGGTGGTTTGCTTGAAGTTCAGCCTAATGTCGTTATCGTCTTAGCCGATACCGCTATTCGTGGAGAAGATCTCGATGAAACAAAAGCACTGGAAGCGAAACAAAAAGCAGAAACCCATATCGGTCATTCTCACAGCGATGTCGATTATGCTCAAGTATCCGCTGAACTGGCAAAAGCTATCGCTAAATTACGTGTTATTGAATTAATTAAAAAATCAAGTATGGGGTGAACGATTATACCCTTCGTCTTTGGAGTTACCGCTAGGCGGCTAGGGCGTGAGACCGATGATCGTAGATATACTACGTGATTCGGCGAACCCCCCGCAGCCAACAACGCGGCTATAATCGAGTGATCTACAAATAACGGATAATGACATGAAGCAGCTTGTAGATTTTCTTCCATTGGTAGTATTTTTTGTTTTTTACAAAATCTACGACATCTTTGTTGCTTCTGCTGCACTGGTAGTGGCGACTGTATTTGCTTTAATTTTTACTTGGATGAAATACCGTCAAGTAGAAAAAATGGCGTTGATTAGCGCATTGATGGTCGTTATTTTTGGTTCCTTGACCTTTGCTTTTCAAAGTGATCTTTTTATCAAATGGAAAGTAACAGTTATCTATATCTTGTTTTCTGTTATTTTGTTAGTCAGTCAACTGATACTAAAAAAATCACTTATTCAACAAATATTAGGGAAAGAGCTGATATTACCGAACAGTGTATGGTCAAAACTTAATCTGTCTTGGGCGTTATTTTTTTTAATTTGCGGGGTAATCAATTTGTATGTTGCATTTTGGTTGCCACAAGAGGTATGGGTAAATTTTAAAGTATTCGGTTTGACGTTGTTAACGCTGTTATTCACTATTATCAGTGGTATCTATATTTATCGTCATATGCCAAAAAAATAAAAAAATTTTTGCAGGTTACATTTTTTTATTTTAGCAAAATTTGCTGTAAACCCTCGCCGCAATGCAGGCGGGGGATTATTTTTTGCGTAGCACTTGAGTGGCCAGCTCACGCTGTAATGCAGCTGCCTGCGCAACTAATTTTTCTGCTAAAAAGGCAACTTGTTGCTGGTGCTGTTCTGCTACCACTTGTTTTAGTTGCGCCAAATTTTTTCGCACTTCTAACAAGTAATCTCGCAAACGTGTGCCATGGTTGTTAAACAAAACTTGATCAAACCGCGCTTGTTGAGTAGAAATATTGCCCAGCGGCTCAATTTTTTCCGATAGGGCTTCAATCTGCGTTGTAAGCACTGTTAATAATTGTTCTGTTTTCATTGATAACCGTTATCCTTTTTTTCATTTTTGATTTGGCTATAAGACTTTATATCGCATTTTGATTAGGCACAAATAATGGATCCCTATAATGTTATCCCCTCAAGAAAAACGTAAATTGATGATAAATAATATTCAAAATAGTATAAAAAACATACCGAATTATCCCAAGCCGGGGATACTTTTTCGTGATATTACCAGTTTGTTGGCCAATCCTGTTGCCTATGCTGATAGTGTGGCTTTATTAGTTGAACCGTATCGAGATAAAGGGATCACTAAAGTTGTAGGTACTGAAGCGCGTGGGTTTTTATTTTCGGCTCCGGTTGCTTTGTCTCTTGGTGTGGGTTTTGTGCCAGTACGTAAGCAAGGAAAATTGCCGCGTGAAACGATCAGCGAAGATTATCAACTTGAATACGGTACTGATACCTTGGAGATCCATCGCGACAGTATCAAACCTGATGATAAAGTATTAGTGATCGACGACTTGCTAGCGACCGGAGGGACTATTGCCGCCACGGTAAAACTCATTCGCCGTTTAGGCGGTGAAGTGAATGATGCGGCTTTTATCATCAAGTTATCTGAATTAGAGGGAGAAAAACACTTGATTGATCAAAATATTTGTTGCTATAGCTTGGTTTCATTTTAACTTTTAGTCATTATTTTTCCGAACAATTTGTTTTGTCGCACCTGAGTATCGGTCGTCACAATGAATTGGCAACCCCGGCTATTCTACCGAAATATTCAGGGGTAAAACCCGTAACCAGTTGAATGATTTTTCAAAATTTTTATCTTAGTATCCGGTGTGCCGTAAAACCTCGGCCTTCAGGGCGGGGATATAAGGCACGGTTTTCTTAACTTGGTGTTTACTGTTGTTCAATGTATTCCCCTCTCCGCAGTTACTGGCAAAATAGCTCGGTGTTCACAGAACGCCTTTGTAGTAATACCGTGACGCAATATCTTGGCGATCACGACGAAGTAATCGACGAAACAATAGAGATGGCGGCTCAATATATCAAGCTAAGCAATGGTTTCGTTAGCCCAGGCATCGCCAACGCACTGGCTACCTTCCAGTTGGAATAACCCATCGCCATTAAAACCACTGTAAAATTTGCTCAACTAGATTAAAAATAAGGTCATGAAAATAAACTCACTGACAGCCTCTCAAAAACAAGATTTGGAACGCCTTCATCGTTACGAACACGATGGCCGTGTTCGAGATCGAATCAAAGCCGTGTTGTTGAAAAATGAAGGCTAGAATAACAAAGCGATTGCCCAAGCATTACGTATTCATGAAGAAACAGTGAGGCAACATGTATACACCGTATCTGGCATGACAAAATGACTGAAAGCGCATTGTTTTAGCTATAAGCAGCCCAAAGCGACGCCGGTTAAAGTGGATGTTGCTCAGCAAGAAGCGTTTATCGCGTCTTATTTCACTTTGCTAGAGAGTGCTCTTAAGAATGAACCGATTGTTTTTATGGATTCAGCCCATCCAACGATGGCCACCAAAGTGGTCTGCGGTTGGATAAGGAAAGGCAAAGATAAGCCGCTGGTCAAAACAGGGGCAAAAACACGGGTTAATATCATGAGTGCCATTGAATTGAGCACCATGAAGGTTGTCAGTGCCCGTCCTGAGCAGGTGAATTCAGAAACCACCGTCGCTTTTTTTGAGCAGCTCAAAACGGCTTATCCTGATGCACAAAAGATACACATTATTTTAGATAATTCTGGCTATCATTGCCGTCAGCGAGTCAAAGACGCCGCATTAGAGAAGGCTATCGTACTCCATTATTTACCCCCTTATAGCCCTAATCTTAATCCCATCGAGCGATTATGGAAGGTCATGAACGAGCGTGTCAGAAACAACCGATTTTTCTCTTCAGCCAAAGAGTTTCGGGCGGCTATAGCCGAATTTTTTGATAGTACATTGGCAAAAATTGCTCCCTTTCTCAGGGGCAGAATTAACGATAATTTCCAAACCATCTAATCCAGACCTTCAAGTTGAATGAGTATACAAGCATTGCGAAAGGCTGCTGTTTGTAATACCGAATACAATTTTACTCTCTTCTATTTACAGCGACAGGCGTTAATCCATCGACTCAAAACGACCGGCAAGCCGGTTCCTAACGCCCTCATCTCAAATCGTCACCAAGCCAAAAATAGCAACAACGGTCGACTCTCTCTCGCTTGCAAAATAGCCATTATTACGCTGTACGAAAAAACACATGGAAAGATTTCAGTCAATTATACGCAAGCGGCCAACATCTTGTCAGCTTATGCGCTTGAAGCGGGCTGTAATCACAAATTCAATAAAGACACGCTTAAAAACTGGTACGAAGCCGTCAAAGACAACCTATAAAAAATGTCTGACCGCTAATTAAGAGACGAGGGGGCTAAATTAGCCCCCCATTTCTTTCTATCTGTTAAAAAAAGATCAATCATCTTTTCCTCCGCGGGGCATCCCGTTTACTCAAGGAAAAAAGAGCAATGTCAATGTTAAATCGTAAAATTTTATTGAGAAAGGAAGTGAAGTCCATTCTGCGTATTGCCTCCGACAGCGCTTTAGATGAAATGTGGAAAAAACATGATTTCCCTAATCCGATCCGCATTGGCATTCGTCGTATAGGGTGGTATGCCGATGAGGTGGAAAGCTGGCTAAGAGGGCGTGATGAAGAGCGTTTATCCAGGGAGATCGCGTCATGAAACAGTCATAAATCAGTGTTGAAAGTTATCACAAATTAAATCGTTCAAAAAATTTATTAGTACTCCTAAACGTAAATTTTATTCATCAAGAACTAAATGGTATCCATAAGCTTTTGATCCATCAACTAGTTAGCTATATTGCAGACGATATTTCTTTCGTACTGAATGAGATGAAAGATAAAGGTTTGTGTGATTTTTTCTCAAAAAATAAACATAGCTAATTGACGATTTAGCCCGTTCAGACTCAACTTGATAGCGACTACCATTTTATCAGTTTATATCGAAGCGAGTCTGAACTTATACATACCGTTTTAACGTAACGAAATGAATTTTTTATCAAATATCCATTGGTCTGGAAGGTTTTTCCTTCTCTTTTTCACGGTATGTGAGAGCCGGTGCTATTTGTCCTGATTCCGGAGCTATCATGTCAGTCATCAGCCATAACGTGTACTTAGTGAATAATTGATGCTGGATAACCAATTCGATCACTTTTAATCCAGCTTCAAACTGGTTCGTTTCATAATTTTTCAATGTTCCTAAAGGGATTCCTGTTATTTTTGAAAATTCTTTTTGTGTCAAACCTTCTGATTTTCTCATAAGTTTTAATTTTCTTGCATAATCACTTGACTTGGTCATGCTCACAAGACCATCCTTCTTATCTAGGTAATGTTTACAAGACCATAAAAGGCCAATTAAAACCAATCCAGTAAGGATAACTCATGGAAGCAGTGCAACAAAATAAACCATTGGAAAGTGAATTGATCCGCGTTCCAAAATCAAAAGAAGGTATTGTTTCATTGACGCAAAGGAATCCGCATCCTTCCATAGCTAGTGCTATGGAGTTATCTCTTTCTTATTTAACAGCAAATAATATCAGGCCAAGCATGACACTTAGTGAGTATGCAAAGTTTACTGGCATGGAATTAAGACAAGTTCAAAGTGATGCTGAGCGTAACTACCTCCCATTATTGAAACGCACGATAAACAATTGAAGAGAATTAAAACGTATCAATATGGTAGCTCTTTATGCAATCCCTGTTATCGAGTGTTTTGATACCATCGAAAAGCGCGTTTGAGGGAATATATGACACATCCCACAACCCCCATAAGTCGTCATTCCAAAGCATACCGTGGGTTTACCATTACCTACTTGCCGAAAACGGCGACGCAGCCGATGAGCCGTTATCACCTGTGGTTAGATAATCAGTCGTTTGGCAAGGTGGATGCGTTAGCACAAGCTACCGATTACATCGATCAGTTATACCAGATGAAAAAAATAGCAAGGAGAGAAGATGAGTTATTTCATAGCACTCTTGATATCCATCACGATGTTTTTCACGGTGATTATCGCCATCCAGGCGTACCGAAAGAAACACACCAAATTAACCGGTTGGCAACAATTGCTCCTGCATGAAGAAGAAATAAAACGTAAAAAGCGTCAGGCGCTTTAAAACGTCGCATAAAAGCCTTCCCGCAAATGAAATTGTCGAAAGGGCTTTATAGAATTGAAGGTTATTGCGTCAAAAAGTGAGGCGGTTTCGTCGGCAGATCACCTGCCAGCCAGGCGATTATTTTTTGCCAACGGGAAAGGGTTTCCATGCGGTTATTGAGATCCGCATGGTCAAGGCGAATACAGGTACGCCAATAAGCAGGAAGACATAATGCGCCCACTTCTGGTGGGTCAGTTTCTTCAATGACGTGTAATTGTTGGCGAATAGCTTGCGCCGTCAACCTCGGTAACTCATAGCGCAAGGCTTTATATTTAGCCGCCTGATTTTTTGACTGAGAAGCCGCTGTACCGTATTGATAACTGAATTGAATAGCAGCCAATAAAATCAGTAGTAACCCAACCAGTACTGAGTAAGGCATAGAAGCGATAACCCATGAAGCTAGCATGAATTGAACGTATAACACCAGTTTGTCTAAGCGTGAAAAGAGACGTTCTCTCATGATTTCAAGGTAATACGAATAATGTATTAAAAAATGGAGTTCTGTTATTTCGTCAGAGTTAACGGAGGGATTAACGGATTGCATAGTAGGGGTGCCGATGCGGGTTTGAGGGGTCGAAATTTTCTTTTGCAAGTAAATGACATTATTCTTGCGAATAATTCGAAAAAGTGACAAAATTGCGAATAGTTCGAATAATACCAATAGGGTAATATTTTAAAGAGGTTTTAGCATGAATCGCTTGCAAGAAAAATTACCTACCCAAAAAGAAGCCGCCCTTGCGAAGCTATGTAGCCTGGAATTATCGGCGGGGTTGGAGACTAAAGCAGAAAGCCAGACCATGTCGCTGACTGATCGTAAGGGGGGCATACATACAATGACAATGCCTGTCAATGCACTTCGGTTATTCGTCGATATGCTGACTAAACTGGGTGAAGGTAATACCGTTAAATTGGTTCCTGTATCCGCAGAATTAACCACCCAAGAAGCCGCCGACTTGATCAGTGTATCACGCCCAACGTTGATCAAATTGCTGGATGAAGGAGAAATTCCATATCGTAGAGTGGGTAATCGTAGAAAAGTGAAATTTTCTGATCTTCGTGTATGGCAACAACAAATTGAAAATAAACGGTTGAAAGCCTTATCTGAGTTATCTTCGTTAGATCAAGCATTAGGGTTAGGCTACGAATGAGTTCAACCTATACCGTTGTCTATGACGCCTGTGTTATGTACCCTGCTCCTTTACGAAGTTTGCTAATGTATTTAGCGTTGTCTGATTTATTTAACGCTCGCTGGTCTCATGATATTCATGAAGAATGGATGAGGAATTTGCTGGCGGTGCGTTCAGATCTCAATAGAGAAAAATTGGAGAGGGTACGCCTACTCATGGACAGTCATGTTTCGGAGGCATTGGTAACAGGTTATGAATCATTGATCCCTATGATAGCGTTGCCAGACCAAAATGATCGTCATGTTGTCGCCGCTGCCGTTCAAACTAATGCAGATGTTATCGTGACCTTTAATCTCAAAGATTTCCCAAATGAAGCATTACAAAAATATAACCTAAGCGCAATTCACCCCGATGATTTTATAGTCTATTTGATGAATCTAGATGCCAGTGTAGTTATTGAAGCAACCCGCCGTCATAGAGCTGAACTTAAAAACCCTCCATTAAGTATCAATGAATATTTTGACTGTTTATTAAAGCAGCGTCTTCCAAAAACAGTATTAAGGTTACGTCAATTTGAATGGCTCATTTGACGACAAGGATTAATAATCCGTTAGCTCAAAATATAGCATTCATTATCGGTTTTTCAGTGTTTCCATATATTTATTATATACAATTCGTCTTTATTATTGTCACCATCAAAATAAACAACTGCTATCCTTTCCTCATTATTTGACTGAAAAGATAAAAATAAGATGAATAAAAATATTGGATTGGTATTGCTTACCGCTCTGATGATGTTTCCTCAAATAGTGGAAACTATCTATAGCCCAGCCTTAACCCATATTGCGCACGGCTTTAAGGTCAGTGCTGAGGAAGCAGCCCAAACGCTGTCATTGTATTTTTTTGCCTTTGCATTGGGTGTTGTGTTCTGGGGGCGAGTTTGTGATATCGCGGGAAGACGTCCCGCTATACTCGGTGGTTTGCTGTTGTATAGCGCCGCGTCCTTGATGGCATTGTTTAGCCAGCAGTTTGCAATTCTACTGGTTGCCAGGATGTTTGCCGCTTTTGGCGCTGCTGTCGGCTCTATAGGAACACAAACTATGATCCGCGATACATTTCAAGGGGCGACATTGGCGCGAGTATTTTCGGTTATGGGGGTCGCTCTAGCGGTCAGCCCTGGGATAGGAATGTTGGCTGGCGGGATGTTAACCCAATTTTGGGGTTACCAGGGGGTCTTTGCTGGTTTGACGTTATTGGCCGCGGTTTTAGTCGGCTGGTCAGTTATAGCATTACCGGAAACCCGTCCCAATAACGTGAAGATCGCGCCACTGATGCAAACCTTCATAATGATGGTGATGGATACGGGTATCTGGTGTACCGCTTTCTTAGTGGCATTATTCAATGTCAATCTATTCAGTTACTATCAGCTGGCACCTTTTCATTTCGAAAAGTTAGGATTATCTCCAGAGGTGCTTGGCTATAGTGGATTGCTACTGACTTTAGGTGTGGGTATGGGAGCTTGGTTAAACAAATTTATGCTAAAGAGAGGTTACCACTCTTCGCGCCTGGTGCTGTACGCTGCGGTAACGTCACTCATCGGCAGTATTGTCGTTGCGGTATTATTGATGAATAGCAGCAAATTATTCATATTGCCTATTTTGCTGATTGTCATGGCTTATGGGATTGCCATTCCCAATATTCTGACCTCAGCACTTGCTCATTATGTTGATCGTTTGGGGACGGCGGGGGCGTTATTGGGTCTATTTTATTATTTACTGTTAGGTTGTGGGTTGGCTCTGGCCGGCTGGGGCCAACATTTAGGGCTGGTACTGATATGCAGTAGTGTTTTAGCGTTACCATTAGCCTTTAATGTCTATTTAAAGACCCGTTCGTAAAACTGAAAGCCATGGCTACCAGGAGCGGATCAAAAAACGCCCTTCCGTACCTCAAGCGTGCGCTCCCCGCCACGCCCCCGCGCTTTGGCTAATGTGTGCATATTTATGCACCCTTTTATCGGGGTGAAAACCGTTGATAGCCGCGGTTTTAACGGCAAGCGAAAAATGATCATACGGCAGAAGGTGAAAAAAAGGGGGGTGCCGATGCGGATTTGATGGGGGGCTCGTAAGTTAACACAAAAAAGATTCTTAATTATTACCCAACATAAAGGTACGGTTGATATGCCTATGCTTTTTGTATATCCTTGTATCTACATATGGGGAGGAGATATGGATAAAAGAAAGATTTCAACTGTGCAGCAATGGGGCAATAGCTTGGCGGTACGTATTCCAGCGGCTATTGCGAGAAAAGCACATTTTGTTGTAGGGCAACCCGTAGAAGTTTTATCTAATGATTTAGGTATCCTAGTTCATAGAAAAGGTTCACCAAAATTAACTCTAGAGCAAAGATTGAAAGCATTTGATACAACAAAACACGGTGGTGAAGTGATAGCAACTGGCCGTATTGGTGCCGAGGTGTTTTGATGGCAAGTAGAATTTGGGTACCTGAACGTTGCGACATTATCTCGATTGATTTCAATCCTCAAGTTGGGTGTGAAATGAAAGATTTACATCCGTTACTTGTTTTATCACCGAAGGCATTTAATGACCGAACAAGAATTGTCATTGGGCTTCCTATGACAACGTCTGAGTCCAATGAAACTAATCCATTTGCTGTGAAATTTATTGGAGCTAAAGGTAAAGCCAGTTATGTATTAGCCCACCAACCTAAAAGTTTCGATTGGAGGCGAAGAAATGCAAAACTCCATCCTTGGAAGAAAGCGCCTGAAGAAGTTTTAGTTCTTGCCAGTGAAATACTGAATCAAATTATTAAAATCTGTGAATAAAAATTAATATGTTATTACAGTGTGAGTGCCTATTTTTTATCCCATCTAAGAAAGTTAGCTGTAGTAGCGCCAAAGTTATGAAATAATGAATGTACGTTCCTTCTTTGCATCAGTTTATTCTGTTTTTAAAATTGTTATTAACAATCGGTCAATACCTCTTCCTCCTGTGCCGAAAAACAATTAACACCCGCACAGGCATAACAAGGCTTGCCGGTATTTTTCACCACCCGAATGGCTTTATCATCCCAGAGCGCTGTCATCTGACTGTCTTTAACATTAGTGACGGCCAGTTTGGGCAGGCCATGGGCTAACAGCCAATGCTGTACCGCAATCACCCCGTTGGAGGTGTAATGGTCTAATGTTTCCGGCCACTTTTGAAGAGCTGTAATAAACTGCAAATCAGAGGTGTATAAAATGAAAAGTAAAAAGAAGCCATTGACATTTACGCTGGAGTTTAAACAAGACGCAGCAAAGTGAGTTTTATGAGAGGGCATGAAAATCACATCAGGTAATCGCTTCTGCCTTGACGGCGCTGGAGCAAGAGGCGGTTAGACTATTTATAGACCATAAAAAGACGCTGGGTTCTAGAAGGTTAAAGGTAAAAATTAATGAATTAGGATTTTCAGTGGGTCGCTACAAAGTACGAAGCCTCATGAAAAAATTAGCGTTATTTGCCCGTTATCCAAAACGCCATAAGATAACAACGGACAGCGCTCATAATCATTCTATCGTACCCAACCTGTTGGCGCGGGAATTTACCGTTACTCTGTCAGCGCTAATGATAAAAGACCGTAAATTGCTAATTTAATTTGTCCACTCAAGCCAGAATGCAGTTTCCTTTGTGGTGACAAAGCCATGAGGGAAATAAGCATGCTAAGAAGAGAGGACCACTACATGATAAAACAACGCCATCAACAGGGGGCATTTATTGTTGATATTGCCCATCAGATAGGGTGTTCAGAAAAAACGGTGAGACGGCACATTAGCTATCCTGCGCCGCCAACAGCAAAACGCGGTAAAAAACAGGTTGCTAAACTCGAGCCCTTTAAAGACTACATCGATTCAAGGTTGAGTGAACAGGTTTGGAATGCGGCGGTTATTTTTGAGGAAATCCGTGAAAAAGGCTACCGGGGTGGGAGTGCGATGCTCCGACGTTATATACATCCCAAACGTCCGCTCAGGGCCTCGAAAAACACGGTACGCTTTGAAACCCTCCCCGGTTATCAACTTCAACACGATTGGGGAGAAATCATCGTTGAGGTGGCAGGCTCTGCCTGTACGGTTAATTTTGCCGTTAATACGCTCGGTTTTTCGCGTCGCTTTCATGTCTTTGCTGCCCCTAAGCAAGATGCTGAGCACACGTATGAATCGCTGGTTCGCAGCTTCAATTACTTCGGTGGCAGCGTAAAAAATGTCTTGGTAGATAACCAAAAAGCCGCTGTTATCAAACATGGACAAAATGGCCACATCGAGTTCAATGCGGGCTTCCTGCAACTGGCTAATCACTATGGGTTTAGCCCTCGCGCCTGTAAGCCTTATCGACCGCAAACGAAAGGCAAAACCGAACGGATGGTGGGCTATGTTAAACACAATTTTTTCACTCGCTACCGTCAGTTTGAGAGTTTCGCTCATGTTAATCAACTGCTAGCGATGTGGCTGGCGAAAGTGGCAGACCAGCGTCATCTTCGTCAATTCAAGCAGACACCGGAAAATCGTTTTGCTGAGGAAAAAATAGCCTTGATGCCACTCCCTGCGACTGATTTCGATACCAGCTACTTCGACCTACGACAAGTGGCATGGGACAGCTATATCGATGTCAGAGGTAATCGCTATAGCGTGCCTTCATTCTGGTGTGGTCGTGCGGTTAATATTCGTATCGGTTTAGATAATACGCTACGTATTTACGGCGATGAGCAACTGCTCGCGACGCATCTCTTGCAGGAGGTAACGCAGGGCTGGCAAAAGGTGCCAGAACATCATCAAGCCCTTTGGCAACAGGTCAATCGAGTAGCGTCTCGTTCGCTCAGTGTGTATGAGGAGCTACTCTGATGGAAATGGAAAACTTGTTGATACGGTTAAAAATGGATTACCTGGGCGATGCGTTGGAGAGTTTATGTGAAGAAGCCACCAAGAAAGCACTGAACTACCGTGAATTTCTCCAGCAGGCATTAGCCCAGGAATGGAACGGGCGTCACCAAAAAGGCTTGGAATCGCGGTTAAAACAAGCACGTTTGCCGTGGATAAAAACCTTGGAGCAATTTGACTTTACTTTCCAACCAAGTATAGACAGGAAAATTATCCGCGAGCTGGCGGGGCTGAGGTTTGTCGAACATCATGAAAACGTCATTTTGTTAGGCCCACCTGGGGTAGGGAAAACGCATTTGGCGA
The DNA here is from genome assembly GCF_964020115.1 of Candidatus Regiella endosymbiont of Tuberolachnus salignus. Taxonomy (NCBI): domain Bacteria; kingdom Pseudomonadati; phylum Pseudomonadota; class Gammaproteobacteria; order Enterobacterales; family Enterobacteriaceae; genus Candidatus Regiella; species Candidatus Regiella endosymbiont of Tuberolachnus salignus. Next base: position 2,173,005 of record NZ_OZ026542.1, read on the forward strand.
TAGCGCTGGCTGTCAAGGCAGCTACAGCTGGGCATCGGGTATTGTTTATGCCTCTGGATAGACTCTGCTGTACCTTAATGAAGGCAAAGCAAGAAAACCGTCTGGAACGCCAACTTCAGCAACTGTGCTATGCCAGGGTATTAATACTGGATGAAATCGGGTATTTACCGATGAATCGCGAAGAAGCTAGCCTATTTTTCAGGTTATTGAGCCGTCGTTATGAAAAGGCGAGCATCATTCTCACATCAAATAAAAGTTTTACTGATTGGGGGGACGTATTCGGTGATCACATTTTAGCAACTGCGATTTTAGACAGGCTTTTACATCATTCAACCACATTGAATATTAAAGGAGAAAGCTATCGACTCAAAAATAAACGCAAAGCAGGCATGTTGCCTATAAAAACGACTGATATTATCCAGGCGCCTGGAATAGAAACCCAACAGGAAAATTAGCAAAAACTGGACATTTTAAAGTAGCAAAAAGTGGTCAATCTAAAGTAGCGTTGACAATGCAATAGTTCCAATATCACAGAGTGTGGTATTGAATTAAAATATTTACGTATGTCGATCTCTACTATTGCACCATTCATATTGGGGAACACTGATGTCATTAGTGCTTTTAAGGCATCGTGGCAGCTTTTTCCCGGCCTAAAACCATAGGAACAAGGAAGGAATAACGGCTCGTAAATCTTGGTTAATAGTGTGCTGACTGCTGATTGAACCAGTTTGTCTTCTACACACGATATAGCCAATGGCCGTGGGCTTCCATCTTCTTTAGGTATCTCAGTTATCCGAGAGGGCTTGGGTTTGTATGTCCCACGGCGGATCCGCTTGATGAGGTTATTAATGTTCTCATCAAGGGCTTTGCCATACGTTTCTTTCGTCACTTTATCGATGCCAATAGCCTTCTTTCCATCCAGCTGCTGGTATTGCTCCTTTAACATATCAGCATTCAACAAGTGGCCAATGTTGTTAAACACCATTTCCTTGTTACGCGCTGATAATTCGCCTATGCGCTCAAGTTTTGTTAACCATGATGGTCTGTCGTTGCTGTGTACAGTCATTGTTTCTCTTTTCACGCTCGATCTATCTGCCAGCCCTTCGCTCCACAGGCATTACTCTGCTTCATCACTACTATGGCTGACTCCGACTTCCATTAACCCATTTTTAATGCCTTGTGTTTTGCACTTGCGCATCGAATACTTCGATCCTTGAAGGAATTAATGGATCTCACAAGTTTCGACATCCATCTCTACAAACTCGCCGACGCCTACAACCCCGGCATTTGGTCATGGCTCGTGACCAGGTTTTCCTCACCATGTCCTGTTGCCTGCCACGTCCCGAAACGTGTCGGCTCTTTGCGACCATCATTTTTTCAGGGCTACAGCGTTCACCTTTCGATTTCGGCTCGAGTGTTTCGCTATCTACGCTTCGTCTCCTTTGTTGCCGCCGGAAACGCAAGACTCGCTACGTAGTAGTGCTGGTTTCACCTTCTACGACGGGACTTTCACCCGCAAGATGGATGCGACTTCTTGTCGCACTCGGGATGACTGTGCACGATGGCGGCAGGGGAAATAACGTTCTTGCCGTGATTGCTGGGCGATGATCCCACAACACTCAAAGGGATAAACGGCAGCCGCATGCGCCAGTATCGCTTGTCGCGTTTTTTTACGCATCATTACCTCTTGACCAGCGCGGAGCCAGGGAAGCCGCCAAAAGGCAGCGGATTATGTTTGCCGAAACGTTTTTTACATTCCACTAACCGGCCAGTGCATTTGTCCTGGGTCGGGTCATCTGTTGAGTTACCCTGCTCATCAAAATACAAGCTAACCGCATAATCACAGCCATTACCGCTGCGGTAGCCTCCGCGCATTGCCCAGCTGCACAGTGAATGAATCTGCCGTGTCGGAATTAACACCCCTTGCAAATCCGCGGGACTGGAGAGGGTGAATTCGACGATTTCGTTAGTTTCCATCGATTTGCTGTCGATGTGATAAACCTGGACTTTTTCTTGTTGTGGATCGGCCTCAATATTGCCGTGCGGGAAATTACGCGCATCTAGATAGTGTTTGAAGGTATCGTGAATAATGACTTTAGCTTGGAGCAGGTCATCAAATTTCAGACAAAGTACAGTGATGACCCCGTTTAAATTGGCCACCGTTAATTTAGGCTGGGCTTGTTGCCCGTCGCTAGCAGTTTCCAGTCCCTCGATTTGTACTGGCCAAGGGGCATAGTCCTTACCTTGCCACCAGATGGATTTTGCGGGTAATTGCGTTTCATCGCCCCCGGCCGCGGCTAATTCTTCTGGCGTGTAGGCTAAAGTATCAGCATGAAAGCGTAATATCTCGGCATGAAAGGCGGTGCCGTCGACTTCGAACAAACGAATACGATTGCCCGGCGACAGGCGTTGCAGGTCGGTATTAATGGTCATGGTGTAACTCGTGATTAAGGCTGAAAGGCTTGTTCAAAGGTAAAGCTGATGGACAGGATGTTGCCGCCCAAGGGAGTTAGTTTGATAGAATCTGCGGTGACACGATACAGACCCTGTATCCCATAGGGCGGCGTCCATAAGCACGCTTTTATCGTATGCTGACGAATAAAAGTTAGTAACGGCAGCATATCGGGTTCTGTGCCTTGAAAGGTCAGCGGCCAGGATTGGCGTTCCGGGTTGATGCCATCGCCAGCCACCTGTTGATAGCCGTCGCCAAATTTCGCCACCCTGACGCGATGTAAAAAACTGCCCTCCGGGGCAGGGCGGGATTCCACTTTGCTGATATTTTATCCAAAAATAAGTTGACTGCGAAAATCGGCTGACCAGGCGGCTTTTCTACGTTTACTGGCAATGCTGTCTTGTTTGCCTTTATGTTGTTTAATCAGGCTCAAGGCAACACGATTGAAAAGAGCCATATGTGCGGCGCCCTCAAGCGCCTTTATCGAGAGTTCATCTTCTCTAAACACCACATCCAGAACCCAGTGAAGTTGATTTTCTATCCCCCAATGTTGCCGAATCGCCAATGCCGCTTGTTCTGCATTTAAAGGGAGTGAGCTGACATACCAACGCGAACGACAGTGGGTTACCTCATTCTTTGTTCGCTCACTGGCTACCTCAATGAAGGTGCGAATGGAAGGCCATTTGGCTTTTAATTCCTCCGGTAATTCCGCATTGATTTGCATGACGGTGCGTTTCTCTACTCGCCCATGTCCCTGATTAGTCTGTGTGTATTCATGCACTTTATCCGTATAATAGGGGGTAGCAAATTGCTGTTTTACCTGTTCAAACAGTGTCTTTTGGTTGGCTTTAAGCTGCACGACAAAATCACCGTTGCGTTGCGTTGCGTTGCGTTGCGTGATAAGTGATAACGTTGAGGTTTGGCAATGCAATGAATCGAGCGTCACAATCGCATTATCCAACGCTAATGCATCGATGATTTGACGAGCGAGTTCGCCTTCTTTGCCCTTACTGTTTGCCGCTTTTTGATAGAGCGTAATACCGGCGTCCACCTCATAGGCACTGACGGTATGTAAGGTGGTACAAATCTCTTCAGACCAGCTTCTGCGTAAGGTTTTACCGTCGAGTGCTATCAGCGTCCTACCCGTTCGCTCACGTCGTTCATTAATCCATGAAAGCAAGGTTTGAACCAGTAAATCCGTATCTAATGCATTGATAATGTTAGCAATGCAATGGCGGCGTGGGATGCCGTTTTGATAAGTGCCATACTTTTTTAGCCAATCGAGCTGAGCTTCGCCAAAATCCTGGATTGATTTCCATCCCGAGGCTCCACTTAACACCGCGGCAAAAACTAAGAAAATCACATCGATCAATTGGTGCTTAATATTGATATCTTTACGCGGGTCAGGAATCAGGGCTAATTGCTTTAAAATGCTCATGGTTAGATATTCATTAGGACAAATACTCTTATGATCATTCTGCCTACATAGAGTTCAAATTAACGTGGGATCCCGCCCTGCCTCCGGGGTACCTTGCGTACGCCAAGTGAAGGTGTTGATTGTCATGATGTGTACCGGATAAAAATATTGGATTATTCTCTTTCCAATCGGCTAAGAACGATGGATGTCAACCGACTTAGATCTGAGCAACCGGTTTTTGTTTATTTATTAGCAAAAAAATATCATACTCTGTATGATATTTATAATCTATAAACCACAGGATACATATTGTGAGGGTATTCAAAAATTTATGGTTTGAGCGGTTTGCTAGAAAACAAAAGATCACCGCCCAAATGCTCCTTGAGGCGGTGCAACGAGCAGAAAAAGGCCAGATTGATGCCAATCTAGGTAAGGGAGTGCTTAAGCAGCGTATCGCTCGCGTAGGACAAGGGCGATCTGCTGGATATCGCACCATCATCCTATATCGCACAACAAAACGGGCTTTCTTTGTCTATGGCTTTTGTAAAAACGATAGAGCCAATATTGATGATGATGAAAAAGCTTTATTTAAAACAACCGCCATCCACGTACTGGCATTATCTGATCAGCAACTCGCTGAATTAATCAGCAAGAAGCAGTTTTATGAGGTCAATCAAAATGATGAAAAAATATCGCAGTGATGCATTTGCGGCTATTCATGAAATGATGGGGTCGTTACGAGAAGTCAATGCAATCGACAAGCAAACTATGCGAGCCTTTGATGACGCTTGTCTTACCCCTGTGCAACCATTATCACCTGAAGACATACGTTCTCTTCGTGAACGCGAACAGTTATCACAACCGGTTTTTGCCCGCTATTTGAATGTGAGCAAAAATCTCATATCCGATTGGGAACGTGGAACGAGAAAACCCTGTGGTTCAGCACTTAAATTACTCACAGTAGTTAAAAATAAGGGGATTCAAACCATTGCCTAATTTGTCTGCCGTTCTTGGAATTGCTCTGGTCAAATAATTTTGGACACAAATTCAGGTGTTTTATGCCGCCTGGTATTCTTTAATCATTGGCGTTTGGTAATCATTAACACTATGTAGCCTGACTTGATTGTAATAATGAGTGAGGTAGGGAAGTACATCAGCTTGTGCTTGTTGAACGGTACTATAGCCCTGTTTTGGTATCCATTCTGACTTTAAACTGCCAAAGAAGCGCTCCATTGGGGCATTATCCCAACAATTACCCCGGCGGCTCATACTCTGTTTTATCTGATATTTCCAGAGCTGTTGTCTATACGATAGGCTACTGTAATGACAGCCTTGGTCTGAGTGAAACAGGACATCTTTAGGTCTTCCTCTTGATTGATAAGCTAACATGAGAGCCCGTCGGGTGAGTTCACTGTCGGGTGATGTCGAAAAAGACCACCCCACTACTGATAACATACGGGCTCCTGCAGACTCTCGGCTAGCCTGATGAAGTTCAGTTAATCGTATTTTCAGGCGTTCGCGTTCGGCGTCACCTTCTCGCTGACGTTTACGTTGATAGTAGTAGCTGCTTCGGTTGACGCCGAAGACATGACACAACTCCATTCGGGTATAATGCTCACTTAATTTATCAATCAGACTAACCGATTGTAGGAGTTCAACATTAAGAGAGCAGAAGCCTTTTTTAGTATTTCTTTTTCTCGTTCAACCTGGCGCAATCTGGCTTCAAGTTATTGAATACGTCGCTGCTCTGCTGTTATCGCTTTGCTTGTCAAACGGGTATTTCCTTTCTTTTCACTGAGTAATTGTTTCACCCACTGTCGTAACACACTTTTGCTAACAACCATGGCCGTACTCGCTTGGGAAATTGTGTAATTTTGCTCAATCACTAAGTTAGCCACTTCATGTTTAAATTCTGGCGTACATTTCTGGGTAGACATCTTCTTTATACCTTAATCTATTCACTCTCTATTCACTAAAATTTTTCCCTTCTTTAGTGTCCAAATTTATTAGGCCAGAATAATCAGACATCAAATGATCTTTTTTGTCATTGATGTTCACAGTTCAACATGTAGTTCCTTTCTCTGTCCCACTCCCCACACAACGCCAGTCACATGCTCCCGCGCTGTGTAACAGTCATTTATTTAAAATAATTCAGCATGACTACCAACCCTGTATAACTTTAATTCAGTATGCGTCCGTCGGTAGATCAATAAGATATCTGGAGAACCATGACATTCCAGATACCCTATGTATTTACCAATTAGTTGATGCTCTCTGTATTTGCTCGGCAGGGCGTTGCCCGTTTGCAATAAGGCTATGGTATCCAAAATTACTTTTTTTGATTTTTTGTTATTTACATAACGTTTTGCATCTTTTTTAAATTGATTTTGGTAAACAATGGTTAACATTGTCTACCATCCTAAATCACGTTTTAGATCATCAACCGTATTGACTCGATTAATACCAACACCCTTTTCTAAATCAGAGATTGCCTGCAATGTTGTCCGATTAGGCTGGAAAAAATCAGCGGGTAAATCTGCGTTTACTGCTAACCGATTGACTACCATACGGATCACAGTAGATAAATTTAATCCCAGCGCCTTAGCATTCACGATAGCTGCTGCCTTAGATTCTGGTGTCACTCGTGCTTTTACAATAGTATCAACCATGCTATTTCTCCAATGAGTTAAAATCACATTATAGCCACATTGTGGCCACATATCAAAATCTAGCTTATTTTTTCTTCTTTTACTTGCTGCACACTAATCTTTTTCGCTTTGTCCCACTCCCCACACAACACCAGTCACATGCTCCCGCGCCCGATAGGCGACACACTGAGGGCATGAAAACCTTCAATCACGCAGACTATCAACGCCGCCTGGCAAATTTGATCCGCATTGGCACGGTAGAGCTAACACTTTATTTTATGATGTATACTAATCTGATGACTTATCCATTAAAATTTCGCCAACATGTCTTGGCCATTAAAGAAAAAGAAAAGCTGACGTATGCGAAAACAGCGTCTCGTTTTGGCGTAGGGATGGCCAGTCCTATGCGCTGGAATCGCCGCATAACGCTTTGCACGACGCACAATAAACCGGCTACCAAAATAGATATGGAAGCGCTAGCAGAAGATGTCGCTACTTATCCTGATGATTACCAATACGAACGGGCTAAACGTTTTGGCGTTAGCTTTGGGATACTGGGCAGGCCTGCGCCTTACGAGCTCCCTGTTTCATCGCATTCCTGAGCATATCAACTATATTAAGCCGCTCCGGGAGAGGTATCAGACGTCCTCGCTGTTGTCCCAGAAGGCATTGAACTTTTCCCTTAATACCAGTAGGGCTGCGGTTTCCGCAAGTGCCTTTTCTTTTCTAGCGAGTTCTTTTTCAAGTTCACGGTTCTTTTGTCTGTATTCTTTGACGATTTTATCAACTTTATGATTATTTGAGGTTTTCATCTCATGTGCCTGGAGCGAAACCGTTCGCCATTCCTTAACCTGTTCAACAAACAATCCTTTATGCCTACAGTATTCCGCCAGCTCAATTTCAGACATCACTGCGCTTTCAATGACCGCCGCAAAGCGCTGCTCGGGGGACCAACCTTCGTTATTCTTTAAAAACCACTCATCTTCACATATGGAAACCCTGAAAAACCGCTAAAAGTAGCCTATTCTGTTAGCAATAAAATAGTGAAATGAAAACGAAATCGACGAGACGAGGCGACTTTTAAGCGCAAATGAATAGGATAGTTCCCTGGGAGAAGATTCTGGCCAAACTCAGTCGTCATTACCCCAAGGCAAGTCCTTATATCTTGATCATTAGCTTTCAAAGGTTGATGCTCCCCGACTGATCATCGCGATGTCACCGGTGAGTTTGGGTAAGTCCTTAAGCTTAAAGCTTGTTGAATAGATAAAACCCCGGTGACATATTCATCATCGCCTTCAAGACCGAACGGTATCTTGTGCTTCGAGCACCTATTTATAAGGATGATCTTGGCGAATTCTCTGATTTTTACTGTCATGTCTGGAGTGTCTCTGATGGACAAAACCCCCGTCGGTATTGATATAGCAAAATTAAAGTTCGATGTGGCTGTCTGGATTGAAAGAAAAAAATACAAAACAAAAGTGTTTGATAATACCCCCTCCGGTTTTAGCGACTTGCTGAAGTGGCTACTTCCTTACGGTGACTGCCACATTTGTCTGGAAGCAACCAGCCATTACAGTCTGCCACTGGCCACTTTTTTGGTGGATAACGGGGTTGAGGTCAGTGTGGAAAACCCCGCCCGCATTCATGCCTTTGCTCAAAGTGAGCTGAGTCGTAATAAAACGGACCAAGGGGATGCGAAGATGATTGCCCGTTATTGCGCGCTTTATTCACCCGCACGCTGGTTTCCCGCCCCGTTAAATGAACGTCAGCTTACTGCACTGATACGTCGTCTTAATCATTTAGTCGAAATGAAACAGATGGAATATAACCGAAAAGAGGGCGCAGATGAAATCGTCCAGCCTTTTTTGACAGAAAGTATCTGTGCATTAGAAAAGCAAATACGCGAGATAAAACAAAAAATTAAACAGCATATCAATGACTCCCCCGAGCTGAAAAAAAATAAGCAGCTCTTGGAAAGTATTCCCGGTATAGGCGAAATATTGAGTGCCACTTTATTGGCGTTTGTCGGTGATGTATCAAAATTCACTAGCAGCAAGCAAGTGGTAGCCTACGCAGGGCTTAATCCGAAACTGTGCGAATCAGGCGTATTTAAAGGACGAAGCCGTCTCTCAAAAATCGGGTGTACAGAACTCAGAAAAGCACTATACATGCCAGCCCTTACCTCAATCACTTATAACCCAATAATAAAGTCTCAATGGGAACGGTTGGTAAAACGCAATAAAGGAGGAAAAATAGGCGTCTGTGCTGCAATGCGCAAATTACTTCAACTGGCGTATGGCGTGCTGAAATCAGGCGTCCCTTTTGATGAAAAAATAGCGCTTGCAAAGACGTAGGCAAGACGGTATCTAAAGGCGGCAGACCGGCGAAACCGTTAGAAGTGATGCTGCGGATTTATTTTTTACAGAATGGGTTTAATTATGCTGATTTATCGATGGAAGAAGCGTTATACGACATCCCCTTATTACGTCAATTTGCGGGGGTATGTGTCGATGCTATTCCCTCCGATCCCACTATCCTGCATTTTCGTCATTGGCTGGAAAAACATCATTTAAGCGAAGCGCTGTTTGAAGAAATTAATACGCATTTAGCTTCGCTTCAGCTATTTATCAAACGGGGTAGCATTGTCGATGCTACGATTATTGATGCACCCAGTTCAACTCAAAACCGGCAAAATACTCGTGAGCCAGACATGAAAGCCACCCGTAAAGGCAATCAGTGCTACTTTGGCATGAAAGCGCATATTGGCGTGGATGCACAGACGGGGCTGGTGCATTCCCTGGTGGGAACCTCGGCGAATGTAGCCGATGTGACGCAAGTTCATCACCTTCTTCACGGCCAAGAAGAGGTTGTTCATGGTGATGCCGGTTATAAAGGCGTGATGCGACGCAGTGAACATTAACATCGTGCGGTCACCTGGCACATCCCCCGACGGAGGGTATTGCCCTTGCCCGGGCAGGAGCAGCAGGTATGGGAAAAACATCGGCATCAGCAAAGTCTCAACGCGAAAATCCGGGCTAAAGTAGAACACCCCTTCCGTGTATTAAAATGCCAGTTCAACTTTAGAAAAGTGCGTTACAAAGGCTTAGCTAAAAATACCGCGCAGTTATTCAGCTTATTTGCTTTGACCAATCTCTTTCTCGCTAGAAAAATCCTGCTCTGTAACCCCTGATTTTCCATTGATACTGAAAAAAAGTGTATCCGCCGTCTCTTATACCGTAAAAAAAGAGTGCATTAATTTCCTTTTTTATTACATGACCTTAAGAATTAACGCTACTAGCTCAAAATATAGCATTCATTATCGGTTCTTCAGGGTTTCCATATCGCCTGGCGTGCCATCAGTGATCGCGATTTAATGCGGGAAATGGTGGCTATCTTTATCGGATCAGATGTGCCTTATACGTCAATCGGCATCCGTTCTGCCGTTGATGCACTAAAACTTCAACTGCCGTTAATGAAAAGCCCGGCTCGTCACTTAATCGGCTTCTGTAATGGCGTCTTTGATCTGCAAAAAAAGCAGTTCAGACCACATAATAAGGAAGATGGGTTATTGATCGTCAATGAAATCGACTTCACTTCGCCGGAACCGGGTGAAACACTGGTCGATAACGCGCCTCATTTTTGGCAGTGGATACGCAGAGCAACAGCAAACCATGATCGCAAAACAGACAGAGTACTCGCCGCGCTGTTTATGGTGCTGGCTAACCGCTATGACTGGCAATTATTTCTTGAGGTCACAGGCGCAGGCGGCAGCGGTAAAAGCCTTCTGGCGGAAATTTGTACCCTGCTGGCAGGAAAAAATAACAGGGTATCAGCCAGTATGACAGCACTGGAGAACCCACGCGAACGTGCGTTAATCATCGGCTACTCACTGATCATCATGCCCGACCAAATTCGCTATGTGGGAGAAGGCTCAGGGATCAAGGCGATTACCGGTGGTGATGAAGTTTCTGTCGATCCCAAACATAAACAACCTTATTCGACACGTATCCCTGCGGTGATAGTGGCGGTGAATAATAACGCCATGAGTTTCAGTGATCGGAGTGGCGGTGTGTCTCGTCGGCGCGTCATTTTTAACTTCTCAGAAATCATCCCTGAAAATGAACGTGATACCTTATTGCGTGATAAAATCGCCCGAGAATTACCGGTGATTATCCGCCACCTGCTGACCCGTTTTGTTGAGCCTGCCAAAGCCAAATGCTTATTGCTGGAGCAGCAAAAATCAGCCGAAGCGCTTAATGTCAAACGGAGTACTGATTCGCTGGTAGATTTTTGTGGCTATCTGTTAGCCTCGGTTGAAGCGGATGGGATGTTGGTAGGCAATGCGGAGATTATCCCGTTTAATCCGCGTAAATATCTGTATCACGCTTATCTTGCGTACATGAGAGGTAACAATCTGACTAAACCGGTATCAGTAACACGTTTTGGCAGTGATATGCCGGGCTCCTTAGCGGAATTTGGCTTACAGTATCTACGTAAGAAAAGCAGGCAGGGGATCCGTAGCAACCTGAATTTGAATGTAGACAGTGCGGATGAATGGCTACCACGAGCGACAGGCACCGCTGATTTAAACCACTAATCCGGTGGTGATAGGGGGGTACTAAAAATAATAGGAAAAAGTGTTCACCCCTGTTCACACTATGCTAAAAGCCTTGCTATATAAGGATTAATAGGGTGAACAGTTTTACCCCTAAAGAGCTGAGCTTCGCCAAAATCCTGGATTGATTTCCATCCCGAGGCTCCACTTAACACCGCGGCAAAAACTAAGAAAATCACATCGATCAATTGGTGCTTAATATTGATATCTTTACACGGGTTGGGGATCAGGGCTAATTGCTTAAATAGGCTCATCGTTAGGTATTCATTAGGATAAATACTCTTATGATCATTCTGCCTACATAGAGTTCAAATTAAAGTGGGATCCCGCCCTGCTTCACACACAGGGATGGAACCAAAAAAAGTCACCTCCCACGTAGTGGTGTTACAAACAGAAGACGCCCATGCAGGGACTGCTAATGAAAATAATAATAAAACAGGTAACAGTTTCAAGAATGTTGTTATTTTTTTCATCGGATTATTTCCTGTTAGCCTCAAATTGGTACTGATTTTTAATCTGTTATTAGCATAGTCACCAGAAAAGTAATTTTCCTGCTCAATCTTTATTACCCATTTATTGTTTGGTGATAACTTTTTAGGTAAAAGTTTGCCCTTTATTTCAAAGACCGCGAATTATATAGTTTCAGCCATTAATTGATCTTAAATCTCTTTTTCTTTACATAATCACACTAAAGCGTTTTATGGTGTGGGACACTAAAGACATACTTAGCGTTATCTCATGATCAATTAATGGGGTCTTATGCTATTCATAAAAGTAAAGCTATCGCGCGAACAAATGCGATACTTACCCCTTGAGGCGTGTCTAATGTGGACTGCTTAGCAGCATTTGCAGTGGCCTCCTGTTTACAGTTTATTTCTATGGGCATTAATCCATCCCAAGGAAGGTCACAAGTTCGTGGCGTCTCTTGAATAGCCGAGGCAAACGTTGGCATCAGCAAAATGGGTAACGCCTTCAAAATAGTTTTTCTTTTTTTCATGCCGTTCACCTCTTTCTGTCATGTTCTAGTGTGGCGATAGTTTTATTTGTGCAACTCATTGAAAATATAACAAGATGATAATGCTGCATCGCTCCTCGTCCTCCTGTTTTCCTGTTAGCCTCATTTAATCGGTACTGGTTTTTGATCTCTTATTTAGCATAGTCACCAAAAAAGCAATTTTCCCTTTCAATTTTTATTACCTGTTTATTATTTAACGTTATTGACCGCTTTTTATTTCAATGGCCACGCATCGCGCGGCCTTTTTACCTTTTAGCACCTCCCCCCTGCCCATCAGTGCTCAAATTCTTTTATCCACGAGAGGGTAAACGGGGGATGGCGCTATTTTTCATCTCCCCTTTTCCATTTAATAGACGAGACAGAGCATGGACAAAGTGACCACAGGCGCGACCTATGGAAACCCTGAAGAACCGATAATGAATGCTATATTTTGAGTTAATAGCTAAACATTTTTCAGTATCAAGGGTCAATTAGGGGCGACAAAACAAAATTTTTCTAGCGAGAAAGAGATTGGTCAAAGCAAATAAGCTGAATAATTGCGCCGTATTTTTAGCTAAGCCTTTGTAACGCACTTTTCTAAAGTTGAACTGGCATTTTAATACACGGAAGGGGTGTTCTACTTTAGCCCGGATTTTCGCGTTGAGACTTTGCTGATGCCGATGTTTTTCCCATACCTGCTGCTCCTGCCCGGGCAAGGCCAATACCCTCCGTCGGGGGATGTGCCAAGTGACCTGGCTAACCGGCATCACCATGAACAACCTCTTCTTGGCCGTGAAGAAGGTGATGAACTTGCGTCACATCGGCTACATTCGCCGAGGTTCCCACCAGGGAATGCACCAGCCCCGTCTGTGCATCCACGCCAATATGCGCTTTCATGCCAAAGTAGCACTGATTGCCTTTACGGGTGGCTTTCATGTCTGGCTCACGAGTATTTTGCCGGTTTTGAGTTGAACTGGGTGCATCAATAATCGTAGCATCGACAATGCTACCCCGTTTGATAAATAGCTGAAGCGAAGCTAAATGCGTATTAACTTCTTCAAACAGCGCTTCGCTTAAATGATGTTTTTCCAGCCAATGACGAAAATGCAGGATAGTGGGATCGGAGGGAATGGCATCGACACATACCCCCGCAAATTGACGTAATAAGGGGATGTCGTATAACGCTTCTTCCATCGATAAATCAGCATAATTAAACCCATTCTGTAAAAAATAAATCCGCAGCATCACTTCTAACGGTTTCGCCGGTCTGCCGCCTTTAGAGATTGCGCGCACGGGGCAACGCAGGATTCGCGTCACGCAGTAGGTTTAGAAAGAGGTATATTGGCGAAAGCGCCGATTTAATGCCCGTAATTGATCAATTCTTGTATCATAGCGCGCCTGGTTCAGGCTACCGAGCTTTGCCTGTGTGCTGGCATTACTTAATACTTCGATGGCTTGAGGGAGATTACCACGGAGCGCTAAACTCTCAGCCCTCGCTGCCAATTCTTCATCGCGCTTCCCTTGTTTCGCCATCGCTTCGGTCAGTAAATCCCAGCCATTCAGATCATCGGGATAAGCGAAGGTATAGGAATATAATAACTTACCGGCTGCAACCAGTTGGCCTCCTTTAATGTAGGCGTTAGCGAGATTTAACTGCAATACCTTCTCATTATTTTTATCATCTGTGTTTTGAGTGTGAATTTGTTTTCGGCTCATTGCCTGTTGTAAACGGGCGATAGCTTGTGCATTTTTGTTTTCTGCCAGATCGATATCGGTAATTAAATCAAGAAACCAGATGTTATCCGATTGCTGTGCTAATAAAGGCTCCAATATATGACGAGAATTGCCATAATTTTTAGTTTGAAAAAACATAATGGCTTGACCATATTTAGCGGCTAATTGTTGCTCACCAGTGCTTTTATTAAGGCGAGTAAATAAATCATCCCGCAAGTTATTTTTTTGTGAATACATGGCAAGAATACGTACTTTTGCAAACCAATATTCTTGTGAAGAATTCACGGAGCCTGCTGGCATCTGATCTGCGCGATTTCGTACATCCGATACACGACTCTCTGGTAAGGGGTGAGTTTGTAATATCTCAAGAGGGGCGTCAGCATAACGGGCTTGATCAGCTAGCTTGCGTAAAAAATTCGCCATTGCTTGTGGATCAAACCCCGAACGTTGCAAAATTTGAATCCCAAGACGGTCGGCTTCCTGCTCATTTAACTGAGTAAAACTAATAATGCCTTGTTGGTTACCGGCGATAGTTGAATTTAGTGCTGCCATTCCTGCTTGTGGATTAGCCATGGTTAACAAAACAGAACCTAGCATGCCAACCCAGGTTAGTGGAGCTGTGCTTTTTGTTTCTTCCATGGCACGTGCTAAATGACGTTGGGTGACATGTGCAATTTCGTGGGCAATGACCGAAGCTAATTCACTTTCATTTTCGGTATGCCACAATAGGGACGAATGTAATACCACGTTGCCACCAAAAAAAGCAAAAGCGTTGATCCGATCGTTATTAATTAAATAAAAATGAAAAGGTGTCAGAACCGAATGCGCATTGAGGACTAATTTATTACCTAATTGATCAATATATTGACTTAACAGTGGATCATTAATTATGGGTGCCCGAGCACGCATTTGGCGCTGATAAAAATCACCCAGCGCCAATTCTTGATTGATGCTAAGTACACCGCCCGCCGTAGTGCCGATATCAGGTAGCGGATCTGATACTGCTGCGGTGGTGGTGGTTGGCCAGCAATGTAAGATGCTTAATAGGGTGATCACTGTTTTGCTAAGCTTGAAAAAAACCATATAAAAAAACTCTCCTTTTGATGTAATACTATTTATGACATCGTCAATCTATGAAGGTTTTTTCTTTGCTCAATACAGGATAATCACCAGGACGAGGGTATGTCTTAGAGCCTGTTCGAAATCTTTTATACCCTTCGCCTTTCAAGTTACGGCCGCGTTGGCTGTTTGTACTCATCTCAGTCATATGATCTGACCCAGACTCGATTTTGATTACCATCTTGCCGTAACTCGAAATTTATTGAATATAGACTAGACTACTTTCTATCGGTTCTTCAGTGTTTCCATAATATGTTTTTAATTTTAATCACACGAAATGTTATTGCCATAGCCTCAATTAAAGAGAAAAGTATAAATGCTAACTTTAATGCCAGATCTACCTACACTAACCTCATCACCAAATAATATAAAAGGTCTCCCTGCTGGACATCTCGCTTATCTATATAGGGTGAGTAAAGAATATTCAAAACCAATTTCATCACAAAATAATATACAAGATGATGGCTCTCTTGCTGGAGATCTCGCCTATCTATATGGGAGACATAGGTACCCCTATCCCAGATTGATCGCCGCAGCAGTCTATGATACCGCCATCCTTTTCATCCTCTGGAGATTAAAAACCGTTAACAACACCCCCATCGGCCTCACCTTCGACCGCCGCTCTGGTTAACGTATACCCTTCGCCTTTGAAGCCGCTGCGTTGTTGGCTGCGGACATTCGCCCGAATCATGTAGTAGATCTACGCTCATCGGGTCTCACGCCCTGGCCGCCTAGCGGCAACTCAAAGACAAAGGGTATATAATTCCACTAAGGTGTAAAGCTATTATTTTTCTTTTTGTTGTAAATAATCCAGCACGATATCATGGTGGTTGCTGGTTTTAAAATCATCAAACACTTTTTCTACTTTGCCTGCTTCATCAATTAAAAAGCTAATTCGATGGATCCCCTCGTACGTTTTTCCCATAAAAAATTTTTCTCCCCACACGCCAAATTTTTCAGCGACTTCATGTGTTTCATCAGATAGCAGGGTAAAATTTAATAATTCTTTTTCGAAAAAACGGAGGAGTTTTTCGGGTTTATCGGTGCTTATCCCCATTACTTCGACGTTAGCTGCTGCCAATTTAGCCATATTGTCACGCAAACAACAGGCCTGAACGGTACAACCTGGCGTCATGGCTTTGGGATAAAAATAAATTAAGGCACGTTTTCCCGTAGGAATGTCCGCCAAGCTGGTTTTCAGGCCATTCTGATCGAGTAAAACAAATTCCGGCACACTATCACCGGCTTTTAATGTGTTCATTATTAGCTCTCCGTCTGATCTAGGCTATGAATAGTTCATAATAGATTTATGCAAGAAGTCTAATACTAATTTTGCCCAGTGTATTCCGCTCTGTACATAATTGTTTGAAAGTTGTTTAATAATTGGTGTCTACGCCAGATAAAATAGACTATGTTGCATAGCCGACTGCATGGCATGAATTCTGCGTTGTGTTTGCCTGATTGTACACTGCGGTTTTGCGAGAAGTCTAATAGCGTCTATTGTGAATTTTCTTTTATAGCGGATCAAACAATGAAAAATATTTCTAAAAGCACAATTTATATAGAATAAATAAGTATTTTAATTTTTTACAGAAAATACAATTATAATTTAATACAATGATTAATTTCTTCCAGCAGTGCTTTATATTTTTTTTGTTTTTTAAATAATTCCACTGCTTTAAATAAATCTTTTCGATTTGATTTTTTTTCGCCTAATTTATACCAGAAGCAATTTTCTCCCATTAATAAATCGACAATCTTAGAATCTCTACCTTCAATAATAAAGTTTTCTGCTGCTTCAATGGTAATCGAATTTTTATTTTTTAATCGAATAATTTTCTTGTCGGTGGTTGCCAATTTATGATCAATAATCTTTCTTACGGTTTTAATTTTTTTATTTAAATTATTAAACAACAATTCTTTTTTTCTTGCTGAAATTGCAGGACAACTTTTATGAAAGGTATTTCCAACCTGTCTAAGGTTAGTCCTTATTTCATCATATTGTGAATAATTTGTTTTTATTTCTTCGACAAGGTTTGTTAAATTTATTCTAAATAGTTGCATAATGACCTCACTATTACACTAGATTAAAATAACAAATGCGTTACCTGATCAATAAATAATCTTATTATAGTTCATTATCAAATGTATGAGCGGGGGAAGTAGATTTCTACTGACAGCATCTTACCAGCACAATTTTCTCCTTAGAGCCTGTTCTTAGATTTCTGTGGCAGTTGTTGCCTCTACTGCTTATCAGTTATGCTAGGAGGATAGGAAAAATTTTTATTATCAATAGGATTAGCCACCGCTATGCAAGAACAATATTGTCCGGAAGATATCGAACCACAGGTACAGCTTCATTGGCAGCAGAAAAAAACGTTTAAGGTGGTGGAGGACAGCAGTAAAGAAAAATACTATTGCCTTTCGATGTTACCTTACCCTTCTGGTCGCCTGCATATGGGGCACGTTCGTAATTATACTATCGGTGATGTCATCTCTCGTTACCAACGTATGTTAGGTAAAAATGTTTTACAGCCTATGGGATGGGATGCCTTTGGTCTCCCGGCAGAGAGCGCGGCAGTGAAAAATCATACCGTTCCTGCCCCTTGGACTTATGAAAATATCGATTATATGAAGAAACAGTTGCAATTATTGGGTTTCAGTTACGACTGGGATCGTGAAATTGCAACCTGTAAACCGGATTATTATCATTGGGAACAGTGGTTTTTTACCCAGTTATATCAAAAAGGTATGGCCTATAAAAAAACATCAGCGGTTAACTGGTGCCCTCATGATCGTACCGTATTGGCTAATGAGCAAGTGATCGATGGGTGCTGTTGGCGTTGTGATAGTAAAGTTGAACGTAAAGAGATCCCGCAATGGTTCATTAAAATTACTGCTTACGCTGATCAATTACTCGATGATCTAGACAAGCTAGAAAGCTGGCCAGAACAAGTGAAAACCATGCAGCGGAACTGGATTGGTCGCTCTGAAGGGGTAGAAATCAGTTTCGATGTTGTGGGTATGAAAGAAAAGTTGACGGTTTACAGTACGCGCCCTGATACCTTTATGGGGGTCACCTACTTAGCGGTAGCGGCAGGTCATCCACTTTCTTTACAAGTGGCTGCCGTCGACTCTGGCGTGGCTGAATTCGTCGAGCAATGCCGTAATACTAAAATTGCTGAAGCTGACGTAGCGACAATGGAAAAAAAAGGCATGGCAACAGGTTTGTTTGCTATTCATCCTCTCAGTGGCGAAAAAATTGCGATTTGGATCGCCAATTTTGTGCTGATGGATTACGGCACTGGTGCTGTGATGGCAGTTCCTGCTCATGACCAACGCGATTGGGAATTTGCTGTAAAATATGGTTTGCCGATTAAAGCGGTAATATTGACCGCTGATGATCAAGTGCCTGACTTAAATCAACAAGCGATGACTGAAAAAGGTAGATTATTTAATTCAAATCAATTCGATGGTTTGAATCATCAAGATGGCGCTAATGCTATTGTCGATAAGCTGGTATCGGTCGGTGCGGGTCAGAAAAAAGTTAACTATCGCTTGCGTGATTGGGGGGTTTCACGTCAACGTTATTGGGGTGCACCTATCCCGATGATCACTCTGGAAGACGGTAGTGTAGTTCCCGCTCCTGCCGATCAGTTGCCCGTTATTCTGCCAGAAGATGTGATAATGGATGGCATTAACAGCCCAATTAAATCCGATCCACAGTGGGCTAAAACGACCGTTAATGGTTTGCCGGGTCTGCGTGAGACGGATACCTTTGATACTTTTATGGAATCATCTTGGTATTATGCGCGCTATACCTGTCCAAACTATGATCGCGGTATGTTAGATCCTGCTGCTGCTAATTATTGGTTACCGGTAGATCAATATGTCGGCGGTATTGAACATGCCATCATGCATTTGATGTATTTTCGTTTCTTCCATAAATTGATGCGCGATGCTGGGCTCGTTAATTCTGATGAGCCTGCCAAACGTTTGCTTTGTCAAGGCATGGTGTTGGCGGATGCGTTTTATTATATTGGTGATAATGGTCAACGGATTTGGGTTTCTCCGATTGATGCCATTGTTGAACGCGATAATAAGGGGCGTATCGTTAAAGCAGTCGATAATGAAGGTCATCAGCTTGAGTATACTGGCATGTGTAAAATGTCAAAATCGAAAAATAATGGCATCGATCCACAATTAATGGTCGAAAAATATGGGGCGGATACGGTGCGATTATTTATGATGTTCGCTGCGCCCGCTGAAATGACATTAGAATGGCAAGAATCCGGCGTTGAAGGGGCGAACCGCTTTTTGAAACGTCTTTGGCGCCTGGTTTTTAATCATGTTGGAAAAGGTGCTACGCAAGAATTGGACAAGACTTGTTTAAACCCCGAACAGAAATCTTTGCGGCGTGATCTCCATAAAACTATCGCTAAAGTTACTGACGATATTGGCCGTCGTCAGACATTTAATACCGCTATAGCGGCAATCATGGAATTAATGAAACAGCTTAATAATACACCACAGGATACTGAATCCGCTCGTGCATTGATGCAAGAATCATTGTTGGCGGTGGTGAAAATGTTATATCCATTCAGCCCTCATATTTGTTTTACCTTATGGCAACAATTACGGGGTGAAGGTGATATTGATACCGCCCCTTGGCCGGTTGTCGATCAGCAGGCAATGATTGAAGAAGTTAATTTAGTGATTGTACAAGTCAACGGCAAAGTACGCGGCAAAATCACTGTGCCTGTTAATGCCGAAAAAGAACAAGTTTATGAGTATGCGTGTCGAGAATATTCAGTGACTAAATACTTAGACGGGTTGACCAAGCCTGAGGTATTTTATGTTCCTGGTAAACTGATGAATTTGGTTACTGTTAAGACCCGCCAGGTCAAAAATGAAACTTTTGAAAGAAAAGAGGAGGAATAGTGCGACATATGATTGGCATACTGCTGCTGGGACTTGCTGTACTGCTGAGTGCTGGCTGTGGTTTTCATTTACGGGGCAGTACGCAGGTACCCGCAAAACTACAAAACATGCTACTGGAGAGCAGTGATCCTTACGGTTCATTAACCAGATCTATCCGTCAGCAATTGCGGCTTAACAATGTGAATATTGTTGATGACGCGACACGTAAAGATCTGCCAACGTTACGCATTATAGGTTCATCTGACAGTCAAAGCACAGTATCCATTTTTAAAAACGGAACCAGTGCGGAAAATCAGTTAGCATTAAAAGTGCAGACACAAATTTTGATGCCAGGACGGGGCATTTATCCGCTCGATGTCACGGTTTTTCGCTCTTTCTTTAATAATCCATTAACCGCGTTAGCCAAAGAGGCTGAAAGTGAAATTATTCATCAACAAATGCGCGATCAGGCCGCTGAAAAAT
Organism: Candidatus Regiella endosymbiont of Tuberolachnus salignus; assembly: GCF_964020115.1. NCBI lineage: Bacteria > Pseudomonadati > Pseudomonadota > Gammaproteobacteria > Enterobacterales > Enterobacteriaceae > Candidatus Regiella > Candidatus Regiella endosymbiont of Tuberolachnus salignus. The sequence continues at coordinate 2,193,387 of NZ_OZ026542.1, forward strand.
TAATAAGAAAGCTATTGACGGTGGATGTTGAAAACAGTGACAGTAAGGAGAAACAAAAAAATGATCCACTCGCTATCAATGATATACCCAATGAATTTCGAGTTACGGCAAGGCGGCAAGGGCGACCGACCGATGAGCGTAGATAGACTACCTGATGAGGCGAATCCCCGCAGCCAACAACGCGGCGGCTTCAAAGACGAAGGGTATACGCAACGTCTTAATCAACGATGATCCGCATCTATCCGCAGCAGCTTGCCGGGCAATTGAATGTAGGGTTGCACGGTTGCTATTTATTCTGTGGTAACGATCCTTTATTGCGACAGGAGAGCCAAGAAAGTCTCCGTCATGCTGCTCAGCAACATAATTTCAGTGAATATTTTAATATTACATTAGATGCACATACTGATTGGGAGGCGATTTTTAGTATTTGTCAGTCCTTAAGTCTTTTTGCTAGCCGTCAGATATTATCGCTTACTTTTCCGGAAACAGGATTAAGCGCCTTGATGAGTCAACAGCTCATTAAGTTAGTGACTTTGCTACATCCTGATATTTTATTGATACTGGGTATCAATAAATTGATCAAAACTCAAGAAAATAGTCAGTGGTATAAGGCATTAAGCCAAAATGCGGTATTAGTCAACTGTCAGACGCCGGATCACACCCAGCTTCCGCGTTGGATCCACACCCGCGCCAAAAAAATGAAACTGGAGGTGGATGAGGCGGCAATTTTGTTACTGTGTGATTGTTATGAAGGTAATTTGTTAGCACTTTCTCAAGCATTGCAAACACTGTCGTTATGCTACCCTGATGGTAAACTCACCTTGCCGCGTGTCGAACAAGCTGTGCATAATTTGGCGTGTTTCACCCCTTATCATTGGTTAGATGCGGTATTGGCAGGATCACGTCAACGAACTTGGCATATATTGAAAAAACTGCAACAAGAAGAGGACACCCCTGTTATTCTGTTGCGAATATTACAACGTGAATTATTATTATTGACAACACTCAAACGCCAGATGAAACAAACGGGTTTAACTGTGCTGTTCGAGCAGTATCACGTTTGGCAAAATCGCCGTAATGTCTTAACTCAGGCACTGCAACGCCTCTCGATACAACAAATTTACCAAGCCATTCATTTGCTCACAAAAATAGAAATCCATTTTAAAAATGATCACAGTTATTCAATATGGCCTGGATTAGAAACACTATCCATGCTGCTGTGCGGTGAAGTGTTAGCTGAGAGTTTTTTAAATGTCTAGCAAACATATTGATATAAATAAGCTACATGCTTTACTAGGCGGTACCTTCGATCCCATTCATTACGGTCATTTACGGCCAATAGAGTCATTAGCGCGTCAGATAGGGTTACAACATGTGATGCTAATGCCTAACCATGTTCCTCCCCATCGTAGGCAACCGGAAGCCAGTCCCCAACAACGTTTAAAAATGGTTGAATTAGCCGTGGCGGATAATCCATTATTTAGTGTGGATAGACGAGAGCTTATGCATGATGGCCCTTCTTACACCGTTGATACGCTTGAGAGGGTGCGCCTGGAAAAGGGGAATAAAGTGCCATTAGCGTTTATTATTGGTCAGGATTCATTACTGTCTTTGCCTACGTGGCAGCGTTGGTTATCACTACTGGATTTTTGCCATTTGTTAGTTTGTGCTCGCCCCCATCATGTTAATGAAACACCGATTCCTGAACTGCAACAGTGGTTAAAAAAATATCAAATAAAAGACGTTAAAAAACTCTGTCAGCAGCCAAAAGGTTATATTTATTTGGCCAATACACCATTATTAGATATTTCCGCTACCGATATTCGTCACCGTTATCATCAAGGACAACGCTGCGATAATCTGTTACCGCCTGCAGTTCAGCAATATATTGAGTTAAAAGGGTTATATCGTTAATGATCACTTGAAACCCATAACGGATCGCAAAAGTCTATTAACAACAATATTTAATCAAAGCGTTCGCGATGACTAGAACTTTGGAACATAATTGAGAAAATTATTGCACCAATCTCTGGCACCTGATTTATTTTCACAGCATAAGGGAAAGGCGTCGCTATTTTTTGTCACTTTAGCGCATCTTTCACAAGTATCTCTGTACTGTCCGCCGGGTTGACAATCAGGACATTGTTCTAGAGAAAAAGTCGTTTTTGTTGTTCCCTCGCTGGCCTGGACGAAGATTGATGCAGATAAAAGACAACCTACTGCTATCAGTTGTAAAAATTTTTTCATTGAAAATTCCTTTTTTATTTTTTATAAGAAATTATTATAAAATAATAGATTAATATTATTTTTTCTCCATTTTAATTACATTGGCTAAATGAAAGATGACGCTTTTTATTTAGCTAGCGCTATTCTACGGGGATAAAAATGATTATAAAACACCATTTGTCGACAAAACAAAGAAGAATACGGAAAATTTTCAGCTAAAAAATTAATTAACCCATTGTATTTAAAATAAATAATGAAAAATGGTTTGGTTTTAATTTATAAAAAATAATAATATTTTATTAAGCATTAATAAGTGCAAGTAAGTATTGAAATTTAATTAGCTTAAACATGAATTGGTTGTTTTAGTTGAAGCGGATCCAACACCTACGGAAACACTGAAAAAACTTCCATAAGGAACCTCTGAAGAACCGATAATGAATGCTATATTTTGAGTTAATAGCTAAACATTTTTCAGTATCAAGGGTCAATTAGGGGCGACAAAACAAAATTTTTCTAGCGAGAAAGAGATTGGTCAAAGCAAATAAGCTGAATAATTGCGCCGTATTTTTAGCTAAGCCTTTGTAACGCACTTTTCTAAAGTTGAACTGGCATTTTAATACACGGAAGGGGTGTTCTACTTTAGCCCGGATTTTCGCGTTGAGACTTTGCTGATGCCGATGTTTTTCCCATACCTGCTGCTCCTGCCCGGGCAAGGCCAATACCCTCCGTCGGGGGATGTGCCAAGTGACCTGGCTAACCGGCATCACCATGAACAACCTCTTCTTGGCCGTGAAGAAGGTGATGAACTTGCGTCACATCGGCTACATTCGCCGAGGTTCCCACCAGGGAATGCACCAGCCCCGTCTGTGCATCCACGCCAATATGCGCTTTCATGCCAAAGTAGCACTGATTGCCTTTACGGGTGGCTTTCATGTCTGGCTCACGAGTATTTTGCCGGTTTTGAGTTGAACTGGGTGCATCAATAATCGTAGCATCGACAATGCTACCCCGTTTGATAAATAGCTGAAGCGAAGCTAAATGCGTATTAACTTCTTCAAACAGCGCTTCGCTTAAATGATGTTTTTCCAGCCAATGACGAAAATGCAGGATAGTGGGATCGGAGGGAATGGCATCGACACATACCCCCGCAAATTGACGTAATAAGGGGATGTCGTATAACGCTTCTTCCATCGATAAATCAGCATAATTAAACCCATTCTGTAAAAAATAAATCCGCAGCATCACTTCTAACGGTTTCGCCGGTCTGCCGCCTTTAGGACTTGCCTTGGGGTAATGACGACTGAGTTTGGCCAGAATCTTTTCCCGGGGAACTATCCTATTCATTTGCGCTTAAAAGCCGGCTCGTCTCGTCGATTTCGTTTTCATTTCACTATTAACCTAAAAAAATTATTGCTAACAGAATAGACTACTTTTAGCGGTTTTTCAGGGTTTCCATATAGCCGAATCAGTTTAATTTGATTCAAGGCGGAGGAGCGCAGACAGTACAAATAGTACGACAAGCAACGACAACACTTAAATCAAATTAAACTGATTTGGCTATGGCACTGTTAACAAAGTTAAACTATTGAATAAAAAAGAATTTATAAAAATATTTAGGACGCATAAAATAATGATGAGATAAAAATAATACTTTTTGTGATCGGCTTCATCATTGAAAGAATTCGCCGATCGCTGCCATAAAAAATCGATTCATCTGTTTTTTTAAAGAGGAACCGTTTACTTTAAATGTATTTAAATTATAATTATTTCAATAATTTATATGAATACACTTTGTTAACAGTGCCATAATGGCACAAAGGGGTGGACAGTAACCTTATTTAGAAGAAGTCCCTTTCATAATGCTATTCAAAAGGGTAAATGAATCATGTCCCTGCATATTGCCTCCCTTTCTAATGAAGAATTACTGGATGGAATATGAGCAATCAAACCAGCTCTTAGAAACCAACGTTGCCTATCTCCAGGGAACCGTGGAAGGATCCTATTAGAGAAGTCAGTTCCGATTTCATCTTTTTGGCCTCAGCCGATATAGACGGGTAAATCTTCTTTTGCGCATCCATATAGTGGGTTGTGCCTGCGTACTGAAATATATTCACGGCATGACCATCAACACCGGAAAAGAAACGATAATACCAAGGACGCTTAATAAGTAATACAGCGTTGAGATCCTGATTCGCTTGGATATATTCAACTAACTTGTCGATGGGATCTAACTTGGACTCGTTGCTGGGATCTAACTTGTCGATGGGGTTGAACATCTTAAACTCAATGTTTGCTAGCGTTTCAAACTGATCACGCCTGCCGCTGTCAGCGCTAATGATAAAAGACCGTAAATTGCTAATTTAATTTGTCCACTCAAGCCAGAATGCAGTTTCCTTTGTGGTGACAAAGCCATGAGGGAAATAAGCATGCTAAGAAGAGAGGACCACTACATGATAAAACAACGCCATCAACAGGGGGCATTTATTGTTGATATTGCCCATCAGATAGGGTGTTCAGAAAAAACGGTGAGACGGCACATTAGCTATCCTGCGCCGCCAACAGCAAAACGCGGTAAAAAACAGGTTGCTAAACTCGAGCCCTTTAAAGACTACATCGATTCAAGGTTGAGTGAACAGGTTTGGAATGCGGCGGTTATTTTTGAGGAAATCCGTGAAAAAGGCTACCGGGGTGGGAGTGCGATGCTCCGACGTTATATACATCCCAAACGTCCGCTCAGGGCCTCGAAAAACACGGTACGCTTTGAAACCCTCCCCGGTTATCAACTTCAACACGATTGGGGAGAAATCATCGTTGAGGTGGCAGGCTCTGCCTGTACGGTTAATTTTGCCGTTAATACGCTCGGTTTTTCGCGTCGCTTTCATGTCTTTGCTGCCCCTAAGCAAGATGCTGAGCACACGTATGAATCGCTGGTTCGCAGCTTCAATTACTTCGGTGGCAGCGTAAAAAATGTCTTGGTAGATAACCAAAAAGCCGCTGTTATCAAACATGGACAAAATGGCCACATCGAGTTCAATGCGGGCTTCCTGCAACTGGCTAATCACTATGGGTTTAGCCCTCGCGCCTGTAAGCCTTATCGACCGCAAACGAAAGGCAAAACCGAACGGATGGTGGGCTATGTTAAACACAATTTTTTCACTCGCTACCGTCAGTTTGAGAGTTTCGCTCATGTTAATCAACTGCTAGCGATGTGGCTGGCGAAAGTGGCAGACCAGCGTCATCTTCGTCAATTCAAGCAGACACCGGAAAATCGTTTTGCTGAGGAAAAAATAGCCTTGATGCCACTCCCTGCGACTGATTTCGATACCAGCTACTTCGACCTACGACAAGTGGCATGGGACAGCTATATCGATGTCAGAGGTAATCGCTATAGCGTGCCTTCATTCTGGTGTGGTCGTGCGGTTAATATTCGTATCGGTTTAGATAATACGCTACGTATTTACGGCGATGAGCAACTGCTCGCGACGCATCTCTTGCAGGAGGTAACGCAGGGCTGGCAAAAGGTGCCAGAACATCATCAAGCCCTTTGGCAACAGGTCAATCGAGTAGCGTCTCGTTCGCTCAGTGTGTATGAGGAGCTACTCTGATGGAAATGGAAAACTTGTTGATACGGTTAAAAATGGATTACCTGGGCGATGCGTTGGAGAGTTTATGTGAAGAAGCCACCAAGAAAGCACTGAACTACCGTGAATTTCTCCAGCAGGCATTAGCCCAGGAATGGAACGGGCGTCACCAAAAAGGCTTGGAATCGCGGTTAAAACAAGCACGTTTGCCGTGGATAAAAACCTTGGAGCAATTTGACTTTACTTTCCAACCAAGTATAGACAGGAAAATTATCCGCGAGCTGGCGGGGCTGAGGTTTGTCGAACATCATGAAAACGTCATTTTGTTAGGCCCACCTGGGGTAGGGAAAACGCATTTGGCGATAGCGCTGGCTGTCAAGGCAGCTACAGCTGGGCATCGGGTATTGTTTATGCCTCTGGATAGACTCTGCTGTACCTTAATGAAGGCAAAGCAAGAAAACCGTCTGGAACGCCAACTTCAGCAACTGTGCTATGCCAGGGTATTAATACTGGATGAAATCGGGTATTTACCGATGAATCGCGAAGAAGCTAGCCTATTTTTCAGGTTATTGAGCCGTCGTTATGAAAAGGCGAGCATCATTCTCACATCAAATAAAAGTTTTACTGATTGGGGGGACGTATTCGGTGATCACATTTTAGCAACTGCGATTTTAGACAGGCTTTTACATCATTCAACCACATTGAATATTAAAGGAGAAAGCTATCGACTCAAAAATAAACGCAAAGCAGGCATGTTGCCTATAAAAACGACTGATATTATCCAGGCGCCTGGAATAGAAACCCAACAGGAAAATTAGCAAAAACTGGACATTTTAAAGTAGCAAAAAGTGGTCAATCTAAAGTAGCGTTGACAGCCGCCACGAAGAGTAGGATCCGCACGGCACAATTGTCCGATTTTAAGGCTATCCGCCACTGCAACGCTACAAGAGGAGCAATTGCTTTGCCCAATGCCATGATAGCCTAGCCGTGCTCCAATCCAAGCAATAGGCCGAAGCCACCACACGGCAATACCATCAGGGTTCACTTCCTTTACCATAGTTTCTTTAGTCTCTTCTAGAATGGAGGGAGATATAGAAATAGGGAGGCTTGTGACTTTGCTCTTATAATATGGCCTGATGAGCTCGTCTTTTTCGGCTCCACAGTCATCACTTATTTCAAAGTTACCATCATCGACTTTACTCTCACTAGCATCTGGGTGTTCCAGAATGGATTCATTGTTTTCTGGAAATATACGGTAGTTTCTTTGAGATTCTGTTGATAGTTGTGGTAGTGTTTCTGACCCTTTGAAATTAAGAAGCGGCTCTGCATTAGTAACCTGATCATTAGCAACTTGGATAAGTTCCCGGGTACATGCTGTAGCTGTTGGTTTTTGTGTGTTAGTTTGTGTAGATGTCATTGCTACGCTTTGCTTCGTTCCAGTTTGTACTATTGGCATATCATTGATATCCTCTGATTAATGTTAATAATCACTCATTGTCAAAGCAATAAGTGAATTTTTTATTTAATTCATCATGCATAATCACGATAAAAATAAATATAAAGAATCGCTTACTTTTATTACGTGATGACACTATTTAAAATGTCTCCAGACGTTCGTGCTGTTATGCGGATATCAATGCATATTATCATCAAGAAGATCACTCAATAACCCCCTGTGTCAGCATAGTTGTCGTCTGTTAATATTAAGGAGAACACCATGCCGGCAAATCCTGTGCCTATCAATATCAAGCAACAAGGGTTGCTCTGGCTTCAGCCTCCGTATAATTGATCTCACAAAGCGTCCGATTTTATAAAAGAAATCGAGCCTCATATTCTTAAATATTACAAGCGTCCAGGCAAACCCACGGGTATCAGTCATTATCACTTTTTCTCGGCAGTGTTATACGTATTGAGAACCGGTATCCCTTGGCGTGACGTGCCTACTTTTTATGGCCACTGGCATACGATTTACACACGTTTTAAACGCTGGAGTGAGAATGGGTTATTCTGGCATTTGCTTTATCTATTGCAGAAAAAAAGAAAATCAGCCTTGACTGCGTCTGGATAGACAGCACCACAGTGAGCCTACACCGCCACGGCTCAGGGAGTTTAAAAAAAAAGGAGTTCAGTCGATAGGGCGCGGTCGCAAAGGAATGAGTACTAAAATTCATGTCGGCCTTTCAGGCGATTATCTCAGGAGTGTTTGTTTATTCTTACGGACAACGTACCGATATGAAAGTTTTTCCTATTTTGTGGGCAAAAGGAGACTGGAGACAGATAAACGATGTTATCGCGGATAAAGGCTACGATTTTTATGATGTCAAAAAGCTTATTCGTGATAGCAGAAAATACCCGGTTATCCCTCGCCGCCAAGGCGCGATTTATCCCGGTATCCCGCCAAAAGATAAAGAAAAATATAAAACACGTAATGCCATTGAACGTTTCTTCGGCAAAATAAAAGAACACAAAAGACTCGCTTTACGCTTTGATAAGCTGGATGTCACCTTCTTTTCTTTTTTCGCCATCTCTTGTCTTAAGGTTTTTAAATTACTTTGTTAACAGTGTCATAGCCAAAGCAGTTTAATTTGATTTAAGTGTTGTCGTCACTTGCCGTACTATTTGTACTGTCTGCGCTCCTCCGCCTTAAATCAAATTAAACTGATTCGGCTATATGGAAAATCTTCTTGTGCTCGCTGATACTTCGTCAAAAATGAGCGTCGCTCAAGAAGATTTGGCACAGGCTTTAAGAAAAACCTATTAATCATGGCTATAAGCTAATAAAAAGATAAATGACACTTTCCCCACGTTGGATACCTAATGCTAATGCGGGGGGAGCGGCATCAAGAATTTTGCGTAACTTCTCTAAATTTGGTCTTTTTTCTGTATTCACTTCTGTAATAATATCGTTTTCTTTTAGACCGAAGCGGGCAGCGATAGAATTAGCTTCCACTTTCCCCACTTTTATTCCTTTATTTCCCTCTGCGTTACTTAATTCAGCCCCTTCAAGCCCTTTATAAATAATATTGTCATGCGCATTTTGAGCCCGCGAACTCTCCGCTAATTTCACGTCTATTGAAATGGATTTTCCATCACGTAGTAGACCCAAATTGACTTGTGTACCAATAGGTAAGCTACTGACTTCTGCTCGAAAAGCAGCGAAACTATTGATCGGTTTACCATTTAATTTGATGATCACATCCCCCGCTTTGATACCTGCTTTAGCGGCTGAAGAGTTTGCTATTACCTGGCTAATCAACGCGCCTTTCTGTGTCTCCAGATTCATCGCTTTGGCGAGCCCGGCATTGAGTTCAGTGCCCATGATCCCTATTTCACCACGTTTTACTTTTCCAGACTCTGCTATTTGAGTCGTTATATTTTTTATCATGTTGCTAGGAATGGCGAAACCGATACCAATATTACCGCCGTCTGGAGCCAAGATAGCCGTATTCATACCAATTAATTCACCGTTCAAGTTAACTAAGGCACCGCCTGAGTTACCACGGTTAATGGCGGCGTCGGTTTGGATAAAATTTTCATAATTTTCTATATTTACTCCACTACGGCCTAACGCAGAAACAATGCCAGATGTCGCTGTTTCGCCTATACCAAAGGGGTTACCAATAGCAACAGTATAATCTCCTACCCGCAGTTGACTTGAATCTGCCATTTTTATTGCTGTTAAATTGTTAAAATCTTTCAATTTGAGGAGTGCAATATCAGTTCGAGGATCTTGACCCACTGTTTCTGCGTTATAACGGCGGCCATCACTTAATTGAACCTGAATTTTATTCGCATTTTCGACGACATGGTTATTAGTAACGATATATCCTTTAGCGGCATTGATCACGACACCTGCTCCCGATGCTTTAAATTCTTCTTTTTTTGATTGTCTTGGGCTCATGCGGTCATTTTGACATAAAGGTGTATCCTGAAATGGCGAATCTTCCTGACAGAAAGGAGAATTACCGCCAAAGAATTGCTGGAATGGCTGTGACATAGTGCCGTTTTTAACCATAGTACTGCCTTCAACATTGATACTCACCACAGAAGGCATGACTTTTTCTAGCATCGGTGCCAAGCTGGGTAGTGGTTGGCTACTAGGAAGGGAAGGGGCTGTTTCTAGAGCAGTGGCTGTGGTTGGTGCTATGGCTAAACTTATACTTAATGCCAAGACATTCAGCACTAAAATTGTTTTATTCATAAAATTAATTTCTCTTTTTGACAATAAAATTAGCTGATAAAAACGTTGGCTTAGTTGCTTCGTTGTATTCAGTATGATTAACTCGCCGACGCGAAGTTCATTAGATTTTCATGACCTACTGCATGGTACGAATTCTAGGTTACGCGGTGCTCACAATGCGCATGTACTTTGTGTTAACAAAGGTTGCGGCGTGTAGGGCGCTTTGATTTCGCACCGTGCAGTAGGTCATGTGACCGGTCAATAGTAAAAAACAATACCAGTCTTTAGCAAATATTTAATCTTAGTAACAAGAGAATAGCTATGATAAAAGTAGGCATTATCGGTGCGATGGAGCAGGAAGTAATTCATTTACGTGCTCAAATTAAAGAATGCAAAATTCAGCCGTTGCGCGGATCATTAAAGGGAATTGAAATTTATACCGGTGAATTACAAGGTGTTAATGTTGCTTTATTGAAATCAGGTATCGGTAAAGTTTCCGCTGCAATGGGAACGACATTATTGCTTGATTCTTGTCAGCCGGATTATGTGATTAATACGGGCTCTGCCGGTGGATTAAGTAAGGATTTAAATATAGGGGATATCGTTATCTCTCAAGAAGTGCTCTACCATGATGTGGATGTGACGGCATTTGGTTATGCTAAGGGACAAATGGCGGGTTGTCCGGCAAGATTTAAAGCCAATGAAAAATTGATAAAGATGGCAGAAAAATGTTTACAGCAGTTAAAGTTATCTGTGGCAGAAACCTGTCCTGAGCCGTTAAATCCATCGTCGGTAACCGGCTTGATTTGCAGTGGTGATGCTTTTATCAATGGAGGTAAACCATTAAATGATATCCTCACTACTTTTCCAGACGCGATTGCGGTGGATATGGAAGCGGCGGCCATCGGTCACATTTGTCATCAATACGGGATCCCTTTTGTGGTCGTGCGTGCCATTTCGGATGTCGCCTGCCAAGAGTCTCATTTAAGCTTTGAAGAATTTCTAGACACAGCAGCAATACAATCTAGCGCATTGGTTGAAGCTATGTTAATCCACCTTAGCCAAGATTTATGTTAACCAATAAATTATCGGTGCATCTATTTTGGCAAAATATCAGCAAGCCACAGAGATTTTAAATTGGTTTTTAGGGTGCTTATACCCAATGAATTTCGAGTTACGGCAAGGGTGTGAGACCGATGAGCGTAGACTACTACCTGATGAGGCGAGCCCCCGCCGCCAACAACTCGGCGGCTTCAAAGACGAAGGGTATATATCGTTTTTTTATCGGCTTGCTAGGATATTGGTTAATCGCATTACCGGTATATGCCGCTGTAGAGCGGGTGATCAGCTTAGCACCGAGCACCACTGAACTCGCCTACGCGGCTGGATTAGGAGAAAAATTGGTAGCGGCCAGTGATTTTTCTGATTATCCGGCGGCGGCGAATAAATTAGAACGGGTTGCTTCTTGGCAGGGAATCAATGTTGAACGTATTTTAGCGTTAAAACCTGATCTGATCCTTGCGTGGCGCGGGGGAAATCCACAGCGTCCATTAGACCAACTGGCGGCGTTAGGTATCCCTATTTTTTATTCTGATGCGCGTAGTTTTGAACAGATAGCGCAAGAGTTGGAAAAACTGACAGCATATAGTCCGCATCCCGATCGTGCACGGCAAGCAGCGGCGCATATCCGCCAACGAAGTGCCGAATTATACCGCCAATATGGCCATCAATCTGTGCATCGCTCCTCACCGTTACGGATTTTAATACAATTGGGCACTCAGCCACTCTTTACCAGTTCAGCGGATACCTTGCAAAACGAAATCATTTTCTTGTGTGGTGGCGAAAATATTTTTGCCGATAGTCGAGTACCTTGGCCGCAAATCAGTCGCGAGCAAGTGTTGCGTCGTCAACCTCAGTTAATTGTTATCACTGGCCAATCTGCGGCGCATGTTAAAAATTTTTGGCTACCACAACTGAAGTTACCTGTGATCACACTCAATGAAGATTGGTTTAATCGCGCTGGGCCACGTAGCTTATTAGCTGCTGAACAACTATGCTCACAACTTGCTACTTTTTTGGCTCAATAACAGTGGAGGAACGATGGAAAATTTTATTAGGCTGTGCTTTTTTTTGTTGCTAATAGCAGGGAATGTTGCTTCGGTTGCTGCTGAGCATCCACTGCAGCATTATATTTATTTTTATCATCGAGATGCCGGTGGGGCTAACATCCGTGCAGACAAGGCATTGCACGATGCGCGTTTTAGTGGTGCACAAATTGTCTATACATGGCGCAATCTTGAGCCAAGCAAAGATCAATATGATTTTAGTGCAATAAAAGAAGATCTCCTTTATCTAAATTCGATTGGAAAACAGCTTTGGATCCAACTCCAGGAAAAGTCTTTCACTCCTCATTACAATGTACCTGACTATATTTTGCAGGATCCATTATATAAAGGCGGTGTGCTTAAACAGAGCATGTTGACGGCTCCGGAGCGTGATCCTAATAAACCGCCTGCTGCCGACGAATATGGCTGGTCAGCCAAAATGTGGGAACAACCTGTTCGAAAACGTTATCAAAAACTGGTTCAGCAGTTAGGGCGTGAATTTGATGGAAAAATTGCCGGGATTAATTTTAGTGAAAGCTCGATCGATATCGGAATAGAAAACGCAGATGGCAGCACGACCTTTCCTGTCGATTTTACCCCCAAAGCTTATATCGATGCGGTGCGAGAAAATATGCAAGTGCTTGCAGGGGCGTTCAAAAAATCCATCCCGATGGTCTATCTTAATTTTGTGCCAGGCGAATGGTTGCCATGGGACGACAAAAACTATATGCGTAGTTTGTTTGCGCAAGCAGAAAAACTCAAAATGGGCATAGGTGGCCCCGATTTAATGCCCTACCGCAAAAGTCACATGGCGCAGAGTTATGGCTTTTTCAAAACCTTTCCCTCTACGTTGGTAAAAGGCATGGCGGTACAAGAAGGTAATCTTCGCCAAATTAATCCTAAAACAGGTAAAAAAAATACAGTGGCGGATATTCTTGATTTTGCCCAGCATTATTTAGGATTAAATTATATTTTTTGGGTTGAAGATGAACCCTATTTTAGCGATGAAGTACTCAGGCAGCTGCCCGGTAAAAATTAATTCATCCTGGTCTGTAATGGCCAAATTTTAGCCTCTCCTTTTATAAACACATCACCTTTATTCCCTAGGGAGAGAGGGGGGGCATTTGTACTGTCTGTACTCCTCCGACTTGAATCAAATTAGACTGATTCTGCTATATAGGAATCGGGTTGCCTTTGAAATAAAACGCCGTCAATGATCTTAAGTGATAAATGAGTAATAAAAGATTGAGAAGGAAAATAACGATTATTGTGACTAGGCTTAATAAGCGACAGCAACTCAAGGCATATCAAATGGGGTTGATTGGAAAATGGGAGATGAGTATATGAAAACAATAAAAACTCTGTTGAGCGTGTTATCTATCTTATTATTATCAACGGTGGCTTCAGCTTCTCATGAAAGAACCATTTCAAATATATGCCAAGAACTTTGGAAGTCTGGAAAGATTCAGTTCTTCCCATCAAAAATATGCTTACATAAGAAAACCGTTGTCAATACAGATAATACACTTTCTCAATCAGAAAAAGATGTGACAGTACAGCAAACAACAACGCATGCAGAAAATTTATCTTCTAATAAAGAGAAAGATGCATTCTCAGAACATATGCCTCCTGTGGATTGGTAACGTTATTCAAGACAACTAAAAAAAGTCAGCTGTTTCTATTGTAGTTATTTTTAATAAAAAGCAAAGATATCATTATATTAAATAAAATTTTGAGGCACGATATAGCCAAATCAGTTTAATTTGATTCAAGGCGGAGGAGCGCAGACAGTACAAATAGTACGGCAAGTGATGACAACACAGAATCAAATTAAACTGACTTGGCTATATGAAAAAGATAACGGTTTGTTGACAGTAGAGGGCATCTTATTATGAGTTAACGATATATTCCTATCGTCTCATTGTGATTTCATACTTTTAATTATCATCGCGTTAATGAATGCCATTATGTTTTTAATCTAATGGTGCGAGATGCTGTGGTTTATCTTAAAAAAAGGGGGGGATCATTTTACGTCCCACTTGCGAAATGTTTTGATTATAAATTTGATTCAAGTCGGAGGAGCACAGACAGTACAAATAGTACGGCAAGCGACGACAACACAGAATCAAATTAAAATGTTTTGACTATATTACATAACTATCTTAATTCTGTTTAATTCAATCGCTTTAATATGGAGTTTCGTTTATGAATGGAAGCAATGGAGTACAAAGCAATTCGCTGGTTGATACAAACACTTATAGCAGCAGGGGCAATAATAACTTCGCCTCTATGGTGAGTTCTTGGGATATCCCCGAAGTCACAGCGCACAATGGTGGAGATACGCATTATGACGGTCAAATCATTATTCAGTTACAAAATGATCGGGTTGTTGCCAAATCTGCTGGCTATTTGGTAGGCAAACATAAGAACTCAGTATTAGTACAATTAGATAAAAATGGCTATTACCGTGTCGTTTTTGGTGATGCAAAAAAATTGAAAGGAAAACTGCGTTGGCAGCTGGTCGGTCATGGTTTTGTCCGGGGCACTGAGGTTACCTTGGCATATCAGTCCGCTAGAGTACTGGCGAACAATCTACAAGGCTTTCATCACGCCTTCGGGGCTAAATTCAAAATTAATCAGGATCCCCACTCCATTAGCTTGGTGGGTTGTTCATTGATCGACACGAGTAAAGAAGGTGGTTTTGCTTGGCAATTTGCTCAAGAACTCGGTAAACACGATATCTACTCTAATGTCTCCGCCCACAGTGCCGAAATGGCGGTTACGCCCCGCGGTCAAAAAATGACACTGGATAGCCGTGGCTCTTGGCATCATAAGGCCAGTGAAAATAAATTAATTCTAACTTGGAATAAACAAGGTCGATTAGTCCCGACCACGGATCTGTCGATACGTTTGCAGCGGGTGTTAAGCCTAGTCGATAACCTAGCCTCAGGTGAACTGAAATATAGGGCATTGAATTTGGAAGAGCTTGCTGATTTGAACGATGCATTTCAATCGAAGCAAGGGAAGTTAGATGTTAAACGGCTAATGCTAACCGCATTTAATAACATGGATTATTTGGCGTGGCGTCACGAAATCTATCAACTGTTACAACTACAAGATACCCATCATCCTCAATTATCAGGATTAAGCGTACAAGCTGCATTGCAGCAGAGTCAACAGTGGAACAAAATCCAGGCAAAAAGCATTGTTGCACTGGCTGAGGCGAGTATGAAACAAAATGGCAGCGCTGTCAGTATCCAAATGCAAATCGCGCCACAAGGATTATATATTGGTGGCAGTGAGCTACACACGCAATCTAACGCTATCAGTTTAGGGCTGGCTTGGCTCCATGCCCGATATTTGGGAACACCGGAAACCCGTCGCCTGTTAAATGGTTTACTTACCCATACCCTGATTAACGAACAAAAAGCGGATGCTGATGGGATGATTACCGACGGCGAAATGATCCAGGCCAATCTTTTCCGTCAGCAATTTATCAAATTACAAAATTTTGATTTAAATGATAAAAAACTTTTTACTCAGCAACTGATATCACCCTTTGATTGGAAACCCGGTTATTATTTGTTTAAAAGCCAACACCATGCGTTGATGCTAGCCAGCCAGATTGAAAACGGGCAGCATATTTACTATCTGTACGATCCCCATGTTGGCGAAATACGCTGTAGTGGTAAAGACAGCGCTAAGAGCAGCCTAGCGCTTAATGCAATACTAAATGATTACTTGCAAGGTAGAAACGCGCTGTTGGATCCTGACACTCGAGCAGAGCAATACGGGGTAACGCAAAAAAATAATCAATATCACTTCACCGTCTACCAAGTGAATATCGCTAATGCTGTTCAGCAATTACCCGCCTTGACTCAACTGCAAACATTATTGGTGGACTTTCGTACTCACCAACAGAGGATGACACAGGCAGGAGATGTCCGCCTTGGTAATGTTACCCTGCCAGCGCACGCACTCAGCCAAATGGGTGCAAACATTGACGGGGAGCCGCTTTCCCCCCGTCATCTCACTGACGCTTCTCGGCTTGCCAGGTTACGTTTTTTCCCCGCACAACTGAATAATTACCTAATGCAACTGGATAAAAATGATCCTGTTGCTATCCAGGCCGTTATGTTACTAAAACAACAAATCTTCGTGCAAAAAGGGAGGCTTGCGGATCTGTTAACAACGAGCAAGAATCAAAGTATGCACGAAGTCTCCATCGTGCTATTAGATAAAATTAATTACCATGTAAAAAATGGACATATCATGTCTGGCTTATGGTCATCGTTGCACGATGCCACAGTGTGGGGGCGCTTTAACCGTTCAGTCCATCGTGTCGGCGTAGGAATGCAAGGATATGGCTACACTCGCGGTATCTATGACTTGATTAAATATCGAGCAATGCTCAAGCGTGATGATCTCACTGACGAAGAAAAAAACGAGTTGGTCTACGAAAGAAATTTAGCGCTGGCTTCGTTTGGCTCTAATGTGTTGATCGATGCGACCCAATACGGCTTGGTTAAATGGGGACAACAGCTTGCTTCTACAGGCCCGACGGCTATGATCAACCGTACCCAGCATATGTTCAATAAATTTTTTCGCGGGCATAGAATAACAGGTACAGCCATGCTTACCGGTGCTCGCCTAGGGCAGATGCGCTTTAATGCCAGTACTAAAATAGCAAAATTTGGTGGGTCGACGTTAACGATTTTATCGAGTGGCTTTGATATTTATAGTGCTTATCGAGCATTTTCTCAGTTCACGATCACGGATAATGCTGAAACCCGGCAAGATCTTATCTTCACCGGGTCATTAGCTGTTATCTCTGCCGCGGTTAACATTAGTGTTGGCATTGCCTTTGCTGCGGGGGGAACATCAGCCACATTGGCTGGATCATTAGGTGTTGCTTTGGGTGTTGCTATCATCATGGTGAGTCAAGCTTATTTTGCTAGCCGTACCATGGAAAAAATCAAAAAAAATATCGTATTAACGACATTTGAACAACTAGAAAATACGAGCCGGCTCTTTTTCGGCTTGGATCTAAGCAAAGACGTGCAAAATAGATTGGCAAAATTGGAAAGCCAAAAAGCAGTACGTAAAGAATATGACCGACAGTTAGATGAACATGCGGGTAAAATTCTGGAAAAATCGGCGCAACAGGCTGATGTCATCTATTATAGCCGTGGTGATTTTACTTTATTAGAAAAAGAGTACTTGACATTAATATTAGTTTCTCCTGGTGTGACATTTGTCAAACCGGCTGATCAGAATTTGATTATTTTAGCCGAGAAAGTTCGTCTACAAGATATAGGTAAAGTGCAGCGAGAACAGGCTCATCGATTAAAAGAGGGATCCTTTGCCACGCATAACAGTGGATTATTTTATTTTGAGCCAACAGCGTTACATAGCATTGACGATAACATTGATGTTAATACCAATACCGCTGATAGTTATACTCAGGATAGCGTTAGAAGGCTGACTTTATCGGAGATGTCGTTAAACCAGCCAAGTCGTACTAATCCTTATTTAGCAAACCATGACATAGCGAATATTCCTGGCAATGCAGATGATCTGTTGGCGATTAATCCAGAGCAACAGGCGGGTAATGCTGCTTTTTTTGAACTGGGAGGAGGTAATGATACTGTCATTGGCTACCGAAATAAAAAAAATGTTTTTACCGTGGGGGCAGGTTTTAAACAATATACCGGAGGTCAATTAGCGGATACTTTTTATTTAATGGGCGCTATTCCCCCGCAACAGGCCAGTATACTCAATGGTAAAGGATCCGCTCCATTACCCGCTGCACAACAAAATAGACATATTCCTGATAAAAATAAGTTAATAGATAACGATACACTGGTTGCTGCTGGTTCTCTCCCCGTCGGAGCCAGTGGTTATGTGATCGATCTTATGCAAGGTGAAGTCCGTTATATTGGCATGAATGCCCTCGTTGCTACTGTCGTTAATATTGAGCATGCGTTGGGGCACGCTAAAACGGGAGATATTTTGATAGGTGATGAGGGTGATAACCAGCTCAATGGTCGAGGAGGTTTAGATTATCTCCAGGGGCGAGGTGGTAATGATGTTCTGTCACTAGAGCAGGGAGAAGCGGAAGGTGGCACTGGGATTGATACTTATTGTATTTTGCAAAATTCACAAACAAGAGACGTCACAATAACGTTGCATGATCCTTTAATGTCAAATAATGGCGTGCCAGAGGTTAATAATATTATGCTCAACCATAATATTGATCAAATAGACAGGATCTCATTATTGGCGGAAAGTCATAGCGGATCAAAGTATTCAGTATTCATCAGCTTATGGAACGATAATGGCACGCAAACGACGCTATTATTAAAGAATGCTTATCAGCTTGTTGTTGATAATAATAAGCAGCTTAAGCAGGCTAACCAATATATTTTGTCAACCCGTGACGGGTTATTATTATTTCCTGAATGGCCAGAAATCCTTGAACAAGATGACAGTGGCAATTGGCTGTTTTTTTCTGCTTTTAAAGCACAATACAGCATTGTGCATGATCAAAGTTTGCAGGAATTTTTTGCCAATAATCCATCAGCTACCCCCAAAATTGAGTTGCAACAGGATAATGGTCGTGGGCAAGGGCAAATCACCATCAATGGTATCACCAAGTTATTGCCTGAATATGTCCGGCTTGTGGCTGAAGATTCGCCGTTTAATGATCATATTAAGGGAGATAAATTCAATAACATGCTCCACAGTCGTCGAGGTAATGACATCTTAACAGGCGGAGAAGGCGCTGATATTTATTATCTTCATGATGATCCGATAGAAAAAAATACCCATCGAACCATTTCGATTAATAACGAAGACATGGAAAACACTCATCAGCTGGATTTGTTAATACTTCCGGTCTTTATTGAACAAATCAAGCATATTAGACAAGAAGATAACGATATCATTTTAGGTCCCTTCGAATCATCTAGCGGGTACGTTGAGGTACGTATGCTGAATTTTATGCGCGATGCCCGTTACCGCCATATTCTTTTGGTGGATAAAAATGGGGATTTCCATCCGCTGGATGTTGACAAACAAGGGCGTCCTTATCTCGGCCATAAACTGAGTGAAACACAGGCAACGGAAGGAGATGACGTTATTCTTTTATCCAATGTTGTCACACTGACGGATAATACTTTTTTTGCTCTGGCCGGTGACGATGTTGTTATTGATACCAGTGAATACGATCATAGCTTATTCGGAGGGGAGGGTAATGATATTTTGATCGTCAGGGGTAAAGGAATAAAAAGAGTAGATGGTGAGGAAGGAGATGATCAGCTATTCGGCGATACGGGTAACGATGAACTGTATGGTAGTGCGGGAAGCGATAAACTTTATGGGGGCAAAGGCAATGATGATCTTTTTGGGGGGCAAGGAGATGACAGTTATATTTTTGATCCTGATGATGGCTGGGATCTCATCAAGGATATAGGGGGGAATGATACTATTATCTTTGCTGGCGGCATCACAAAAAAAGAAATTTTTCTTCAGAAGAAGGGGGAGGATCTAGAAATACTGCTGGCTGAACATAGCATCACAGTAGAAGAATATTTTAAATCGCCTTCGAATAGAATCGAAAAAATCCAAACGGTAGATGGTGAACTCAGTGGTAGTAATATTGATACATTGGTATCCAGCCTTTCTTCATTCGATCCTCAGCAACGTTTGAGCTTGATGTCAGAAAATGCAAATTTCTCTCGCCTTTATACTACCTTGTGGTCAAATGTAAGCAATCTGACGGGCACTTGAGATTTATAGCCTTCGCTTTTCCAGTTACGGCGGCGTTGGCAGCGATCACTCATTCCAGCCGTGTATCGATTCGATTGATTGCCGCCTTGCCGTAACTCGAAATTCATTGGGTATATCACCCGTTGATAAAACTGGTGGGTCGTGCAGGGCTTGAACCTGCGACCAATTGATTAAGAGTCAACTGCTCTACCAACTGAGCTAACGACCCGGTTGCTGGCGATTATTCCTTTCTTAAGTACGACTGTCAAATACTTCATTCATTTTTTCGATAAACGGCTTGCAAAACCTACTGCGAAGAGCGAATTCTATACCCAATGAATTTCGAGTTACGGTAAGGGGGTTTTGCAAGCCGTCTGATTTTTGCAAGAAAATAAAGATAAATGCAGCGTGTTTGTTCTCTTAATTTATATAATCGAAAGGTTAATTTAGCGGCTAAAAATATTACTAAAAAATGTAAACAAAAGAGAATATGAAAAAATGGTAGAGCAAACGGAAATTGATACAAGCTTGAAGCAAAAAAAGCACCAGCACCTGCAACGTAGTCTTACCAATCGCCATGTTCAATTAATTGCTATTGGTGGTGCCATTGGCACCGGATTATTTATGGGATCAGGTAAAAGTATTGCGCTTGCCGGTCCTTCAATTATCTTCGTATATATGATCATCGGATTTATATTATTTTTTGTGATGCGGGCAATGGGAGAACTGTTATTGTCTAATTTGCAATACCGTTCATTTAGCGATTTTGCTGCTGATTTTTTAGGTCCCTGGGCTGGATTTTTTACCGGTTGGACATATTGGTTTTGTTGGATAATTACCGGTATCGCGGACATAGTCGCTATCACGGCATATACGCAGTTTTGGTTTCCAGAATCTTCGCATTGGGTGGCATCTTTATTAGCCGTTTTATTATTATTTTTACTGAATTTAACCGCAGTAAAGTTGTTTGGTGAAATAGAGTTTTGGTTTGCTATGATCAAAATCATCGCTATCGTTGCATTGATTGTGGTTGGTTTCGGGATGATTTTGATAAATTACCTGCCTTTGTCATTTTCCTCTGGCGCTTCTGTGCATCATTTATGGCAAGACGGTGGTATGTTTCCGAAAGGTTTAATGGGATTTTTTGCCGGTTTTCAAATAGCCATTTTTGCTTTTGTTGGTATCGAACTGGTAGGCACCACCGCGGCGGAAACCAAAGATCCTGAAATAGTATTACCACGTGCTATCAACTCGATTCCTATTCGTATTATTGTATTTTACGTTTTTTCATTGATCACGATTATGTCAGTCACGCCTTGGCGTTCTGTCACGCTTAACCAAAGCCCTTTTGTCGAATTATTTGTTTTAGTTAGTTTCCCTGCTGTCGCCAGTGTGATCAATTTTGTTGTATTAACCTCAGCGTTATCATCGGCTAACAGCGGTGTTTTTTCTACCAGCAGAATGCTTTTTGGCCTCGCTAAAAAAGGCAATGCGCCTAAACAATTTAGTCATTTATCACGTTATTCGGTACCGGCGCATGGGCTGACGTTTTCTTGTGTTTGCTTGCTCGGAGGGGTGATTTTAATCTATCTGATCCCTGATGTTATGAGGGTATTTACTTTAGTGACGACAGTGTCAGCGGTTTTGTTTATATTCGTTTGGTCAATGATTTTATGCTCTTATCTTATCTACCGAAAAAAACGACCCGAATTGCATAAAAAATCGCGATATAAAATGCCCGCCGGTATTTTTATGTCATGGATTTGTCTGGTTTTTTTTGCTTTTATTATCCTGTTGTTAACATTTGAAACCCATACCCGGCAAGCCTTAATGGTAATACCCTTGTGGTTTATTATTTTATCAATGGTTTATTGGCTATTACAGAAACGCAAACAGCCATGAAAAGAGTAGACTTCTTGCATAATATTTTATTCGATGTGCTTACCTCCACCCTGAAAAATAGGGTGGGGGGTAAGCAGATTGACATCCTCCCCGCCCTGAAGGCCGAGGTTTTACGGCATATACCCTTCGCCTTTCAAGTTACGGCGGCGTTGGCTGCTCACCCTCATCCTCTGTCATGTACTACCTGTACACTCCTGGGATTCGATTGATTGCCGCCTTGCCGTAACTCGAAATTCATTGGGTATACAGGATAAAAAACAGCTTAAAAATTTGCGGATCATCACGCCAATAAACTTAATGGCGCCCAGAATGACCAAACCCACCGGTTCCTCGTTCGCTACTGGTAAACTCTTCAACAATATTAAATTCTGTTTTTACTACAGGTATCAATACCATTTGAGCAATACGATCCCCTGGCTTGATATTAAAAGGCTGGTTACTGCGGTTCCATATTGACACCATTAATTGACCTTGATAATCAGAGTCGATTAATCCGACTAAATTACCTAATACAATCCCATTTTTATGGCCTAATCCAGAGCGGGGCAAAATAACGGCCGCTAAATTGTGGTCGGCAATATGGACAGCTAATCCGGTTGGTAATAAAACGCAATCACCAGGGGCGACATTTAACGGCTCATCTAAACAGGCACGTAAATCCAACCCGGCAGAGCCAGGGGTTGCATAGCAAGGTAAAGGAAATTCTTTGCCGATTCTTGCATCCAATATCTTAACGTCGATTTTTTTCTTCATAAAGGTTCACAATCTCATCGATGAGGCGTTGACTAAGGGAAAATTTATCGCTATGCGCTAAATATTTGTCCCCTGACTGCCAAAAAAGGTGCAAAGCATTAGTATCACTATGAAACCCATGCCCTGTCAGGGATACATCGTTGGCGCAAATAAGATCCAAATTTTTTTGGATCCGTTTTTGGCGTGCATATTTTTCTACATTATCAGTTTCAGCAGCAAATCCAACGACAAAGGGACGATT
This sequence comes from Candidatus Regiella endosymbiont of Tuberolachnus salignus, assembly GCF_964020115.1. NCBI lineage: Bacteria > Pseudomonadati > Pseudomonadota > Gammaproteobacteria > Enterobacterales > Enterobacteriaceae > Candidatus Regiella > Candidatus Regiella endosymbiont of Tuberolachnus salignus. Next base: position 2,216,145 of record NZ_OZ026542.1, read on the forward strand.
TTCAACCATCGCGGCAACACCAGCAACAATATCTGGATTTTTTATCATTCTCAGGCTGATTTCCTCTGGTTGCTTTTTAATTTTTTTATCTGAGATTTGAACTGCCCGATAATCTGCTACAGCGGCACATGAAATAAAAATGTGCTGGGTTGCGGCATTTTTTTGCACTAGATGTTGCATTTCTAACGCACAGGTTACATCAATACGTTTAACGCCGGGCGGTGTCACTAAATTGACCGGCCCGGCGATTAAAGTCACTTGTGCTCCGCGATCTATTGCAGCCTGAGCGATAGCAAATCCCATTTTTCCTGAGCTGTGATTACTAATAAAACGCACTGGATCTAAAGCTTCACGGGTAGGTCCGGCGGTAATCATAATGTGCAGATGTTTTAGGTCTTGTCTACTCGCAAAATGGGCTTGTATTAAATCGACAATGTTATCAGGCTCAAGCATTCTACCAGGGCCGACATCACCGCACGCCTGACTACCACTGTCAGGACCCCATATTATCAGGCTGCGCTTAGCGAGCAATTTAATATTATCCTGAGTAACACTAGTGCGATACATTTGTTGATTCATAGCAGGGACTAGCGCGATAGGGGCGGCACTGGCGAGACAAAGACTGGTTAACAGATCATTGGCCATCCCTGTGGCGATCCGTGCTAATAAATCTGCGCTAGCAGGCGCTATAACGATCAGATCAGCCCATTTAGCTAATTCAATATGCCCCATGGCCGCTTCTGCGCTGGAATCGAGTAAATTATCATAAACTGGATACCCTGAAACTGCCTGTAACGTGAGTGCAGTAATAAAAGAATGCGCGGCTTCTGTCATTACCACCCGGATCTGGACGCCTCTTTCACGTAAACGGCGTATCAATTCGGGGCATTTATAGGCTGCAATACCCCCGCTGATACCAAGCACAATACGTTTTCCTAGCAATTTGCTCATTGTGATGATCTTTAATACAAGCGTTAAGGTGCGCTATTTTAGCATAATTGTTAAGCCAATTTTGCGGAGTATCCCGCATATTTCTCAAAACGAAATCGCGCAGAAGTTTGTTGAATGGCATACTGATAATGTGGTTATGGTGAGAAAAGTAGGAGCTCAGGGATGAATGCATGGCCTGGATGTATGCCGCCTCGGGAGAAATTACTAAAATTTGGTGCTGCGTCACTCACTGACACCGAGCTACTCGCCATTTTTTTGCGTACCGGAGTAGCGGGGATACATGTGATGGAAATGGCCGGAAATTTAATCGCGGAATTTGGATCTCTTCATAATTTAATGTCTGCTGACTATCCGACACTCTGCGCACAAAAAGGATTGGGAGAATCTAAATATACACAAATTCAAGCGATATCCGAATTAGCTACTGTATTTTATTTACAATAAAAATCAATGCATTAAAATACAAAGGTCACAATCGATCAAAATAAGGTCACAATGCCTATTGGATTATTTTATCTCCTAACATCTTACTTGATAACCTAAAAATCATAAATTGATATCAGATTTCGTCCCACTCACTCCCTCTGCTATCACGGTATTTATCTGTCATAGCGGAGGATTTATGTCCCAGCAATTTTTGTGCAAAATCCTTACCTCTGGCTTCACTATGTAGCCTTGCGGATAAACTTCTGATTTCGTGAAATGAGGGCGGTGTACCTTGCCATGTCAAGCCTGATTTTTTTCTTGAATTTGCAAAAGTTATCGATAGATAGAACTGACTGAAGCAGGTTTTATTCCTTCCCGCAAAGACATAATTTTCACTCTTTATTTGTTGCCGACAATCATTGAGAACACCTTCAAGGCTCTTATCAATCACTTCCAGACTCAAGGTTAAGGGAATCGCCAATTTCATCCCTGTTTTCTGTTGCTTTACCCACCATTTCCCATCATAAATATCGTGCCACCGCATCTGTTGGATATCTCCCACTCTTTGACCTGTCAGCAAGGCTAAATCCATACTCAGCGCTACCCACGGCTGCCGTTTGTTTGCCACCCCTCTAATTACCAGAAAATCTTCCAGTGATAAGCGTTCTCTCTGTACCTGTACACGAGGGCTTTTTGTCGCTGTAGCCGGATTAGTTGCCAAATGCCCTTCTGCAATCGCTTCATTAAACATATCGATCAACAAACTACGGATTAATTTGGCGGTGGTGGTTTTACCTTGAGCGCTGTAACTGTTTATAAATTCAGCAATCTCTTTGGTAGTAAGGGTATTCAGCGTTTTATCAGCAAAAGCACGGGCGACAGGTACTAATCTTTTCTGATAGTCTTGAATCGTTTTTGGACGAAGGCCACGTTGATGCAATTTTTCTTTAAATCGGGTTATCCATTCTGTCACTGACAGCGTATTGACCGCGTTAATTCTGTCTACCAGGCTATGGTGCTGGTCAAAAATCTGCATATTCATTGCAACGGCTTCGTTGATCGCCATGCGTTTCACGCTACCTACGCCGTATTCCTTACCCGTCCGTGGGTCTCGGTAGCAATAATAGCCGTTATTGCGCACATACAGATTGGGTGGCAAATCTCGGTTAGCCGGCTTTCTTTTACGTGCCATGATACAGTTTCTCCATTAAGCGCTTTCTGGCGTAACTTGCGGGGGTTGTTAGGTCGATTTTCACGGCATCAGCCTTGACGAGGTATTCTCGGCCATCGAGCCGAGGGGGTGGTTGTATGACACCAGAGCGTACCCATCGGCGTACTTGTTCCATGCAACGCGGGCGGGGTTGGTTTTCATTCCATTGCTTAAGGCTGACTTCCATTGTCGTTTTCTCTTTGTTAAGGTTAAAAATGTCATCACTTCGTCCGTGTTTTAAACGGAAAAGTTACAGAAGGTCATTTGAATAAATTTATTTCAACAATAAAAAATAATGACGGCTCCTCTTTAATAAAAAGAAGTCCGTCAGTGATGAAAAAAGTAAGGGGGTGAATGATGATTAATCAACAAAAATAATAGTATTAACAATTTTCAGGTATTATTATCCTCCTTCTTATTTTTGGCAAAAAATGGCGTTAAATATCTATCCAGTTTATCCGATAAAAATAACCGAAATCAAAATAGCGATTATTTTTATTTTATTCTGTCATGATATTTTTTAATTTTCCAGCTTGGCAATAATATTATCGCAAGCGCTTTCAGCATAATGCTCGATCAGGTAATGAATGAAATTATCTGGCGTGACCGTGCAACCACAATGAACGCTCACCGAAGCGGCGGATTTTTCCAGTGTTTGGTAGAGTGGGGTGGAAATAGTTATTTTCTTTTCCGTCTCAGAAGATAACATGCGTTTTCTCCTGCTTAAATAAACACATTAATCGAGTAAACCAGGTTTTATTTTTTTCTCTCCGTTTGGCAGCTAATAGCTTATTCCTTAATGCGCGTTTTCTGATTCTGCTTTGTCTGTTACTCATTACAATCTCTCCTCTCTTCAATACACCGTATTTCACGTGAGATAACGTCTTGGAAAAATAACGATCAAAACCAGTTTGATGATAAAAGGTTTTAAATTCCCGCAATGAATTTACTTTTACCTTTGGATCGATAATACCTATTCTATTTTTTATTATCGTGATTTCCCTGGTGTTAAAAGTGCGTAATAAATAAAAGATAATCTGCCATTCAGATAGCGTAAAAATATCTGATGGGAGGTAATGAAAAAGTATCGGGCTTTTTGCCATAAAAAACCGTGCCCACACAGCGGCCTTCTTGATTATACAGCGGGAAGATTTCGTATAAATAAGGGTGGCGTTTTTGCTTATGCCTCAATAAATGCGCTTTTATCAGCGTCGTTCTTTGTCCGCTTTTAATGACGTTTTTTTCTTCCTGGCGTAGATTAGCCAAAAATTCTGCCACGCAGGACGGCAGTTCATCATGCCGTTTGCCGATAATATCGACTCCCGGTGGTAAATTAAAACAATCCAGAAAAGCACGGTTGGTATAAATAAAACGCGAGTGCCTGTCTTTGATTCCCCAGCTATCTAGACTCTTGTCCATCAGCGCGGTTAGGGGGAAGGTGTTTAATTCCAGTGCTATCGTCTTCATCGGCGGTTCTTCACCTCTTCACGCCCTCTCCTCAATAGAAGAGGGTCAGTTACTTAGCCCGTGCCCAGTTTAGGCAGAAAAATAAAAATGGCTAGTCTCCTCAGTGGAGAGTCTGTCTTTTTTGCGCTCATCGCTCTCGGGGCAGGCGCTTACGGCATCCCTGCAAGGCAAACAGTGTTAGGCGGATATGAAATATCGTGAACAAACCGTGCAGTGAACGAGGTTCAAATTTAAGTTTGGCACTGGTTAACGCTTGTTTTGTCAGCGCTAATGATAAAAGACCGTAAATTGCTAATTTAATTTGTCCACTCAAGCCAGAATGCAGTTTCCTTTGTGGTGACAAAGCCATGAGGGAAATAAGCATGCTAAGAAGAGAGGACCACTACATGATAAAACAACGCCATCAACAGGGGGCATTTATTGTTGATATTGCCCATCAGATAGGGTGTTCAGAAAAAACGGTGAGACGGCACATTAGCTATCCTGCGCCGCCAACAGCAAAACGCGGTAAAAAACAGGTTGCTAAACTCGAGCCCTTTAAAGACTACATCGATTCAAGGTTGAGTGAACAGGTTTGGAATGCGGCGGTTATTTTTGAGGAAATCCGTGAAAAAGGCTACCGGGGTGGGAGTGCGATGCTCCGACGTTATATACATCCCAAACGTCCGCTCAGGGCCTCGAAAAACACGGTACGCTTTGAAACCCTCCCCGGTTATCAACTTCAACACGATTGGGGAGAAATCATCGTTGAGGTGGCAGGCTCTGCCTGTACGGTTAATTTTGCCGTTAATACGCTCGGTTTTTCGCGTCGCTTTCATGTCTTTGCTGCCCCTAAGCAAGATGCTGAGCACACGTATGAATCGCTGGTTCGCAGCTTCAATTACTTCGGTGGCAGCGTAAAAAATGTCTTGGTAGATAACCAAAAAGCCGCTGTTATCAAACATGGACAAAATGGCCACATCGAGTTCAATGCGGGCTTCCTGCAACTGGCTAATCACTATGGGTTTAGCCCTCGCGCCTGTAAGCCTTATCGACCGCAAACGAAAGGCAAAACCGAACGGATGGTGGGCTATGTTAAACACAATTTTTTCACTCGCTACCGTCAGTTTGAGAGTTTCGCTCATGTTAATCAACTGCTAGCGATGTGGCTGGCGAAAGTGGCAGACCAGCGTCATCTTCGTCAATTCAAGCAGACACCGGAAAATCGTTTTGCTGAGGAAAAAATAGCCTTGATGCCACTCCCTGCGACTGATTTCGATACCAGCTACTTCGACCTACGACAAGTGGCATGGGACAGCTATATCGATGTCAGAGGTAATCGCTATAGCGTGCCTTCATTCTGGTGTGGTCGTGCGGTTAATATTCGTATCGGTTTAGATAATACGCTACGTATTTACGGCGATGAGCAACTGCTCGCGACGCATCTCTTGCAGGAGGTAACGCAGGGCTGGCAAAAGGTGCCAGAACATCATCAAGCCCTTTGGCAACAGGTCAATCGAGTAGCGTCTCGTTCGCTCAGTGTGTATGAGGAGCTACTCTGATGGAAATGGAAAACTTGTTGATACGGTTAAAAATGGATTACCTGGGCGATGCGTTGGAGAGTTTATGTGAAGAAGCCACCAAGAAAGCACTGAACTACCGTGAATTTCTCCAGCAGGCATTAGCCCAGGAATGGAACGGGCGTCACCAAAAAGGCTTGGAATCGCGGTTAAAACAAGCACGTTTGCCGTGGATAAAAACCTTGGAGCAATTTGACTTTACTTTCCAACCAAGTATAGACAGGAAAATTATCCGCGAGCTGGCGGGGCTGAGGTTTGTCGAACATCATGAAAACGTCATTTTGTTAGGCCCACCTGGGGTAGGGAAAACGCATTTGGCGATAGCGCTGGCTGTCAAGGCAGCTACAGCTGGGCATCGGGTATTGTTTATGCCTCTGGATAGACTCTGCTGTACCTTAATGAAGGCAAAGCAAGAAAACCGTCTGGAACGCCAACTTCAGCAACTGTGCTATGCCAGGGTATTAATACTGGATGAAATCGGGTATTTACCGATGAATCGCGAAGAAGCTAGCCTATTTTTCAGGTTATTGAGCCGTCGTTATGAAAAGGCGAGCATCATTCTCACATCAAATAAAAGTTTTACTGATTGGGGGGACGTATTCGGTGATCACATTTTAGCAACTGCGATTTTAGACAGGCTTTTACATCATTCAACCACATTGAATATTAAAGGAGAAAGCTATCGACTCAAAAATAAACGCAAAGCAGGCATGTTGCCTATAAAAACGACTGATATTATCCAGGCGCCTGGAATAGAAACCCAACAGGAAAATTAGCAAAAACTGGACATTTTAAAGTAGCAAAAAGTGGTCAATCTAAAGTAGCGTTGACATCGGCTGTGGCGTCTTAACCACCTGTACTCCATTACCGATAAACAAGGCGGCAAAATCCGCTTTACCATGACCGCTCCGCAGCGTGACTATTTCACTGGCATGCATACCCGCAATATCATTTTGAAAGCCCGCCAACTGGGCTTTACCACCTTGGTCTGTTTGATTCAGCTGGATGCCGCGCTGTTTGAATCAGCCAAATGTGCCTTGATTGCGCATACCTTAAACGATGCTAAACGGTTGTTTCGCGAGAAGGTGAAATACGCCTACGATAATCTGCCGACACTGTTAAAGCAGGCCAATCCAGCGCGCAATGATTCGGCAGGGGAATTGGTGTTTAGCAACGGCGGCTCATTGTATATCAGTACCTCCTTTCGCGGCGGCACTTTGCGTTATTTGCATATTTCTGAATTCGGTAAGATTTGCGCCGCGTTTCCCGAAAAAGCCCGTGAAATCGTCACCGGCGCCTTTGAAGCGGTGGCGACCAAAGGGGTTGTCACCATTGAATCGACTGCCGAAGGGCGGACAGGGTATTTTTTCGATTACTGTCAAACGGCAGAAAAAACCTTACTTAGCAACCGCCCCTTAGGGCAGTTGGACTGGAAATTCTTCTTTTTCCCTTGGTGGAAAAACCCGCAGTATGCCTTGCCGTTGCGTCGTCCGCTGCCGCGGCGTTTACAGGCTTATTTTAGCGATTTTCAGGCCAAGAACAGGATTACCCTGACAGAGGAACAACAAGCCTGGTATCACGCCAAAGCATCGACCCTGGGTGAGGACATGATGCGCGAATACCCGTCAATCCCCGCGGAAGCTTTTCAGCAATCGATTGAAGGCGCCTATTATGCGCATCAGTTTCGTTATCTCTATGAACATCAGCGCATTGGTACCTTACCGGCTAACCCGCACCTGCCGGTGCACACCTTTTGGGATTTAGGCGTAGGTGATGCCACGGTGATTTGGTTTGTGCGCGAGGTCGGCAGTGAATTTCACCTGATTGACTATTACCAAAACAGCGGTGAAGGCTTGCGACATTACTTGCAGGTGCTAAAAGCACGGGCGTATCCGTATGGCGAACACTGGGCACCGCACGATATTGAGCACCGCGAGTTTTCCGGCGACGGCAAAACCCGTCGGCAACGGGCTTATGAAGGCTATGTGCTCGACGGTGACATTTACCGCCTCAATTTTAAAGTGGTGCCGCGACTGTGTATCGATGAAGGCATTGAATCGGTACGGGAAATCCTGCCGCGCTGTGCCTTTGATAGCGTGACTTGTGAACAGGGGCTGAGTCACCTGGAGCGTTACCGCAAGGCCTGGGATAACCAGCATGGCTGCTGGAAAGACAAGCCCTTGCACGATGCCAGCTCCCATGCCGCCGATGCCTTTCGTTATTTTGCTGTCGCCAAACAGAATTGCCGTCTACGCCGCGGTAAAGTCAGGTCATTACTCATCTAGAGGAGCGTATCATCAAGCTGACAGTGCTTTGAGTACATGGGTCGGATCGTTATTAATAGCCCGTAATAACGCTTTCGCCGGGCCTGTCGGTTCACGGCGTCCCTGCTCCCAATTACGTAACGTGCCCACATTAACCGCCAGCAACCGAGCGAACCCAATTTGCGTCAAACCGGTGGTTTGCCTAATAGTCTTCACCTTAACATTACTGACAATCGTTTCACGAGACGGGGAGGCATCCCCATCGATGATATCGTTCATCTGTTTCATGCTGTCGGTCAATCGAGAAAAAAGTTTCTTATCCATCATTACCACCTTTCATTCAGCATACGTAATACTTTTTTTTCATCCGCACTTAAGTCGTCTTTGATCCCTTTTTTGTAAATCAGCAACAACCTGATATGAGACACAGCGGCCTTATGATAGTAAATAATTCTGACACCACTGCGCTTACCTTTACCTTTTGCTGCCCAGCGTACTTTACGCAATCCGCCTGTTTGTGCAATGACATCGCCGACCTCTGGGTTATCCGCAAGCGCCTGCTGTAATGCCCGATATTCATCGTCGCTCAGTAAGGCGCGAAAATCTTCCGTAAAAATAGCGGTTTCAATAAAAATCATCGTTTATACGTCATTGGTGTACATTAAACACAGTGTACAGATTACCATCACGACGTCAAGGGTGATTGACTTCTCTCGGAGCATCATCATGCCAGATATTTCCACCCCCCATCTCGACTATAGCAAGCTGACTGAAGCCTGGGACATTAACGATGCCTTGATGGGTGGCACCTTATTTCTGCGGCAGCAGGGCGAGCGCTATTTACCGCGTTGGCCTCATGAAGATAAACAGCGCTACCAACAACGTCTCGCGGTAGCCACACTCCTGCCGGCTTACGAGGAAACGCTGAAAAATAACCTGGGGCGGGTGTTTTCTGAGCCGACGCAATTAAGTGAGACTACGCCCGCGGTGATAGTCGATTACTGCCACAATATGGATTTGCAGGGCAACCGGCTGGATGTGTGGGCACAGGCGTATTTTAGCCTGGCGCTGCAATACGGCGTGGCGCATGCATTGGTTGATTATCCCCGCGTGGAGGCGTTGAAAACCCGTGCTGAGGAAAAAGCCTGCGGGGCTCGCCCGTATGCGGTGTTGATTAATCCGCGTCAGGTGATTGGCTGGCAATCGCACCATTCGGGGGGACAGTGTCAATTGACGGAACTGCGCATCAAAGAACAGATTGTGGTCGAGACGGCTCCCTATCACCCGCAGAAAATCGAGCAAATTCGCAAATTGACCCCCGGGCGGGTTGAACTCTACCGTAAAATGACACAGGCCGACGGGGTGGAACGCTGGAGGCTGCATGATAGCTGGGTTACCTCCTGCCCGGTTATCCCGCTGGTCACGTTGTACAGTAAACGCACCGGGTTTATGTGCGGTGCCCCGCCGCTACTCAATCTGGCGTTACTCAATATCAAACATTGGCAAAGTCAGAGTGAGCAAGACAATATTTTACATGTGGCGCGGGTGCCCATTCTCAATGTGTTTGGTCTTGAGGAAGGCGAAACCTTGGCCATTGGCGCCGCCAGTGCCCTGCATTTCACTGACCGTACCCGGCAGGGCACCGCTTACACCGAACATTCGGGCGCAGCGGTGGACGCCGGAAAAGCCGCCTTGAGCGATTTAGTCGAGCAGATGCGGCAAGCCGGGGGCAAACTGCTGCGTTGTCAAAATAGCAGCACTAAAACGATTGACCAGGTGAGTGAAGAACGCCTGCAAGCGCACTCGCCGCTCTATACCTTATCGAATTCACTGGAAGATGCCTTAGATAACATTTTGCAATTGATGGCCGACTGGGTCGGTGAAAAAGACGGCGGCAAGGTGGATATTCGTACCGAACTTGAAACCGCTCAGCAAAGCGTCAATGCCCCGGCCGCCTTAGCGATACAAGCTCTGCGGCAAGGGGGTGATATTCGTCAGGTGGATGCGATACGCGCTTTACAGTCGCTGAACATTATCGATGCCGATGCCAATCCGGACAGGGTGTGTGATGAACTGAACAATTTGCCACTGGATTTACTGTAACGTTCTCGTGTAATCGTGAGGTGACTCGCAGGCTGTACAGAAACACCCCGTTATCTTCATTCCATCAAACCGGTTTTTCTATTAAGGGGTTACCATGTCCACAGTCAACCAACGTCTGCGTGATGAAGCCCTGGCGCACAGTCTGTTTCAATCGCGCTATGCCCGCGGTGTTGCCAGAAAAATAGTCGCCATACTCAATAAAAGCGATGCTGAATTAATCGCCCGACTGCGGGTTGCACTGGATAAAGTCAATCCACATTATATTGAGATAAAACAGTTAGCCCACTTATTAGCCAGCGTCCAGGCGGTGAATCAGCAGGCGATGACGGCGATGTTTGTCTCACTCAGTGAGGAATTATTGGCCTTTGCCGCGCACGAAACCGGTTATCACTACCGCCTTTTTGATTCCCTGCTACCGGATGTGGTACTGGCGCGCTATCCGTTAGCCATTATCACGCCAGAACAGGTTTACGCCGCGGCAATGGCACAGCCCTTTCAAGGGCGTTTACTGCATGATTGGGTCAACCATTTGGCAATCGATCGCGTGAGCCGTATTAATCATGCGGTAAAGCACGGGTTTCTCTTGGGGGATAGCGTCGAGCACATTACCCGCAAGGTACGGGGCAGCCGCGCAAAACAGTATCAAGAGGGGGTACTTAACCTCAGCCGCAAAAATCTCACCACGGTGGTCAAAACCGCGGTCAATCATGTTTCGGCAGTAGCACGGAATAAGTTTGCCGAGAATAATGCTGAACTGATCGACAAAAAACAGTGGCTCAGTACGCTGGATAACAAAACCTCATCGCCCTGTATTATCCGTGACCGTTTGTGCTACAGCTTAGCGGGCAAACCTATCGGTCATACCATTCCTTACCTGCAAGGAGCAGGGCGACTGCATTTCTGCTGTCGTTCAACCGAGACACTCATCACAAAATCCTGGCGTGCCCTCGGCATTGATCGGGATGAGCTGGAGGCGGGCACCCGCGCCAGTATGGACGGGCAAGTGCCGGCGGAGACGACTTATGCTGACTGGTTACAGCAACAACCTTATTCTCGCCAAGTCCAGGTGCTGGGGAAAACCCGCGCCAACCTGCTGCGTGAAGGGAAGCGACAGGTTGATGATTTTTTCAGCGATAAAGGGGAGTGGTTGACATTGGAGCAGCTGCATGCAATTACTGCTATAAAGTAAAAATATAACATGGCGGTGTAAATGATAAAGGCCTAACATTACCCATGAGCCTATCTACACAAGTTAATATGTGTTTGCTTGAAGTAGAAAAACCGGACATTTTAAGCATTAGGTTCCGCTTTCCCACATCAGATATTAAGGCAACATTGCTCATTTTTTCGCTTAAAGCATCTATAGTCGATACAACAAGTCTTCTGATGTATAAATGGGTCAACCCGCCTTCGATTGTCTGAAATACCGTAATAGCGCATTGGACTGATAAAGGGCAATTGATATGAAACTGTTTAATGTTTTGTTAATGATATTCCCTCTGCTTTCCACAGCAGATACAAATAACATTAAAATAGAAAAACAACGCCCCGCTGATTTTGTTGATATAAAACAGATTATCCCAAAGATACAAATAGATATGCGTTATTTTTCTGAACATAATTTTGTCGGGAGAAGGATACAGGGTTATCAGGCTCCGATTTGCTTACTGACGGTACCGGCTGCTGAAGCATTGAAAACGGTAGTAACGAAGCTATTGCCTATGGGGCTAACATTGAAGGTTTACGATTGTTATCGGCCACAAACCGCAGTGGATGATTTCGTCAAATGGGCGAGTGAAAGTGGTAACGTGCTCATGCGTACTGAATTTTATCCCTCAGTCGAAAAAAATAAACTGTTTAGTGAGGGCTATATTGCCCGCCGGTCTGGACACAGTCGGGGCAGTACACTTGATTTAACCATAGTGCCAATCAACAGCACGATCCCATTTTATGACAAAAAAAATCAACAAGTCAGTTGTACTGCCCCTAAATCACAAAGATCCCCTGATAATAGTTTAGATTTTGGCACGGGTTTTGACTGTTTCAGTCCACTTTCGCATCCCGACTCTCAAAATATATCAGCACAATCTAAAGCTAACCGATTGTTGTTGCGCTCTTTAATGGTAGCGGCAGGATTCAAACCTTTAGATACGGAGTGGTGGCATTTTACTTTTGTCAATGAACCCTATTTAACGACTTATTTTGATTTTCCAGTTCAATGATTGTTACAAAACGATTGATGTATCTGATATAAAATGAAGAAAAATGAAAGAAAGCGTAATGAAATAAAGTAGCAAAAACTGAATATTTTAATTAACCACCAAGTCATTCAAATTCCCCGAAGCCACCTTAAGGTGGTTTTTTTATGCACGGAGAAAATCGCAATGAAATTGCATATCGATACAGAAGGAAAAGCAGTACTGGAAAACGGCATGCCGGTGTATCTGCATGAGGATGGCAAAGCGATCCCGTTTGATGCGTTGGCCGCGTTGAATAAAATTACCGCGCTCAATACCGAGATCAAAAGCCATCGGGAGGCCAAGGAGGCGCTTGAAGCCAAGTTGAGCCAGTTTGCTGGCATTGACGACCCAGCTAAAGCACGTGAAGCGCTGCATACCCTGACCAAGATCGATCAAAAGAAATTAATCGAGGCCGGGGCAGTCGATCAGGTGAAAGCGCAAATCACCCAAGCCTTTCAGAGCCAGCTTGATGAGGCCAGCAGCAAAAATAACACCCTGGAAGCGCAGTTATATCAAGAGATGATAGGTAGCCGTTTCAACAGTTCGACGTTTATCAAGGATAACCTTGTCAACGCTACTTTAGATTGACCACTTTTTGCTACTTTAAAATGTCCAGTTTTTGCTAATTTTCCTGTTGGGTTTCTATTCCAGGCGCCTGGATAATATCAGTCGTTTTTATAGGCAACATGCCTGCTTTGCGTTTATTTTTGAGTCGATAGCTTTCTCCTTTAATATTCAATGTGGTTGAATGATGTAAAAGCCTGTCTAAAATCGCAGTTGCTAAAATGTGATCACCGAATACGTCCCCCCAATCAGTAAAACTTTTATTTGATGTGAGAATGATGCTCGCCTTTTCATAACGACGGCTCAATAACCTGAAAAATAGGCTAGCTTCTTCGCGATTCATCGGTAAATACCCGATTTCATCCAGTATTAATACCCTGGCATAGCACAGTTGCTGAAGTTGGCGTTCCAGACGGTTTTCTTGCTTTGCCTTCATTAAGGTACAGCAGAGTCTATCCAGAGGCATAAACAATACCCGATGCCCAGCTGTAGCTGCCTTGACAGCCAGCGCTATCGCCAAATGCGTTTTCCCTACCCCAGGTGGGCCTAACAAAATGACGTTTTCATGATGTTCGACAAACCTCAGCCCCGCCAGCTCGCGGATAATTTTCCTGTCTATACTTGGTTGGAAAGTAAAGTCAAATTGCTCCAAGGTTTTTATCCACGGCAAACGTGCTTGTTTTAACCGCGATTCCAAGCCTTTTTGGTGACGCCCGTTCCATTCCTGGGCTAATGCCTGCTGGAGAAATTCACGGTAGTTCAGTGCTTTCTTGGTGGCTTCTTCACATAAACTCTCCAACGCATCGCCCAGGTAATCCATTTTTAACCGTATCAACAAGTTTTCCATTTCCATCAGAGTAGCTCCTCATACACACTGAGCGAACGAGACGCTACTCGATTGACCTGTTGCCAAAGGGCTTGATGATGTTCTGGCACCTTTTGCCAGCCCTGCGTTACCTCCTGCAAGAGATGCGTCGCGAGCAGTTGCTCATCGCCGTAAATACGTAGCGTATTATCTAAACCGATACGAATATTAACCGCACGACCACACCAGAATGAAGGCACGCTATAGCGATTACCTCTGACATCGATATAGCTGTCCCATGCCACTTGTCGTAGGTCGAAGTAGCTGGTATCGAAATCAGTCGCAGGGAGTGGCATCAAGGCTATTTTTTCCTCAGCAAAACGATTTTCCGGTGTCTGCTTGAATTGACGAAGATGACGCTGGTCTGCCACTTTCGCCAGCCACATCGCTAGCAGTTGATTAACATGAGCGAAACTCTCAAACTGACGGTAGCGAGTGAAAAAATTGTGTTTAACATAGCCCACCATCCGTTCGGTTTTGCCTTTCGTTTGCGGTCGATAAGGCTTACAGGCGCGAGGGCTAAACCCATAGTGATTAGCCAGTTGCAGGAAGCCCGCATTGAACTCGATGTGGCCATTTTGTCCATGTTTGATAACAGCGGCTTTTTGGTTATCTACCAAGACATTTTTTACGCTGCCACCGAAGTAATTGAAGCTGCGAACCAGCGATTCATACGTGTGCTCAGCATCTTGCTTAGGGGCAGCAAAGACATGAAAGCGACGCGAAAAACCGAGCGTATTAACGGCAAAATTAACCGTACAGGCAGAGCCTGCCACCTCAACGATGATTTCTCCCCAATCGTGTTGAAGTTGATAACCGGGGAGGGTTTCAAAGCGTACCGTGTTTTTCGAGGCCCTGAGTGGACGCTTCGGATGAATATAACGTCGGAGCATCGCACTCCCGCCGCGGTAGCCTTTTTCACGGATTTCCTCAAAAATAACCGCCGCATTCCAAACCTGTTCACTCAACCTTGAATCGATGTAGTCTTTAAAGGGCTCGAGTTTAGCAACCTGTTTTTTACCGCATTTTGCTGTTGGCGGCGCAGGATAGCTAATGTGCCGTCTCACCGTCTTTTCTGAACACCCTATCTGATGGGCAATATCAACAATAAATGCCCCCTGTTGATGGCGTTGTTTTATCATGTAGTGGTCCTCTCTTCTTAGCATGCTTATTTCCCTCATGGCTTTGTCACCACAAAGGAAACTGCATTCTGGCTTGAGTGGACAAATTAAATTAGCAATTTACGGTCTTTTATCATTAGCGCTGACAAACCTGGCCATTCCGGCGGATTTGGTGCAGGCGCGATTCGGTCAAGCATTCAACATCGAGGCGGGTAAAGTGGTCGCGACGGATGCCGCAGGCAACAAAGTCTTCTCCCGCCGCCGGCCTGGCGAAATGGCGGAGTTTGATGAAGCCTTGGAATACCTTATCGAACAGTATCCGCACAAAGACCACATTCTGAAAGCGTCCGGCCACAGTGGCGGCGGGTCACAACAAACACAACCTCCATTAGGACAAAAAACCCTCAAACGCAGCGCCTTTGATGCCTTGGACAGTGGCAGTAAACAGGCCGCCCTCAAAGACGGTATGTCCATCGTCGATTAATTGTATCTCATTTAACCTTGGAGTCACCGCATGGCAAACACCTTAACGGGGTTGATCCCCACGATTTATACCGCATTAGACAGCGTGTCCCGTGAGCAGGTCGGTTTTATTCCCGCCGTCGCCCGCAACAGCAAAGCAGAAGCCGCCGCCCTCGATCAAAATGTCACCGCCCCAGTGGCGCCGATTGCCAAAACGGTGGATATCGTCCCCGGTCCTACCGCGGCCGGCAGTGCGGAACAAACGATCAGCACCGTGGAAGTTAAAATCAGCAAATCCAAAATGGCACCGGTGCAATGGAACGGCGAAGAACAAATGGCCATGGGGTCGGCAGGCAGCTATAACTTGCTGCTGGCTGACCAATTTAAACAAGCTTTTCGTGCCTTGGCCAATGAAGTCGATCAGGATATAGGGGCACTGTATTACGGCTCGGCGCGAGCTGTCGGGAAAGCCGGCAGCACGCCCTTTGGCGTCAAAGAAGACCTGGCCGATTTTGCTGATGCGCGTCGGGTGCTGGAAGATAATGGGGCGCCAACGACCGATCTGCAAATGGTGTTGGGCTCCGCGGCGATATCAGCTATTCGCGGCAAACAATCGGTGTTATTTAAAGTCAATGAAGCTGGCAGTGAAAGCTTGCTGCGTGAAGGTACCATTGGGCGGATCGAAGGCTTTAACTTGCATAATTCCGCTGGCATCAAACGGGTAACCGCAGGGACAGGCAGCGGTTTTTTGGTCAACAAGTCAGGTGGGTATCAGGTGGGTGCGCAGCTGATTGCGGTGGATACTGGCAGCGGCACGGTGAATCGCGGAGATATTGTTACCTTTGCCGGTGATACGCATCAGTATGTAGTAGCAACTGCCAGCGCCTCCGTTATCACCCTGTCGGCACCGGGCTTGTTGCAAGATCTTGCCGATAACACCGCTATCACACTGGGGGGGTAACTACACAGCGAATATGGCCTTTGATCGTCATGCCTTCTTGCTCGCTTCGCGAACCCCCGCCATGCCCGACGGGGGAGATACCGCCGATGATGTGATGAATGTCACTGATCCGGTCTCTGGTATCACTTTCCAAGTGGCGCTCTACCGCCAGTATCGTCAGATCCGCTATGAAGTGGGTCTGGCCTGGG
This sequence comes from Candidatus Regiella endosymbiont of Tuberolachnus salignus, assembly GCF_964020115.1. Taxonomy (NCBI): domain Bacteria; kingdom Pseudomonadati; phylum Pseudomonadota; class Gammaproteobacteria; order Enterobacterales; family Enterobacteriaceae; genus Candidatus Regiella; species Candidatus Regiella endosymbiont of Tuberolachnus salignus. Next base: position 2,232,526 of record NZ_OZ026542.1, read on the forward strand.
GGGTAGCGGCAGTGAAACCGGAGCACAGTGCTTTGATTTTAGGCTAATAGGGTGGTGTGATAGCTGCTTTATTTTAACTTTATAGGGATAAGCATAAATCCAACTATTATATAAAAAAAGCGCATTATCTCAGGGCAATCGCGCTATAAATCATCTTGAAAATGTATTGATAATAGAGTAGAGCGTAAACGACATATTTTTTGAAAGGCCAATGTCGATACTACCAAATCCCCCAGGCAATCAATTAGGGAGACATAGCGCGATATGGCTCTGTTTCCTTACCATGGCCGCTATGTATAGGAACATCGTTATCTCAAATTCAATAATAGGTGCGCATTAATGTGCTAAAGCTAATGTACTTGTTGCGGTAACAACAGGAAGTTGAAATTGTAGCGGGCTATGCTCTAAAGACCTGCTACTACTCCTCTCATTCTGAGGCGTTAATGCAGCAGAGAGCGCTATGATTGCGCCAAGCTCTGCTCTTCGCCCAACCTCGATTTGTTGTTCAGTACTAACATTGACTGCTGTATTTCCATCATGCTCGCTTCCATTATTGAGATCTATAGTGAAATAGAGACTGGCATTATCCGTCATGATGTGTTCGTAATAGAGTGCCCACATTGTTTTCTCTCGCTCTGTAGTATCGGGTCTGTCAGTTTCTATCGATTTACCTAGCATTTCATCCAAGGGTTTCTCTTTCCCGCGCTCTATAATAGGGAAGTATTGAAAATAGAGGGGACCCGTCAACAGGAAGCGAGTGGGAGGGATTGTTTTGAAAGAGATAATACCATCGTAGAATTTAACATTTTGATATTCATAATCAAATTTTATTATGCTTATCTCGTTATCAGATTCGTCGATCTCGATATCAGCAGGTCGCTCGCTCACATTGTTTCTTTGATAGGACGCTAGCGATTTTATCATATAGGTATCTTTGCCCTTTCCTCCAGCGGCAGAGCCGATATGTAGCGCTAAAACATCATCGCCATCATGCCCAATAATGCTTTTGCGTTCAGTTCCCGCCCCCCCATCAAGCCAATTAGCATTATCATTGCCAACCAGCAAGCTCTTGCCTGATGGCGCTAGAATATTCACCATATTTGCTTCACAGGATTCATAAATACCATTATCAATCAAGTAGGTACAGGAAGATTTATCAATACCCCCTTTTTCTAACGCAACAAAAGCTGATGATTGTTGATAGCGAATTAGATCTAACGTTCTTAGCTTCCCTTGAGCATGGGGGGGCAAGGTAGTTGGAGAGCGTAGCGCCTCGCCTACTGCTGTTTGCTCACTGTTCTCTTGTAATATGCCATCTTTTAATAGATAGGATTTATTGGAATTTTTAAAGTACAGTTTATAACTTCGTCCACCACTGCGGGCTTTATTTATTCGTACCACCAGTGGAAGCGAAGTGTGCTTAGCTACTGCACCACTGTTTTTATTGGCGATAAAATTTGTAACTGTGTCAATAAATTTCATCGCTGTTTCTAATAAAAACATCATGTGCTCCTCTCCTATGTTAAGTTTTACAAGCGTGCAGACATAACATTAAAACAACCTAAAGCGGGGGAAGCAAAAGCCAGCATGGGTGATAATAAAATCGGTAATGCTGCCGCCAACAATTTTCTAGTTCTTTTCATCTACCCTTCCTGGTTTTCGTCATACTTAAAAAGCGTATTTACTGTCACTCTCGTTGTTTCACTTTCAGCAAGATTGCAATACCAGTAAGGAGAGAGGATTAAAATACATGACTAAAAAAGGGATGACAAAGTATATTTTACTTTATTGAAAATATCCTCTTTAGTATGAATAAGTTGAATGAGGAAATATGACGAAAAGCAAAAAAGACACTACAACAATCAAGCCCCCTTCAGCGCTGATCCGGATGGTGCGCTACAATCCGTTACATCCTGATGAGCCGATCACTGCTAATGTCCATGCCAATGAAGTGACCCGCTGGCAGGAGGAAGGGTGGCAACACAGTGAGCAGGGAAAATAACATGCTTATCACTGATATCGATTCCCCTGAAAGAGAAAGTTATGCCAGTGTCGCCGATTTACGACAGCTGGCGAGTAAACGGGGTGAGCCACTCCCCACGGAAAATATCGCCTGTGAAGCCTTGTTGATGTCAGCGCTAATGATAAAAGACCGTAAATTGCTAATTTAATTTGTCCACTCAAGCCAGAATGCAGTTTCCTTTGTGGTGACAAAGCCATGAGGGAAATAAGCATGCTAAGAAGAGAGGACCACTACATGATAAAACAACGCCATCAACAGGGGGCATTTATTGTTGATATTGCCCATCAGATAGGGTGTTCAGAAAAGACGGTGAGACGGCACATTAGCTATCCTGCGCCGCCAACAGCAAAATGCGGTAAAAAACAGGTTGCTAAACTCGAGCCCTTTAAAGACTACATCGATTCAAGGTTGAGTGAACAGGTTTGGAATGCGGCGGTTATTTTTGAGGAAATCCGTGAAAAAGGCTACCGCGGCGGGAGTGCGATGCTCCGACGTTATATTCATCCGAAGCGTCCACTCAGGGCCTCGAAAAACACGGTACGCTTTGAAACCCTCCCCGGTTATCAACTTCAACACGATTGGGGAGAAATCATCGTTGAGGTGGCAGGCTCTGCCTGTACGGTTAATTTTGCCGTTAATACGCTCGGTTTTTCGCGTCGCTTTCATGTCTTTGCTGCCCCTAAGCAAGATGCTGAGCACACGTATGAATCGCTGGTTCGCAGCTTCAATTACTTCGGTGGCAGCGTAAAAAATGTCTTGGTAGATAACCAAAAAGCCGCTGTTATCAAACATGGACAAAATGGCCACATCGAGTTCAATGCAGGCTTCCTGCAACTGGCTAATCACTATGGGTTTAGTCCTCGCGCCTGTAAGCCCTATCGACCGCAAACGAAAGGCAAAACCGAACGGATGGTGGGCTATGTTAAACACAATTTTTTCACTCGCTACCGTCAGTTTGAGAGTTTCGCTCATGTTAATCAACTGCTAGCGATGTGGCTGGCGAAAGTGGCAGACCAGCGTCATCTTCGTCAATTCAAGCAGACACCGGAAAATCGTTTTGCTGAGGAAAAAATAGCTTTGATGCCACTCCCTGCGACTGATTTCGATACCAGCTACTTCGACCTACGACAAGTGGCATGGGACAGCTATATCGATGTCAGAGGTAATCGCTATAGCGTGCCTTCATTCTGGTGTGGTCGTGCGGTTAATATTCGTATCGGTTTAGATAATACGCTACGTATTTACGGCGATGAGCAACTGCTCGCGACGCATCTCTTGCAGGAGGTAACGCAGGGCTGGCAAAAGGTGCCAGAACATCATCAAGCCCTTTGGCAACAGGTCAATCGAGTAGCGTCTCGTTCGCTCAGTGTGTATGAGGAGCTACTCTGATGGAAATGGAAAACTTGTTGATACGGTTAAAAATGGATTACCTGGGCGATGCGTTGGAGAGTTTATGTGAAGAAGCCACCAAGAAAGCACTGAACTACCGTGAATTTCTCCAGCAGGCATTAGCCCAGGAATGGAACGGGCGTCACCAAAAAGGCTTGGAATCGCGGTTAAAACAAGCACGTTTGCCGTGGATAAAAACCTTGGAGCAATTTGACTTTACTTTCCAACCAAGTATAGACAGGAAAATTATCCGCGAGCTGGCGGGGCTGAGGTTTGTCGAACATCATGAAAACGTCATTTTGTTAGGCCCACCTGGGGTAGGGAAAACGCATTTGGCGATAGCGCTGGCTGTCAAGGCAGCTACAGCTGGGCATCGGGTATTGTTTATGCCTCTGGATAGACTCTGCTGTACCTTAATGAAGGCAAAGCAAGAAAACCGTCTGGAACGCCAACTTCAGCAACTGTGCTATGCCAGGGTATTAATACTGGATGAAATCGGGTATTTACCGATGAATCGCGAAGAAGCTAGCCTATTTTTCAGGTTATTGAGCCGTCGTTATGAAAAGGCGAGCATCATTCTCACATCAAATAAAAGTTTTACTGATTGGGGGGACGTATTCGGTGATCACATTTTAGCAACTGCGATTTTAGACAGGCTTTTACATCATTCAACCACATTGAATATTAAAGGAGAAAGCTATCGACTCAAAAATAAACGCAAAGCAGGCATGTTGCCTATAAAAACGACTGATATTATCCAGGCGCCTGGAATAGAAACCCAACAGGAAAATTAGCAAAAACTGGACATTTTAAAGTAGCAAAAAGTGGTCAATCTAAAGTAGCGTTGACAACTCAGAGAGAGGAGGTATGGACAACGGATATCACCTATGTTTGGACTTATGAAGGCTGGATGTATTTAGCGGTGGTGATGGACTTATACTCGCGCCAAATAATCGGTTGGGCAATGGCAGCCCACATGAAGACAGCACTGTGTGTACAAGCTCTCCAGATGGCTTACTGGCGCAGAAAACCTCCAAAAGGGTTGCTCCATCACTCAGATAGAGGCAGCCAATATACCCGCCATCAGTATCGTGCCCATTTGCAAGTGATGGGTGTGCAAGCCAGTATGAGTGGTAAAGGGCAATGTTGGGATAACGCACCAACAGAACGTTTTTTTCGGAGCTTGAAATATGAATACTTGAATTATGAAATACTTAAAACCCGTAATGATGCCAAGTTAGGGGGGCTGGATTATTTAGCCTATTACAATAGTAGAAGACCACATAGTCTACTCGCTTATTTTTCACCCATCGAATTTGAGCTTATACCTGTAATCAATTTGTCTTAAAAATGTGTCTGGGTTTACTTGACCACTACACGCAATGCCTCGCCGTGGCTGCTGGAACGCTTAAATGCTGCCCGCCGCTTAGTGCGCCAAGGCCAACACCTGGGGCTCGCGCTACGCAATACCGACTATCATTTTCCGTCCAAGCCCTGTGTCAACAAATTGATGTTGCTCACTGACGGTGATAATGCCGAACGTATCATTGAAAATTACGCCAACCAGTGGCTGAAAAACACCATCATAACCCTTAAACGGCGTACTGCCCGCCTCTCCACGGCCTTATTTTTGCTGGTCAGTGGCTACATGCTGTTGCTGGTGCAGGTCATCCAACAACTGAATCAACTGGCCGGGCAAATCGGCCAATAAACGTTTTTTCCCCTTTGTCCTCTTTTGGCGTTACCGCCCATCCGCCCTTTACAGGAGCCTACTTATGAAAAACCTTGCCCGCGCGGTTCATCGCGGTGTATTGACTATTGATTTGGTCGTCACGTTGGCGATTGTCGTGATTTTAATCATTTACATTTTCTCTAACAGCGGCAGTTTGTTTAGCAAAAACAACACCACCATGGAGCTCGGCAACGTGCAGGACATCATCACGCAAACCGCACCTTGCTGAAAACCAAAGGGGTGTATGACTTCACCACCGCCGCCCAAATGACCGGCATGTTGGCGCAATTTGGTGGCATCCCTAATTCAATGACCTTACTGGGTAACAAAAGTGCGGGGACAGCGACGGTGATTAACACCTGGGGTGGCAGCGTGACCGTGCAACCTGAAACCTCCACAGGCAACAACAAAACCGGGTTTTCGGTCAGCTATACCGGGGTACCGCAAGAAGCCTGTGTCACTTTGGCTACCAAGCTGTCGCAAACCAGCGTGATTGCGGAAACCACCATCAATACCACCACCACCATTGGGTCTGTTTCTGCGGCGCTTACCGGGGCGCAGTGTGTCGCTGACACCGGCTCGGCCGGCAATAACACCCTGAAATTTAAAAGCTTAACGTAGTACTGTACCGGTGAAGGAGGGGATAGGTATTGGAGTCAGTCGCTTATCGTCAAGTGAGGCGCTTTTTAGCCGCCACGTATACCTGGTTACGTTCTCTCTTACCTACGGCTATCACCGTGATAATAAGCGTATTATCAACGACTTTGTAAACCAGCCTAAAACCAGAAGCTCGCAGCTTAATTTTATAGCAGTCCGCTAATCCTGATAATTTTGCTTGCGGTACTCTGGGTTGTTCTTGTCTTTTCTTTAATGCTTTAGCAAATTGTTTACGAAGGGGATCAGTCAGTGCTTCCCATTCTTTGAAGGCTTTTTTATCAAATTTAATTTTATAGATCATAAGTATTGATCCAAATCCACCTCTACGGTTTCACCTCCTTCGCGTTGGCGAACAATCTCTATCAGATCGAGATCATCCAGTGATCCCATCATGGCTTCATAAAGGGGAGCGGGCACACAGTAAAAAGCGGGTTTGTTTCGATTGAGGATAGCGACCGGTAAGCCGTCTCCGGCATCCACTGTTGCCATCGGATTTTTTTTCAACTCACTCACGCTGGCACTGGTATCACTAAGGATGAGATTTGGCATGTCACGTTCTTCCTTTTGTTTAACACATGAATAGATTGAATAATAGACCGGTTAAGCGTGCTATTAAAGTTATTTTTTATTTGGCGGTAAAAATGAAAAAAAAGTTTTTGATACCCATTTTGTGTTTGCTCGGCTTCTCTGGCAGCGTTAACGCCTTGTGTTTTCAGGCCGCTGGGCTGCGTTATCAGGTCGATCCGCTGTTGCTAAAAGCGATGGCGGTACAAGAAAGTGGCCTGGATCCGCGTGCCGTCAATATTAACCGCAACAAGGCGGGCAAGGCACTCAGTACCGACTATGGCTTGATGCAAATTAACTCCCGTCACATTCCTACCTTGGTGTCGATGGGGGTCATCAAATCAAAAAAGGAGTTACTCAGTAACGCTTGCCTGAATGTCCAGATTGGCGCCTGGATTTTGGCCAAACACCTGCAACGCTGTGGCGTGAACTGGCCGTGCCTCGGCTCCTACAATGCCGGCTTGGCGCGTCATAACCACCCACGCTGCATGAAGTATGCCAGACGGGTTTATCAGCATTATCAGCAGTTGCGGGTTCAGACGCCATGACGTCAATCAAATAAACTATCGGTAGTCACTAGAAAGTACCGGTAAACCAAGAAAAACCCGCACTCCAATTAGGTTTGCGGGTTTTTTATTGCCTGTTTTATTTGGGTGTGGCATGGTTATACCCTGTTTTTTTAGGACTACATAAGGGACTCTGTTTTTTAGATCCCAAAATAGGTAGTCCCATAGTCCTTAAAGGGTGATGAACATGGCAATACAGGCAAAACCCCTAACGAATACCGAAGTAAAAGCAGCAAAAACCATCGGCAAAGATTTATCATTACATGATGGTGGCGGCTTATTATTATTTGTCAAAACATCGGGTGTTAAAACATGGCGCTTTCGCTACTATCACCCCCTGAGTAAAAAAAGAACGACGGTCACTTTTGGCCATTATCCCGCCCTCTCACTGGCTGAGGCCAGGCAGAAGCGAGAGGCTGCAAAAGCCCTGTTGGCAAAAAAGATGGATCCACAGGAGTACCAACGAACGATATTAGCCAGTGAGCAAGAAGCGAGGATTAATACCTTGGAAAAGGTTGCCACTGAGTGGTTTAAAATTAAGCAATCCAGTATCACGGCAAACCATGCCCGTGATGTATGGCGATCGCTTGAACGTGATATTTTTCCTGTGGTTGGACAGGTAGGGATACAGGAGATTAAAGCACGCACGCTTATTACTGCTTTGGAGCCCGTCAAGGCCAAAGGCGCGCTGGAAACGGTAAAAAGATTAACGCAACGGTTAAATGAAATCATGATTTTTGCCGTTAACTGTGGATTAATTGATGCCAACCCCGCGGGCGGTATTGGTAAAGCTTTTGAAAAACCGAAAAAGAAAAATAGACCCGCGTTGACACCGAGGGAATTACCGGAATTGATGCAAGCCCTGTCGGTGGCTTTGCTTATCGTATCGACGATAAGCTTACTCTGGAATAGCCTAACCTTTCTCATTGAAAACCCTATATTATATTCTTATCTAGAGCTTTTTTCGTTGCGGGGCAAGTTTATTAAGCTGATCATCTATTGGATGAAATTTCGTTTATTCTACCGCTGAGGTGGACATTGTGGATCCAGGATGCGTAAACCGTTTTATTACCACTGACTTTTATATGTTGCTTGCGCATTCAATAAATTCTCCGGCCTCATCATCAGAAATATTTCTGAGTTTTTTTGTCATTTCTTCAACTATTTCGGCTGTCAAATTAAACTTAGCGGGCGCTGCTTTGAGTTCAGAGGTACCACGCTGTTTAAATTCAACGAAGCGAAGCATTTCTTCATAGATCTCTGCGGGTACCGCATAGAACAAGATCTCGTTATGAGACGAAACCGCTATAGTCTCTCCGTCGGCTTCAACTAAAGCACGTCTGGGATTGGATTTGAATTTGCTAATAGGTATGGCGTAGCCACACATAACTTTCTGCAACATAAACACCTCTACTGGGTAGCAGTTCAATATTAGAGCCAAATGTAGACCTAATACTGACTTATTTCCAGCTTTTTGTACAGACCACAGAAGCATTTCATTAAAACTCCTACATTGGATTTTCTCGTATATCCAGATCAAGCTGGCAATAACTGATATTTTAGATTTTTGCGTAAGCGCGCAAGTTCCGGAGCGTTAGCCCGATTAATCTATTTTTTGTTTGAGCTACTAAATCTCTCTTCTTCCTGCTTATATGGAAACCCTGAAAAACCGCTAAAAGTAGTCTATTCTGTTAGCAATAATTTTTTTAGGTTAATAGTGAAATGAAAACGAAATCGACGAGACGAGCCGACTTTTAAGCGCAAATGAATAGGATAGTTCCCCGGGAAAAGATTCTGGCCAAATTCAGTCGTCATTACCCCAAGTGAAGCGCTGTTTGAAGAAGTTAATACGCATTTAGCTTCGCTTCAGCTATTTATCAAACGGGGTAGCATTGTCGATGCTACGATTATTGATGCACCCAGTTCAACTCAAAACCGGCAAAATACTCGTGAGCCAGACATGAAAGCCACCCGTAAAGGCAATCAGTGCTACTTTGGCATGAAAGCGCATATTGGCGTGGATGCACAGACGGGGGCTGGTGCATTCCCTGGTGGGAACCTCGGCGAATGTAGCCGATGTGACGCAAGTTCATCACCTTCTTCACGGCCAAGAAGAGGTTGTTCATGGTGATGCCGGTTAGCGTGGTCACCTGGCACATCCTCCGACGGAGGGTATTGGCCTTGCCCGGGCAGGAGCAGCAGGTATGGGAAAAACATCGGCATCAGCAAAGTCTCAACGCGAAAATCCGGGCTAAAGTAGAACACCCCTTCCGTGTATTAAAATGCCAGTTCAACTTTAGAAAAGTGCGTTACAAAGGCTTAGCTCAAAATATAGCATTCATTATCGGTTCTTCAGGGTTTCCATATCAATGCCGTACTCACGCTGCTGCGTTTACTGGGGGTGATTTTTTTCTACCAAGGCTTGCGACGTATGAAACGCTCGCTTATCGATGGCCATACCGGTCTGACCGCCGGTGAAGATGTCTCCAACGGCGTAATTAAACTGCTGATTGGCACGCTACTCATTTGTAATCCTTACTTTTTAACCGCCTTGCAAAACACCCTTAACATCGTCTGGTAATGGAAACGCCGGACAATTCATCCCCCCTTACTTCAATACAGGAGATTTTATGCGCCCCTTTCATCACCCCATCCTCTTTGTTTGCACCCATCTTTCTTTGGCGTTTGAGCGCGTTAGCCAAAAAATGGCACAAGGGCTCCTCGCGCTGATTGGCCTGTGCAGTGCGCAGGCGGCGTCGGCCGATGAAGATATTGCCGCCATAGTCAATAGCATCACGGCGGGCATTACCCGCGTCAAACCCGGACTGCTGTTAGCCGCACAAGTGGCGGGCATCGGTTGTGTGATTGCCGGTATTTTCTTGTGGTTACGCAAGAAAAACGATCCACATGTAAAAGGATCACACATCGTGATATTTATTGGCATCGGCTACATTTTGATAGCCCTCGATCAGTTCATCAGTCGCGGTCAAAAACAGGCGGGTCTGCGGCCGGTCAGTGTGGGTTGAGGGGGGACACATTTTCTGAGGATCAACCATGCTGATTTTTTCTCTCTTGCGCCACACTTGGGGTCAGGCGCACCAAAAAATCCCCGATAAACTGCATCACCACGCGCATGAAAACAGTCAACATCAATGCGAGTATTGTGGTTACACGTCAAAAAATAACCGCCTGCATTTTGTTGATCACAATCCGCTTAATCACCACCGTGACAACCTTACGGTGGTTGATCCCTTATGTGAAGCTTGGCAAAACCTGGGCGCACTGAATGCGGACGACGGAGTAGTGGTGTATCTGCCGGAAATAAGACCCGAAGAAGTGAATCACTTGCAGCGTGCGGCGATTTTTGCGCTGCAATCAGTCGATCCGGTTTATCGTGAGGCGGCCAAAGCGGTAATAAACTGGTTGGCCGCCCACAAAAAAGACGTGGAAGAGTTCTGGGGGACTGCGCATCCGGGTGAATTTGCTGAAGCCCTGGCGCAGGCCGGTGACGAACAACGCGCTGAATTACAGCGCCGCTGGCGTCATTTAGCGTTAATACGTAATCCCAAAAAATTAACCGGTAAGGGTATTTTTGCCGATAACGGAACTGAATGGGACACTGCGCAGTGGACGGATTTGTATCAGGGTTACTCGAACACTAATTTAGCCTGATTAATCACCCAATCTTCAACACGGAGACCGGGTACACGCTCAAATTCACGTAAATTGTTTGTTACCAAAATTAATCCTTGTGAACGCGCATGACCGGCGATCATTTGGTCATAGGAGCCAATTGGGGTGCCATTGTTAGCCAGTTCAGCCCTAAGCTGACCACTATCGGCAGCCGCTTTCTGCGTGTAATTGAGCACTTCAAGGCGTGCGACAAATCCTTCAATAACCCGTAAATTTTTCTCAGCAGAATGCGATTTTTCAGCGCCATAAATTAGCTCCATTAACGTCACGGTGCTGATGCAGAGTTGGCCATGATGACGATCAAATGTGGCGCGTACTTCCTGTGGCTTGTTCTTAATAGTAAAGATGCAAATATTGGTATCGAGCATATATTTCAGCATCAAAATGTGTCCCGTTCCTGGTCTACCGGTTGCTCACGACTCACCATAAAGTCAGCGGATACACTTTCTCCATCAAACCAGCTATCCCAGGACTCTCCTGCCGGTGTGATGATCCGGGTACGACCTATCGCCACAATATTAACCCGTTTAACGTCTTCTGGTAGCGCGACTGCTTTAGGTAGGCGAACAGCCTGGCTGCGATTGCTTTTAAATATTGAGGTTTGTTCCATATTTTCTCCGTTATTTGGATATGCACAGTGTATATCCAAGTTTGACACGTAATTTGTATATGTCAATGGGATATACATCGGTGGCGTAAAAGTTATGTTCCATAGTCCACACCATGAAGGATTTTTATGATAGCAGCGGTTTCGCGCTACACGCTGGGAAAAGATTTCGCTACCTATTGTGATCTGCGTACCGTGATTGGCTTAACCAAAGAAGATAAAATGCTTCGCCCGGCGTTGCAAGCGCCTTACCTCTTTGTCACCCACCGCGGTGATTACGCCAGCGTATTTGAAATACAAGGTGCCTTTTGCGAGTTTGATGAGCAAGCGACCTTAAGTGAGACGTCGAAAAAAGAAGACAGCTACGCTTTCCATGATTACATCGCGCGGCTGCATACTGCGCTGGCCAGTGAGTTTAAAACCTTGGGCCATAAACTCAGTTTTGTTTTTGAGCGTGATCCGGATAAAGCGCGGGAAGAATTAACCCGACTGATGTCCCCGCAATCCCGTGCCACCCGCCGTTTGGGTCTTGATCTTGATGATATTTTGCAAGAGAAAATCGATAAATTAGTCCCTTTTGTCGCGCGAGAACGGGCTTTTATGGTGGTTTACACCGGTCGGATTGCCTTGCCGGCGTCAGAACTCAAGGATGAGCAACAACGCCTCAACCAACGGCTAGAAGGGGCTCCCAGGGCGCGATTTGGCCAGGATCCAGAGCATTATCGCCTGGAAGGCTTGAAAATTCGTCACGATGCGCTGGTGAGCAAGATAGAACAGGATTTTTCCACTGACGGTCAAGGCGTATTGCTGCGCTTGATGGAGGGGCATGAAGTGGGATTCACTGTCCGAGAAGAAATTGATCGGGAAGGCACCGCTTGCGATTGGCAGCCCCTGTTGCCGGGGGATCCGATGTTTCCCCATGGGCGACCGAAAAATGAGGACGACAGCGCGCTGCTGCCCCCTCACCTGAATTACCAGCTGTTTTCGTCCGAGGTCAACACTCACGGCAATCTGGTTGAGCTCGATGGCCTGTGGCACAGCAGTCTGGCGGTAACACTGGGGCCTCAGAAACCGGAAACGTTCAGCCAGCTGTTGAATAAGATTAATCGCAAAGTGCCCTTTCGGGTACGTTTTGATGTCATGCCCGGCGGGCACGCTATCTTGGGCAAAAAACGCACGGCGCTGGATTTTCTGGCGGTGATCCCCTCATTGCGCCCCGTGTATGCCGCCGTCAATTGGCTGGCGCAAACCAATGATCGTGATCCCACCTGCGTGATGACCATCACGGCCAGTACCTGGGCGGACACGCCCCCGGGGGTGAAACGCAATATCACGATGTTGCAGAAAGCCTTCCAATCTTGGGGCATTTGTGAGATCACCCGCACGTTTGGCGACCCCCTGCGCGCCTGGACGGCTACGATCTTGGCCGCCTCGACTCACGGGGGTGTCAATCTGCTGTTTCCGCCGTTGTCAGCCGCGCTGGCGATGCTGCCGTTAAATCGTCCTGCGACGCCCTGGCCAGATGAAGCGAGTGTGGTGTTTCAAACCGTTGACGGAAAACCCTTTCCGGTGCGTTTAGGTTGTCAGCGCTAATGATAAAAGACCGTAAATTGCTAATTTAATTTGTCCACTCAAGCCAGAATGCAGTTTCCTTTGTGGTGACAAAGCCATGAGGGAAATAAGCATGCTAAGAAGAGAGGACCACTACATGATAAAACAACGCCATCAACAGGGGGCATTTATTGTTGATATTGCCCATCAGATAGGGTGTTCAGAAAAAACGGTGAGACGGCACATTAGCTATCCTGCGCCGCCAACAGCAAAACGCGGTAAAAAACAGGTTGCTAAACTCGAGCCCTTTAAAGACTACATCGATTCAAGGTTGAGTGAACAGGTTTGGAATGCGGCGGTTATTTTTGAGGAAATCCGTGAAAAAGGCTACCGGGGTGGGAGTGCGATGCTCCGACGTTATATACATCCCAAACGTCCGCTCAGGGCCTCGAAAAACACGGTACGCTTTGAAACCCTCCCCGGTTATCAACTTCAACACGATTGGGGAGAAATCATCGTTGAGGTGGCAGGCTCTGCCTGTACGGTTAATTTTGCCGTTAATACGCTCGGTTTTTCGCGTCGCTTTCATGTCTTTGCTGCCCCTAAGCAAGATGCTGAGCACACGTATGAATCGCTGGTTCGCAGCTTCAATTACTTCGGTGGCAGCGTAAAAAATGTCTTGGTAGATAACCAAAAAGCCGCTGTTATCAAACATGGACAAAATGGCCACATCGAGTTCAATGCAGGCTTCCTGCAACTGGCTAATCACTATGGGTTTAGTCCTCGCGCCTGTAAGCCCTATCGACCGCAAACGAAAGGCAAAACCGAACGGATGGTGGGCTATGTTAAACACAATTTTTTCACTCGCTACCGTCAGTTTGAGAGTTTCGCTCATGTTAATCAACTGCTAGCGATGTGGCTGGCGAAAGTGGCAGACCAGCGTCATCTTCGTCAATTCAAGCAGACACCGGAAAATCGTTTTGCTGAGGAAAAAATAGCTTTGATGCCACTCCCTGCGACTGATTTCGATACCAGCTACTTCGACCTACGACAAGTGGCATGGGACAGCTATATCGATGTCAGAGGTAATCGCTATAGCGTGCCTTCATTCTGGTGTGGTCGTGCGGTTAATATTCGTATCGGTTTAGATAATACGCTACGTATTTACGGCGATGAGCAACTGCTCGCGACGCATCTCTTGCAGGAGGTAACGCAGGGCTGGCAAAAGGTGCCAGAACATCATCAAGCCCTTTGGCAACAGGTCAATCGAGTAGCGTCTCGTTCGCTCAGTGTGTATGAGGAGCTACTCTGATGGAAATGGAAAACTTGTTGATACGGTTAAAAATGGATTACCTGGGCGATGCGTTGGAGAGTTTATGTGAAGAAGCCACCAAGAAAGCACTGAACTACCGTGAATTTCTCCAGCAGGCATTAGCCCAGGAATGGAACGGGCGTCACCAAAAAGGCTTGGAATCGCGGTTAAAACAAGCACGTTTGCCGTGGATAAAAACCTTGGAGCAATTTGACTTTACTTTCCAACCAAGTATAGACAGGAAAATTATCCGCGAGCTGGCGGGGCTGAGGTTTGTCGAACATCATGAAAACGTCATTTTGTTAGGCCCACCTGGGGTAGGGAAAACGCATTTGGCGATAGCGCTGGCTGTCAAGGCAGCTACAGCTGGGCATCGGGTATTGTTTATGCCTCTGGATAGACTCTGCTGTACCTTAATGAAGGCAAAGCAAGAAAACCGTCTGGAACGCCAACTTCAGCAACTGTGCTATGCCAGGGTATTAATACTGGATGAAATCGGGTATTTACCGATGAATCGCGAAGAAGCTAGCCTATTTTTCAGGTTATTGAGCCGTCGTTATGAAAAGGCGAGCATCATTCTCACATCAAATAAAAGTTTTACTGATTGGGGGGACGTATTCGGTGATCACATTTTAGCAACTGCGATTTTAGACAGGCTTTTACATCATTCAACCACATTGAATATTAAAGGAGAAAGCTATCGACTCAAAAATAAACGCAAAGCAGGCATGTTGCCTATAAAAACGACTGATATTATCCAGGCGCCTGGAATAGAAACCCAACAGGAAAATTAGCAAAAACTGGACATTTTAAAGTAGCAAAAAGTGGTCAATCTAAAGTAGCGTTGACATCACACAAAACGCAGAAGAAGAAAGTGTTAATAAGAGCACCGCGAGTAAACGGGGGAATAGGTGTTTTAGGGGTCGCATAATGGCTTTCCTTACATTAAATGAGTGTGGGGGTAATGATAATCAGCAGCAGGCTGTCGTCTTTTTGGGCTTTGGTGCCACCGCCCAAGCCAAAGAAGGACGCCGATCCCACCCCTTGCTGGTCACTTTTGTGATTCATTTGTTGAAAACCGCTGAGCACCAAGGCCTGCCCGGAACGCAAAATCACCCGTTGGGTCAGGGTTTTCAATTGTGTTTTCATCAATTCAATGCTGCTGTTACCGCTGGTGAAGGTGCGCCGGGTCGGTTTATCGCTGATGTTAATGGAGAATTGCAGCTCAATTTGGCTGGAATGCGGCATGATGTACGGCAATACCGTCATGTTAAAACCCGTCGTCATTGTCGATTTGGTGATCGAGGTCGATGTACCCACGTTGGCGGTAGTTTCCGTATTCACTTGACTGGCGTAATCCTGCTGGTCACCTATCTGGATGGGTGCCGCCGACATATTGGTGGTGGTGCTGGCTTGCTGGGTCACCAATGACACACTGGCTTGTTCAGACAGTGCTTTGATGAAGGTTTTTGAGTTGGCAAATGTGCCGTCCAGAATAGACAAGCCTCCCGTCAGCGCAGAAGCCGATGCCTCCGTGAAGGTACTGCCCAGTGACCCCGCCACACGGCCGGCGTTAAATACCGCCTGCCAGTCGATTCCCATTTGATCCTGCTGGCGTTTTGCCACTGAAAACACTTTCACGTTGAGCACCACTTGACGGGTGAGCTCCTTGTTACGATCATCAATATGCCGTTGCACCTCGCCAAGCACCCGGGGGGTATCGGTGACGGTCAGTAACCCTGCGGCCAGAAACAAGCGCCCGGTACCGGGTGTCAACATCGCCTTCACGGTATTCTGTAAATCGTGGTAGCGTTCTCCTTTCATTTCTGTGGTGGTGATCTGCGAGGTATTCACATCGCCCGACAACCCGCCGCTGCTGCCAGACGCCCCCGATGATGTTGTGGTTCCGCTGACCACTTTTGAACTAAAGGCGGTCTTGGAATCGAGAAACATCACCGGGAACGTGCGGGTATCCAGATAAAAAATCGACACCCTCCCCTGCTCATAACGCCAGAAGAGCCCTAATCGCGTGGTGACATCGTCAAGCAACCCGGCCAGAGAGCCCTGCCAGTAAACGCCCCGCAGGCGATTGGGCCGGTTCGAGGGCATGTTGGGTCTCTCATTGCCCCCGATGGCCTCCAACGGCACCATACCACTGGCCTCCGGGGCGGGCAGCGCGCCCTGCATTTTTTCGGTTTTCCCTTGCCCGGCTGAAAATTGCGCATCCGGGGTCACCACTACCACGATACGGCAAGTACGGGTGATGAAGGCACTGACCTCGGCCAATGTCACCTCGCCAGGACGGGTAAAGGTCACGGCACACCCCGGTAATGGCGCCCGCGTTGGCGTTGTGCTGTTTAGCGGCAGCGGATTGATCCACTGGGTGCTTAACTCTTGCACCGGTGAGCCTGACGTGATTTGCGTAAATTGCTGTTTTGCGTGGCGGAGCTCCTCATCGGCCTGCTTTTTAATGTGGTTAACGCGATCAAAGCTGGCACAACCGACCAGCAGAAGACTGAGTGCGAAGGCTAACGCCGACACAGTGGACATTTTTGGCATGAAAAAAACCCTATCAATTGAGATAGACAAGCGCGGTGTCAGGAATGACGTTAGGAAGCGTGATGTTTAACTCATCACCCCGGTTATCCACTAAGCGGCGCTGGTGTACCCGTCCTAGCAGCGCCGAATCGCGGGTCTGGGCTCTCAGTGCACGCATTAACCCCGGTTGGTTAGGTTGGTAGACAAAGACCCGACCCTTTTCAATAACATGTGCCAACGACGGCACAGAGGCGAAACCCAATTTCGCCTCGCTGATAACACCCCGATTTTGCGGGTTGGCGTACAAATAATCATTAATGGTATTGATGTAATGCACCGTCTGACGGGCGCGCTGCTGGTTTGCACTGTCAGCCGCTTGCGTGGCCTGATAAGCCCCCCGGTGGTTCATATCGGCAATCATCAAAAAAAGCACTAAAAACATCGACAACAACCAATACCCCAGACTCATTAGCGCACCGCCTTGTCATCGACTTTCAGCAAGCATTGGGGGGTATTGATACCGGCAAACAAGGGCACGGTGGCCGTGGTATACAAGTGAAATACGCCGTTTAACGCCTCGCGAAAACTCCCGGGAAAGGATAAAGGGGCATCAATGCGGTAATTGATTTCGGTTGCCCAGACAATATTCCAGGTGGCATTCTGCCCATGCGGGCACTTCTGTGCTGCCGCCCACACATACAGCGTATCTTTGAGGGTGGAGCCCCGTTCTGCTCGCCACATTTTTGCCGCCTGAATCGGTTTTGGTACCGACTTAACGCTACCCTTAACCGCAGGCGTCGTGGCCTTCGTTGAGATGAAGCCGCTCGATACCGTCGTGCGCTTTTCCTTACTGTCCGCTGTTGCGTTAACGTCCTTGTTAAGCGCCTGCTTCGACACGGTTGCGACCGGCGTGGGGGGTTGCGTGAGGCCTGTTGCTGTCCTCAGCTTGTGCTCCGATAAACGAGGGCGTATCGCTGTAGCACTAGCCTGTTTTAGCCTCTCTTGCGCCTGGGCAATCCGTTGGCTATGCGTGTGTATTTGGGTCGCCACAAAGTTCAGGGCATCGTTATCGGCAGGCCGATGATGCCGCGTGCTACTACAGCCACCCAACAACATCGATAAAAATACGAGGGTTGGCATTAATTTCATGAGGGATCACTTTCATGTAAAAACAAAGGAGGGAGTAAATCATCATTCTTTTTGGGTGAATTTCGTTAACAATACGGTATTCAGGCAAGCTCGCTTCAACGTGATCCAACAAGGTGAACAATGCATCACGCTCTTCCTGACAAAAAACAGGATCCCTGCCGGCCTCTTGATGCAAAGGTAACGTATTCAAATAGCCTGCGAATTTGTCCCTTAAATCGCGAGGAGTTATGGTGCATAAGCCTCTTTTTTCCGGGGTCAAGGTTGTTTTCATGAGAGTTCCTCCCTTGTATACCCTTCGCCTTTCAAGTTACGGCGGCATTGGCTACGGGTGTTCGCCGCATCACGTAGTCTATCTACGCTCATCGGTCTCACCCCCTGGCCGCCTTGCGGTAACTCGAAATTCATTGGGTATATCCAAACAAATTGATGGCCTGCTTTGTTAAGAAAATTCATTTATGCGCCCACTCGCGTGGACGCATAGTGAATTCACTTTTGCTACTTGGATTGCTGATTTATCTCACAAAATCAGTCGTCCTATTCGTCGAATGAACATACTGTACAGACTGTTCCCGCCCCAAGCCCGGCTATCGTTTATCGCCCACCGTCCGGCTATCCAGTGTGTGCCTGCGTTCTCCACCTACTGGAAGGTACTTTCTCTAAATGCAGGCAATACGAAGCCCTGCGTTAAACGCGAATAAATAATAAAAATGTCTTCATTTAATAAAACGGCAAGGATTTCCCGTGCAGCGCATGACGGCTTCACGTTAATTATTATTTTAAAAATAAATCCTTCATCCCTTTTATAATCTGCGAAGCGCATCGCAAATTTTCAGCACTGATTCTTTTTTTCTCTCTTCATCGCGAACAGTGAATAATTTATTTTACCGCCAGGAAAAGTGTTTTATTTTATACTGAGTAAATAGTGTTTTTCTGGCTTTCTTTTTTTCTTTAGCCAATTTATTAATCTATAAAATAATTTTTTATTTTCATTTTGCGCGATCGCTATTATTTTATTTTTTAACGCGCGGTTTCTCGCCCTACTTTGTCGGTTACTCATCACGACGCCCTCCTATTTTCAATAAACTGGATACCAAGCGGAATAAATTCGGGTGGAATATAACGATCAAATCCGGCTTTCTGGCAAAATTTTTTAAATTCTTTCAAGGAACTGACTGCCGATTTTTGGTACATCCTGTACAGATTATTTTCTATCGTCCTATGAGAGCGATAGAGTTTCCTCGCGATCTCCTTAGCACTCATCGACTGCAATATAAAAAATATGATTCTCAGCTCTGACTTGTTAAATAATTTCATTGGAGGAGCCACCTTTAATCCCGAAGGATTGATCCTGCTCGCATATTGCTGGGGTGAAATAAAATCCATTTTTTTGCCATAAAACACCGTGCCTACACACTCATTATTTTCATCATAGAGCGGAAACTTTTCATACAAATAAGGTTGCAACTTTTTCTCTCGACCAAAAAAATGGGTTTTAATCAGCGTCACTCTTTGCCCACTGTTAATAGTGTCCAGATCTTGTTTTTGCAACTCCGGAGCAAATTCAGAAATCGGCGTGGGAAGTTGTTCATCACGCTTTCCTTCAATTTTAAATCGGGCCGGAATATTTAAAAATTCACGAAAAGCCCGATTAGTATAAATAAATCGGGATTCGCAATCTTTTATACCCCAAATATCGTTGCTACTTTCCATTATGGATATTAGGGGAAATGATTTTAATGAATGATTAATATTGGTCATCGCCAGTCAATCCCAATTAAATTGATTTTTATTTATTAAATAGTTTTTTCTTTTCATTTCGTGTGGCCGCTACTATTTTTTCTTTTAATGCGCGGTTTCTCGCCCTACTTTGTCGGTTGCTCATAATGATATTTTTCTCGGATATCTTTTTTTCTGACAAGATATAAATATTCCCAGTGATCAAATTATTATTCTATTCACATCTATTCTTCGTTATACCAATCGCAGAGATGGATGAAAAACGACGCAAATGATCTTCCAATCTTAATTCTGATTCACATTTTTTTGTTCTTTTTGAATGTCTAGCACTTTCTATTAAAAAATTATTTGCCTTCGCTGTTATTTTAACCGTCACTGTCGTTCCTGTTTCATTAAAATCATTATCTAATGTCACTCTCTATTGCTCCTTAATTTAATCTCTTTTTTATAAATACGACTATAAATTACAATAACCTTTAGATGATGTATACGAGGAAAAAAGACACGTTGCAATTAACAAAAAATTATGCATCAATACAATTACCCTGTCTCAAATAACCCATCATGTGATGCATGTCACATTTTAATAAAAACAATAGTTATATAGTTATTTTTTATATTGTCGTCTACTGAATTAAAATAACAAAATACATTTTTATATATCTATTTTAGCTACTCTATTATTTATGGATATAGAACAAATACTTATATTAAAAAAAACATAGAAATTTATTCGGTACAAAGCGCAGTATCTCGGATCTCCAACGTTAACAGTGTCAATCTTATGCTAAATAACGATCTTAATTCTGAAAAAGACTGTAAATTATATTTATGGGCAGCATTGTTAAGATGAGAATTTACCGTTTTCACACTAATGTTTAATTTAACAGCAATATCCTTATTTGCAATGCCTGATGAGTACATAGCTAATATTCTCACTTCAGCCGCTGAAAGCTCATGAAAAGCCCTCATAAGAAATTTAGTCTGATTATCATCGTAAATAAACATATCTAATCCCTCCAAGATTTTAATGAACCACTCCTAAAATAGTTTCCATCACCGACTATATTTTCAAAGTCTGGGTTTCGGTCGCTCCGATGAATTTACTGAACAACCAAAATCGTTAACATGACTGAGTACAATCGATTCCTCTGCTATACAGATAGAGAACGTGACCATCTGTACACCACTGAAACCCAACTCACTGATAACCGGCATCACCAGACCCACTGTCGTCAAACCCGCCACAATCGCGACACCTTGATTTAAAAACAATATCCTTATTTGCAATGTCTGATGAGTACATAACCAATATTCTCACTTCTGCTGCTGAAAGCTCATGAAAAACCTTCATAAGACATTTAGTGTGGTTATCGTCGTAAATAAACATATCTCATCCCTCTAAGATTTTAATGAATCAATAAAACTGTTTTAACAACATTTTCTCTGTCCCTAAATATCTACTGTTACATTTCTATTAAAATAAAAGTTACAGCATGGCAAAAGCTATCATGCCAATTGCTGCACCTGTCGTTCCTAAAATAGTTTCCATTACCGACCATGTTTTCAACGTCTGGGCTTCGGTCGCTCCGGTGAATTTACTGAACAACCAGAAACCAGAATCGTTAACATGACTGAGTACAATCGATCCCCCTGCGATACAAATAGAGAGCGCGGCCATCTGTGCCCCACTGAAACCCAATTCACTGATAACCGGCATCACCAGACCCACTGTCGTTAAACCCGCCACAGTCGCGGAACCTTGAATGACACGTACGGCAGCAGAAAGTACAAAACAAGCAATAGCAATAGGTAAACCTGCATTGATCAGTGCATTACCCAAAGCCGGGCCGACACCTGAATCTACCAAAACCCGTTTAAATACCCCACCTGCTCCTGTAATCAACAGAATAATACCGGCGGGCTGGATAGCGGCTGAGCAAATATCCATGATTTTCTCTCTATTCATCCCACAACGGAGCGCTAAACCATAAATAGCAATTAAGCACGCGGCTAAAAGTGCAGTAAACGGATGACCGATAAATTCTAACCAATGGAACAAAGGGGTGCCTTGCTCAACAAAGCCTGTACCTAGAGTTCTCAAACCCACTAACACTAACGGAAAAAGTATCAACGCCAAGCTAAAACCAAATGAAGGTAGCTGGCCTTTATGGCTGTTTTCCCCCGTCTCTTTAGGTAATGTGAGAATAACGTGACGGCTAATAAAGCTACCGTACATTGGACCAGCCAGGATCATTCCAGGGATCGCCGCCGCCAGACCAATCAAAATCATCCAACCATAGTCAGCACCCATTTGGGACGCTAACAGCATTGGAGCCGATCCTGGCAGCAAAAAGGCGGCAGCGGCAGCCACACCGGCAAACAATGGGATAGCCAATTTAATAACATTACCACGTGTGTGACGGGCAATGGCAAATACGGTGCCAATAAGTAGCACTACTGCTACATCAAAAAACAAGGGGAGAGCACAGATAAGACCGACGATACCTAACGTATAATGAGCACGTTTTTCACCAAATGTTTGTAGCAATTTCATTGCAATTTGATCAAGCGCCCCAGTTTCATGCAAAATTCGACCGAACATCGCCCCCAAAGCGACCACAATAGCCAAAAATCCTAATATCCCTCCCATCCCTTTTTGCATAGTCTCAGCTATTTTTTCAACAGGCATACCAGAAAATACCCCTGCACCCACGGAAACCAGTATTAAAGCAATAAAAGCGTGCATACGTACTTTCATCACTAAAAATAACAGCAACAAAACTGATCCCATAGCTGTTAACACCAGCGTTAAAATATTCATAATTTTTCCTTGCTCCCTTCCATTGCTTGGGTTCCTTTGGCGTGAATATGCTTCACGGTAGCGGCAATGACATCCTTAAGTGGTACATTGACATCAATGGCATAGACATCCTGTTCATCTTCATTGGGTTCTTCTAAGATATTGAATTGTGTGATTAACAGTTGAGACTGAAAAAAATGGCCATGACGGGCTTTAAGTCGGCGCTCGATAACATCGAAATCACCCTTCAAATAGATAAACGAAAGATTTTTGTTATTTAAGCGTAAATGGTCCCGGTAACATTTTTTCAATGAAGAACAGGCAATCAACGAAATTTCGTGGACACTCTGCTGCATAGCAAAAGCCGCATCACTCAGAATGGCCAGCCAAGGCATTCGATCCTCATCATTCAGGGCTTGCCCCTGAGACATTTTGATAATATTTGCGCGGGGATGTAAAAAATCCCCATCGAGAAAAGCCGCATTAAGCTGGCGAGCAACCGCATTGGCAAGGGTAGATTTTCCACTGCCGGAAACACCCATAACAATATAAACGTGATGCGGCGGACACTGTTGGATATTCATATCGACTCCTACAGTGAGGTCATATTCATGACACTAACAATGTTACCGGTAACATTTGAAAGTGAAAAAAAGCACGAAGAAATGGCAGTAATTTCTGATATTAATATCATATTTTTCATCAGATTAGCTTTTGTTTTCATGATATCACCCTCTATTTTTTAACTCTATGCTTCACCTTTTAAACAGAGTAAGGTTCACTTATTACTCAAACTACCACTTATCAAAACAAAAAACCAAGTATTTAATACTCTTTATTACGTATCATCGCTAGATACTTTCCCCATCAATAACAGAAAAGCCCACATCAATTTGCTTAGAAGAAGACATTTTATTGTGTAAACGTTCCAGCAAACATTTAGCAGCCATTCGACCAATACACTCACGAGGTGTTAATACGCTCGCTAACCGTGGTTTCATAACCTGACCAATATCATGTCCATGGAAACCAGCAATAGCCATATCCTTAGGAATGGCTAAACCCCGCCGCTGACACTCAAACATCGCACCAATAGCCAGATCGTCATTCGTACAGAAAATACCGTTTGTTTTCGGATGAACTTTCAAAGTTTTATCCAATAATTGACAACCTATCGAGTAGGAAGAAGGAGACGCAACAAGGACACTCTTTGGCTGTAAATGATTATCACACATCGCCCGTTCATATCCCTGTTGTTTTATCAGCGTACGCTCATCCTGACGTGCACCTAAGTAGACTGTATTACAGTATCCACGTGTGATCATGCGTTTGGTCATTTGATAGGCCGCTTTAAAATTATCAAAACCTACTGCCATATCGATGCACGGTGAAACAGAATCCATGACTTCAACCACAGGTATCCCAGCGACCTTTATCATTTTCAGTGTACGCTCTGTATGCGTGCGTTCCGATAAAATTAAGCCGTCAATGCTGTAAGAAAGCAATGAGGTTAACCTTTCCTCTTCCAATTTTGGCTGATAGCCATAATGTGCCAACATGGTTTGGTAATGGTGTTTATCAGTAATACTTTCAATACCACGCAGAACTTCAGAAAATACTTGGTTGGTCAGTGAAGGTAATAATACACCGATAGCACGACTGGTAGAGTTAGACAAAATACCTGGAGCCCGATTGGGAATATAGCCGAATTCATTTAAAGCGGTAGCAATTTTGACTTGTAAGCGCTCTGAAACTCGGCGTGGATCACATAGATAACGACTCACTGTCATCTTACTGATCCCGATCATGTCAGCAATATCTTGCAATACCGGCTTTTTCTTTTTCATGGTTATCCATAAAAAAACAGAAAATAGAAAAGAGGGATTATGCTAACAAAAAACGCTACCGATGAACAACGCCCCCGTTATATTGTCACTAAACCCACCGGTATTTTCCGTGTTTAGAAAACACTGGCAGTCACAGCATCACTGACCAGCTGAAATACCGTTAAATGTGAATAAAAATAAACGAATAATAATTACAGAACGTAGTGAATTTAGGGAAAAAATAGATAATTTCTTCATTGATTCATGGAGATGTCTTCTCACACTTTTCACCGAAATATGACGAAAATCCGCTATGTCTTCATAGGGAATCCCTATTGCAAATAGCAGCACCGTTTCACTTTGCGCAACGGAAAGTTCCGAAAAAACCTTGTGAAACTGGATAAATTGGGTAGGATCAAACGCAGTCATATAGACCTCCAGAATAGGTTTATGTGATTAGCTGCATGCGGGAGCGGCTAACTCCTGCAAGCAGCGCCAATATTAATTCTTTTTTACTTGTACCAAATCATTTTTATCTATCGAACACTCCCAACCTGTCACATCAGAGAGATCGACAAGGGATTTTTTAAGTTTTTGCTTAAAGGTCTTCACCGCAAAAACTTCACTACCACATAAATTCATTAATGTTTCTACTTTGTATTCAAATGGCTTATCGTGCGTACTGTAAAAGGCATGTAACCACTTTGCTAACGGTTTATTTTTCAATTTTGCTCGCTGTTCCGCTAAAATTCCTGTCCACATGTCGACTGAAAAAAACACTGCAATTTTTGGATTAATTACAACAATATATTCTCCAGTTTTTTCATCTCGATACCATTCCTGAAGAAGGTGCCCCACATAGAAAAAACGTCCATCACCAAGCTCCAATACACAAGCTGACAACCGGAGTAAACAAGATTTCAACCATTCATGCTGAGAGTTACCTGTACTGCGCCGAATTGCTTTGAGAAAAGAATGTGAAGAAAAACGGATTTTTTCTCCTAATTCATAACCTCGGCAACGATGAATACACTCTGCCCAGACATCAAGATCGGCTTGATCAAGTTGTTCACCAGTAAACTTAACCGTAATACCTTTAACAGCAGCTTTGAGACTTTTTTTCTCATAACACCTCTTCCCTTTTGCAACTATGCCGAACAAAGAGCACCGCAAAATAGCATTAGGAAGTATAAAAACATTATTCGAACAAGAAGGCAGTAGAGAACCTGTTGTTTTACTTTCAATCATTTCATTTTTGGGCGTATTTCGCCTTTTTTCTTTCGCTAGAGATGCCTCAATGAATGCTTTGTGAGCTTCAAGATCATTTAATCCATCAGCTTGTTTTTTTTCAAGATTTTCTAACCCGAGCTTCATCAAATCTTGAATATTTTTGAGCATCACTTGTTTCTCCCATTAAAAAATTTAATGAGATTTTTCAAATAAACACTTGAAAAAATAGAATCAAAACAAACAAGAAGGGAATAAAATGAAAGGGAGCATTGGTAAAACACTCGTAATGAGTTACGATCAATCTTAGCCATATCAGCCTCTGTCTAGGTTGTAGTGGTCAGCCGGTGGAGAAAGTTTAAGCCCTTTTTCCGCCTGCGTTAAATTCATTAGTCAATTGAATAAAATTCACTCCATTCAATATAGCACCTCCGATCTAAAAAACAATACCCGCTTTTTTATTTCTATTAAATCAAACCGATATTATATATATAACAATAATTTCAATAAGTTATAATTAAGATTAAATTAGTTAATGTGACACAGCATAGCGGATACCAAGGCACGGCATAGCGGATACCAAGCACGGCATAGCGGATACCAAAGCACGGCATAGCGGATACCAAGGCACGGCATAGCGGATACCAAGGCACGGCATAGCGGATACCAAGCACGGCATAGCGGATACCAAGGCACGGCATAGCGGATACCAAGGCACGGCATAGCGGATACCAAAGCACGGCATAGCGGATACCAAAGCACAAAAAAATAATGGAATAATTTATTGATTTAAAAGAAAAATATTAGAAGTTAATTTTTTCACTAATCTTTTATAATCAAAAGAAAATAATCTTTTTTAATCCGCGCGCGCGAAAAATCTTCGAGTGGATCTTTTTCACACTAAACAACCTGTAATTACAAACACAAACCAAGTGCTCATCTTTTAGTCAAAGAGTGACCGAGTTCTTTTTCAGAATCAGATGATATTCCGCTTCCTCGAACGGCCTTCGCTTTGCTCAAGCCATTCTTGCGGCGAGCGTTACAGATCTAACAAAATCATTTTCATTAGAATTTTTTTGGAAATTAGAAAAAATCTCATCAAAAAATCAATCAATACAGAGATAGATACTATGATGCCCTTCTAAAGTCTCTAGAACGGCCATAGAGATGCTTTCTTTGACTTACCCATACCTAACTACGGCTTCAACCTTAAATTAACGCTAAGTGGTTTATGTGGCTTTAAAATCGATAGGATAAAAAACAAGTCCATCAACTATCTTACTTACGTAGTTGATGGATTAAGTAAAAAATACTCTATACTAATGGTAAGTAAATAGTCAGGGCGGGATTCCACTTTGTATTTTTTGTCATCAACAAGATTGATATTTAAGCATTTCGCAGACAAAATTTTCTTATTTGTTTAATTAATATGCACAAATTGTTCGTTTTATAATCTGATATTGATTAATTAATGAGTGGGATCCCACCCTGAGTAAATAGTACGGTATAATATAGCTATTAAAGAGCGATGAATCGTTAGCGCTTGGTATTAGCTTATTTAACGGTTTGTTTTTTATTAAAACTTACTATCTACGATAGAAGGATGAAAAATTAATTATGAACTATGAAACGATTCCTGAAATCACTATTCCGAATGAATTAAAATTAATACTTGACCAAGTACCAGAGCCTTGGGGTATTAAAAACCTTGAATCCCGTTTCGTCTATGCCAATCCAGCGTTGATTCGTTTAAACAGTTTAAAATCTAGCTCGGATATGGTCGGTAAAATTGATCATGAAGTCGAATCGACGTTAGCAGAGTTAGGGGCTGAATCATTTAAAGAACAAGATAGAAAGGTATTCAAAACTAAAAAAGATCTGGTCACACTGGAACTTTACCCTAAAGCTGTTGATTATCCCTACGTTGTAAGAAAATATCCGTATTTCAATGATAAACAGGAGTGTATTGGGGTTGTTGGTTATGTTAAAACTCTCGAGGTTTGTTCTTTAGACAGTTATGTAAAAGGATCGATGCCAGGTTCATTATTGTTGAGAAATCCCGATGGTTTTTTTGATGAAAAAGAATGCGAAGTGATTTTTTTCAGACTACAAGGTATGAAATGTAGCGCTATAGGTGAGAGGCTGAACCTTTCTCGTAGAACAATAGAAAATCGTCTGCAACTACTCTATACAAAAGCCGGGGTTAAGAACTCTGACGAGTTTAAATGTTTTTGCGAAGAAAAAAATTATCACCGTTACCTTCCAAAAAAATTCATCCCCCAACTGAGCATTCATTTTGAGGGGGTTACTCACCCCGAACCCCTTTGAGAAGAAACAACCCTATCACCGACGATTATGCTTTCGGTCGTGTCCCCCTTCATGCTCGTTCTAATCTTTTCAATATTATATTAATCCGTGTCGGTGGAATATCCGCCCTGTCCCAATTTATGCTAGGAGCGACGTTGGGACATACCTATGCTAGCTACGTTGCTGGGGAGTCTTATTCTTGAGTTTGTTGGTCTGTTTATGGGGATAGCTGGCGCGCGTGAAGGATTATCAACCAGCTTATTATCCCGTTGGTGTGGGTTTGGCCGTTTTGGTTCAGTGTTGATTGGGTGCGCTATCATTGTTAGCACTGTAGGCTGGTTGTGTATGCAAAACTCGATCCTGGCTAAAGGATTAGTGTACGCAACTAATGAACAGCTTAATTTTGGCATGGCGGCAGCACTATCTGGTCTATCCCTTACCGTATTAGTCGCTTTTGGATTTCGGGCATTAAGCTGGACGGCCAAAATCACGGTTCCGCTATTTTTTCTGGTCATTGGTTGGATTTTATTCGATATATTGAAAGGGCATAATCTGGTTGATCTGATTGCTGCTGCACCAATGGGTACCCCACTAACCCTGGGTGCTGCTGCCACTGCCGTAGCGGGGAGCTATATTGTTGGAGCGATTATTACTCCAGATATTAGCCGTTATTGTCGTGGTCAGCGGGATGTATTCTGGATGATCACCGCGACGATTATTATCGGTGAATTCATCGTTAATGGTGTAGCAATATTAGTTGCTCACACACTTAATACCCCGGATGTTGTTACAATTATGACACAGAGCGCGGGCTGGATTGGATTACTGACGATCATTCTTTCTTCGGTTAAAGTGAATGACGTGATTTTATATACCACTTCATTGGCAGTCACAAATGTTGTCGAAGGTATCACAGGTAAAAAATGGCGCTATACCTGGATAACATTGGCATTTGGCGCCATCAGTACCGTGCTTTCTGTGTTCGGTATATTAGATAAATTTACCGATTTCCTTATTCTGTTGGGCGTCCTTTTCCCTCCTATTGGGGGAGTGATGTTGATTGACTATTACATTTTACGCACGAGCCGTGTACTGCTTGATACTACTCGTGCTAAAGGAAATCTACCCACTACGGCTTCTACGTTATTAATAGGGTGGTCAGCGATTATTGCTTGGCTTGCTGGTAGTTTTGTTGGATTGACGGTTGAATGGGGTATCCCCTCACTGAATTCATTTCTTATGGCCGCTGTTACCTACGGTATTCTCGAACGCTTGAGCGCTCCATTTCGTATCATAAGATCGTAATTTTCAATAATCACCGCATTGCTAATACGCAAACCACAATAGGGGGGATAACGGATACCAATAGGGGTATAGCGAGTAGCGCGATCCTAAAAAATAATAATATAACCACATGATTTTAAAAAAAATATAATTCAACCTTTCCCGCTAATCTTTTTTAATCCGCGGACGCGGAAAATATCCGGGTGGATCTTTTTCACTCTAAACAACGTGTAATCACAAACCAAATGCTTATATTTTATTCAAAGAGTGACCAAGTTCCTTTTCAGCATCAAATGATATTCCGTTTCCTCGAACGGCCTTCGCTTTGCTCAGGCCATTCTTGCGGCGAGCGTTACCAATCTAACAAATTCGTTTTGCTAGAAATTTTTTAAATTGCAACAGATTAAGAAACTTAACAGGGGTAAACATCCATTCAATGCCGCGATAATCTTCTCTCTAAGGCACCTGTAAGCGCCGTAAACTTATTATCCATACCAGACTGAAGATTTAAACGTTAAAGTCACGCTTGGGCGCTTATGGGGCTTTAAAATTGATTTAGCAAAGATAGGCGCAGCTAGACTTCAGCAGCCATCAATATCTGTCGCTGGAACCGCCGGAAATTTCGTCACCTCATCTTAAGTAGTGTCGTCACGTAATAAAAAATATATTATCATGTAACAAATAACGACAACTGTTGAGATGATTCAATAATGAAAGATGATTCGGGAATGAATTTAGCCCATCGCCGCCACGATATATCCGATCATGTTTGGAGCCTATTGGAAGCTCATCTCCCGGGGAGAAAAGGCACTTGGGGTGGCATAGCCAGAGATAACAGGCAGTTTATTAATGCTGTTTTCTGGATATTGAGAACCGGCGCTCCCTGGCGTGATTTACCGCCTGATTATGGCGGTTGGAAAAATACTCATCGCCGGTTTTGCCGCTGGCGTGACAAGGGGCTATGGGAGTCTCTGCTCGAAGCGCTGATTGTGGAGCCAGATTTTGAATGGCTGATGATTGATGCCACTCATAGCAAAGTTCACCCTCATGCAGCAGGCGCAAAAGGCGGTAATCAGGATATGGAGCGCACAAAAGGGGGCTCAACAGTAAGATACATCTGGCCGTGGATGCGCATGGTATGCCGGTCAGAATTTTTATTACATCAGGTACCACAGCAGATTGTCAGCAAGCAACGAATTTAACCAAAGGTATTGCAGCAGAATATCTGTTGGCTGACAAGGGCTATGACAGTGATAACATCATTAAAAAAGCAGAAGAAGCCGGCATGCAAATCGTAATACCACCTAAAAAGAATCGTAAAATTCAACGTGAGTACGATAAAGCGCTCTACAAGCATCGACATCTCGTGGAAAATGCTTTTCTGCACCTAAAGCGCTGGCGAGGTATTGCTACTCGTTATGCAAAAAATACCTCCTCTTTTCTCGCTGCTGTACAAATACGATGCCTTGCTCTATGGCTCAAGATCTCATGACGACACTATATAGTGAGATACCAAACAGGTCAGCAGTTTCTTTTTGTGTTAACCTTGCTTTAACACGCAAACGTTTAATTTCTTCTGGCGTTGATAACTCACTTTTCATTGTTGTAACCATCTGTCATTTCTTTAATGATATTAATGAATATATCTTTTTCTACAGGCGATAATGACGAAAAAATATCATCATGATTTATCGAACCAATCGATTGTGTTTTTATTATTTTATTAAAAACAACTTGCCTTGTGGTGGATTTCGATTCGTCTGCTATTTTTTTCTTTGACCGTATTTTTATTTTTTTCTCAAATTTTAATAAACATCCATCATCCATTTTTTGACAGGTTACGCAATATGTTCTGTTTCCAATACCTTTTCTAATATACATTTCATTTGATGAACTCATATTATTTTTGACATCCTCCCCGCCTTAAAGGCCGAGGTTTTACGGCATACCGGATAATAGTTTAAGGGGGCTTTCGCCCCCGTTCTGGTTATGCTCTGGCTTCTACTTTCTTCCAGCCTTTCGCTTTGTGGCGTCCGTCCGTTCCATACATTTCCCGTATTTCTTCTAGCGTATGCTCTTTGCGGTTAAAGCGGCTTTTATGCTCTTCTGGGCGGTAAAACCACTGTTTTTTCTTTACTGCCCAACTTACAGCCCATTTCTTTTAAGGTGTCTTTGTGTTCGTGGGTTTCACCGTTTATCCAAACCCAGTTACCAATGATCTCATAAATCACGCCCGCCAGACAAGAAAGGATATTTAATACATTTTCCAATTCCTCGCCGTAGTTGTAACGGGCGCTTTCGTCATTACTCTGAAACTGGTTGATTTTGTCGATGTTCGCGATCAAAAAATCAAAAGCAGCATTAACGGCTTTCATCATTTCGTCACCTAAAGGGTTACGCTCTGGATGATATTTCAGTGCCATTTTTTTATAGGTCGTTTTAATGTCCTGCTCGGTCAATTCACCGGATAAACCAAAAACGTTTAGGGATTCTTGTACATTCATTTTAAATCTCCTGCCCGTGGGGGCTTTGGTTGGTAGTGGATAATTCCACTCCCTTCTGTTTATTATACTGACCATTGTCAGTAATACAAGATTTTATTACTCTTTTTTATTTGAGCAGGATCATGCGTGTGAGATACGCCGTCCCAGCATTTCCATAATTGGCCGCATTGGGGGACGTTTTTGAAGGGTTTCACGCGCTTTTCAACGATCATGAGCAGCTTGGAGGTTTAACCAAAACTCAGGGGTTGTCTCGAACAATTCAGGAAACAATGTCTCTTTCTCTACGGTTAAACGACCGTCCCTTACACAACCGGTTAACCGTTGCGCGGGTAACTCCCATAATGCCTGCTAATTCTTCCTGACTTATCCCCAGCGAGGTTAAAAATTCTTCCTGCAAAATTTCACCCACAGTGGTGGGTTCACGGGTAGTGGTATCAAGCATAAATCCCCCTACTAGGTATCTTGATGAGGATCAAGGTAGATGTTTTCAGCATATCCCTCTTTCCACCGAAACATTAACCGCCATTAAATATTGACTCTTATGCTGGACAAACCATCGAGCTGTCCAGAGAGGCGTTTGTAATAATTACTGGTTGGAATAAACAAATCTCGTTCACTGTGTGCAGCGGCTAACATATCAAGCTTTTTAGCTAATCATAGCTTTAAATCTTTTAGATTTTTGCGTCAGGGCACAAGTTCCGGGGCGCTAGGTCTATATTACACTTTAAGCCGTTGCGGTAGCTGCAGTCAGATCTGGCTCTGGTATAACCTGGTAGGCGAAAATGTTTGTTATTTCCCCTTTAGCTCGATAAAATTGGTTGAAGTGGTTCTTCATGTCGGTAAGAGTAAAAAACGAATACTCACCATAATTGGCGTCAAACAATTTAAATTTGTTGGTTTTATTATCAATAAACAGAGCTATCGTATGATTATTATTGTATCTAATATGATATCGACCATCATTTGTTGGGAATATATTGATAGCTAATTCTCTACACCGATGTTTTTTACCTGTCATGTCATTTACATAGTCATTGATTGTATAAACATATATTTTTTTATCTCCATTATCTATATCGTAATAGCCAAAATTATTTATGCGGATATTTATAATAAATTCGTTGGCATTTATCATATCTTTATTTATTTTTATAGTATTTTCTCTGCTATTTATAATATCTTTTTTTACATCTATGAAAAATTGATAGATTGTACTTTTTGGCTCTTTTTTAATTTCTTCTTCGAATTCTTTAATTTTTTCTTCGCATTCTTTAATTCCTTCTTCTCGTTTTTTAATTTTTTCTTCTCGTTTTTTAATATCATTTTTACTTTTTTGTATTTTATGTACATAACAGATTTCATCATAGCCTGATTCTGTTTTAATATATTCAAAAAAATCATTACTGCTATCATTTCCTTGTCTCACTAACCAGGCAAATGCTAATCCGTAACACAACCCATTTTTGTGCATAAAAATTATAGGTTCCTTGTTGTTTATAATATATTTTTCTTTTTTTATATCGTCCGAATATCGAACTTGATTGAATACAATGAAGCCTGAGCTGTTTCCTTTATACAATAATGATTCAATAAAATTTGGAACTAAATGTAATAAAAAAGATTGAGGGAAATCGCTTTCCACAATCTTTTTATGTTCTAAAACAGCGGGTGAATTGTGAATCTTATAACAGCTTTCTAGACTGTTTTCAGAAAAATAACGTTCTTCGCTAGATATCACAACCTCCTTTTTTCCTGTATGATTTTTATGATAAATGTTATTTAATTTAGCATGAAAATCTTCTCCAAATAGTTTATCATTTCTTTTGTAGTACTCTTTCAATGGATCTGGAAGCGGTGGAGGATATATCATTCTTATATTCCAATTTAATTAATTTTCAGTAAAGAAGCGTAAAGATAATGCCATGATAATTCTTTCAGAAAACGCTTATTTTTGACGATCATTGCGTGGTTTTTGCTGATTGTCATGCTAACTTTATGAAGGTAATCGCGGCGGATATTACCGATGCGGGAATGCAGATTTTGGACTTTGCTTTTGACCTTTTTCCAGTTGTTGCTGAATTTCACCTTCTTACTCATTTTACGCTGGAGTTTGGCGAGCTTTTTCTGGTTCGATTTAAAGCTGTTTACAGGTTTAAAAATAGTGCCATCTGACAATGTCGCTAACTTTGCTATACCTGCATCCAACCCAATCATCGACGTTGAGGGGTGAACCGGTTCGGAAACCTCATATTCGGTCTGAATACTGACGTACCATTTGCCGCATGACTGACTGACAGTCACGTTTTTAACCTCACCCATAACCTGGCGGCTGTTGCGATAGTTTATCCAGCCAAGTTTAGGCAAAGAGATACGGCTGTTTTCCTGATCAAGTTTCACACCTTGCGGGTAGCGGAATCTATCACTTTGACCCCGCTTTTTAAAGCGAGGAAATGAAGTCCTTTTATGGAAGAAATTTTTGTATGCTCGCTCCAGAGCTTTGAGTGATTGTTGCAAGGGTTGAGATGGTGTTGCTTTCAACCATCGCGTTTCAGGTGAATTTTTCCATTCAACCAGCCATGCGGTCATTTTGGCGTAAGGAACATATTTATTCCCCGTTTCATGGTTTTCGTTCTGCAAGGCCAATGATTTATTGAACACAAAACGACAGGCTCCAGCGAAGCGCCACATATCGCGCTCTTGCTGACCATTTGGTCTTAACTGGAATTTAAAGGCTTGCAGTCGTTTCATACTGCAAATTATACTCTTGGTCTATGACAAAAAAAATTAATATTCGTCGAGGAAGACACTGCTCTTTCATTATGCATGTTCATTTGGTGTTTGTTGCCAAGTATCGACGCAACATATTTGATCAGGATGCTATTGAGAAACTGCGAGGCTATTTCACCAGCGTATGCATTGACTTTGATGTTGAATTGGTTGAGATGGACGGTGAGCGAGATCACGTTCACTTGCTGATCAACTATCCACCCAAGCTCCCGGTATCCAGTCTGGTTAACAGTCTTAAGGGGGTATCCAGCAGGCTACTGCGCCGAGATCGTCCAGATATTGCCGAGCGATACTACTACAAAGGCGCTCTATGGACACCAAGCTATTTTGCTAGCAGCTGTGGAGGGGCACCAATATCCATCATCAGGCAATACATTGAACAACAGAAAACACCAAGTTAGGAGAAAACCGTGCCTTATATCCTCGCCCTGAACGACGAGGCTTTACGGCACATGGGGTAAGAAAGCAACGTGCTCCCGCCGTATCAACCGCAAAATCCTTGCATTATGCCTGGTCAATGGAAAAAGAAGGATTATTAACGCAAATCAAACGCTCGATGATCACGGGCGATAACACTGAATATTTAAAGTTACTACTGAGTAACCTAATGCGACAAGAACCAGAAATCCCTCTGCA
This sequence comes from Candidatus Regiella endosymbiont of Tuberolachnus salignus, assembly GCF_964020115.1. Classification (NCBI taxonomy): domain Bacteria; kingdom Pseudomonadati; phylum Pseudomonadota; class Gammaproteobacteria; order Enterobacterales; family Enterobacteriaceae; genus Candidatus Regiella; species Candidatus Regiella endosymbiont of Tuberolachnus salignus. The sequence continues at coordinate 2,267,418 of NZ_OZ026542.1, forward strand.
ACCTAGGCTTTATTTCGAGGATGCAACTCAGGAAGCACTGGCTTTTAACCTATCGGATGGTTGGCCAAGCGCTTCCCTTTGGAGTAACGAGGCTGGGATTGTTCTAGGTAGCCACAGCATGCAAGGAAATCCATTACGATTTATCGCACTATTAAATCAACTGTGGGACGGCAAATCATTCACTGCTCATCGCAAAACCAGCGATGACTATACACTTGAACATCGTCGACTCACCTTAAATTTGATGATGCAGCCGATCCTATTACAAAAACTCGCCAATCAGGCTAAGGGGATTGGCAGACAAAGTGGTTTTTTAGCGCGCTGCCTACTCGCCTATCCCGAAAGCGCCATGGGCAGCCGATTTTATCAGGAGCCGCCTGAATCTAGAAAATATATGGCAGAGTATGAAAAACACCTTACAGCTTGCCTGAATCAAACAAAGAAGCTGACCCGCCAAGGTTGTCACCCTATCCCAACATTATTTTTTAGTCGACAGGCCAAACAAAAGTGGATCCTTTTTTTCAACAGCCTTGAGATGGGGCTTAAAAACGAAGGACTGTGGGTTGATGTAAAAGATTTTGCCAGTAAAACGGCGGAAAATGCCGCGCGTCTAGCCGCCCTTTTCCATTTATTTGAAGGTGCTGTCGGTGATATTAGTCTTGTGCATACCGAACAAGCTATTGAAATCGTTAACTGGCACTTGCAGGAAGCAAAACGATTACTTGCGCCAACATCCGCTAATACCCGTCATCAAGATGCTAAAATGCTCATGCAATGGCTACTATCCAAAGGATTGCAACAAACTACCCCTCGGACAATTCAGCAGTCCAGTCCCGTACGCGACAAAGATCAACGTAACCATGCATTAAACATGTTGATTGAACATCATTGGATCAGAATACAAAAAGAGGGTGGCAAGACAGTAATTACAATCAACCCGCAGGCAATGGCGTCATGGTGCTAGCTAATCCCCTATTTTGACTGACTGGTGAACATCTGTGATAACCCGTGCAGCTGGCTATATCAATAATACTACTCTGTAAAATAGCCTTTGATATGCTGGATGGGCAAAATTAAAGTCATGGGTTCGATAGGTGATACTAGGAAGCCATAGTTTAGATAAAATTTCTTGGCTTCCTCTGAAATAGCATGCACCAATAGACATCTAACACCCACACTTTGAGCAACAGATAACGTTCGCAACATAGCGTCTTTGAGCAAGGCAGCACCCAACCGCCGCCGTTGATATTGCCTATCAATAGCTAATCTTCCCAACACAATGACAGGTATTGGATCAGGCATATTTCGAGCGATTGAATTTTGCACGACCCATCGTTCAACACTACCGGTCGCGAGGGCATAGTAACCTGCTACCCTGTTATTCTCACAAATGACAAAAGTCCGGCTGGCTCCGGTGTTCTGGTTTTTCAATGCACGCTTGATAAGCCATTCATCCAGAGAAAGCACCCCACTATTAAATGAGGTTGTATCGTACTCAGCACTGAGCAGTACTGGAGCCGTTATTTTTCCCAAGGTGATAGCTCCGTTAATAACGCCTTAAGCTTGGCGTTGCTAGCGAGAGGAGTAACTAGCGCGGCTTCGAATGCCTTAAATTTCTCTTCATTCAAACAGAAAAGACGCTGATCCAAGAGGATATTTTCTGCTTCTCGGCAGGCAACATCCAGAATAAAAGCACTTCTATCCTTATGAAGGAGCGCAGCGGCTTTGGTTAATAATGCATGCTGGCTGGGCTTAACACGCATGTTGATCGGTGCTGTTCTGTACATAACAAACGCCTCGTGTATATCTAATAGATACACATTTTAATGTAACCAATGGATAGACGCAAATTAAAATTAATTCACATCTATTTAAATTTCAGTGAAAGAACAAACAAAAAATGAATACCTTAATTTTATCGTTTCACGTGGCATCGGAAAACCACTAAGTGCTTTCCTTTTAGGTAACTATCAACTATCTAGCCAGGCATAGGATCACCAATCCCGCTTACCATCAGCCGCAAGGAACTGAAAATTGACCATGAAAATCCTAAGTGACACTTGTTTGCTGTTTATCTATACGGTATATTTCCGTATACGTAAATTTGCCGTATTTTAGGAGGTTAGTATGTCTACCACTGCCCGATTTGATTTAAAAATGGATATCAATGAAAAAAAGGTTGTTTCTCGCGCTGCGGCTTTAGTAGGCACCACGATGGCTGCATTTGTACGAGCCGCCGCCAAAGAAAAAGCGCGCGAACTGTTAGATAGAGAATCCCGCATCACGATGTCAGATCAAGATTTCCAGGCATTCACGTCAGCGCTTAATGTGGCATTTTCACCTAATGCCGCGTTGCAAAACGCAATAAGTATTGCGCAAAAGGTTTCTCGTGCTTGAAGATCAATTACTCGATCCACATCGTCATAACCGCCAATCCTTTACCTGCGGCGTTGCTGAGCTTGACGAATATATTCATCGTTTCGCCGTACAACAAAGCAAAAAAGGTATTGCCGTAGTACGTGTGTTGGTCGACACTGACGTACCTGAGAGCATATTGGGTTACTACAGTTTGAGCGCCGCTCAAATCGATGTGATTCAAATGGATGAACGTACACAGCGAAAACTACCGCGTTACCCAGTGCCGTGCTTTCGCCTAGGACGTTTAGCGACACATTCTGCCCATCGCAGGCGTGGCTTGGGACGACTCCTCATTGGGTGTGCCGTTGAGCGTTGTTTAGAGGCGAAGAAACAGGTAGCTGCATATGCTTTGGTGGTCGGTGCAAAGGGAGAACGAGCCAAAGCGTTCTATGAGCATTACGGATTTACCTCCTGCCGTGATCACCCGATGACCCTTTATCTATCACTTGGTACATGAATTGGAGTACCACTGTGAATTAATTTCCACTTTTAGGCCTAAGACTCCGGAACTTGTGCCCTGACGCAAAAATCTAAAATATCAGTCATTGCTAGTTTTGGCTGGACATGCGGAAAATCCAAGGATATCAGATGAAGTCTCAAGATGAGGATCTGGAAGCGATTGTCAAATGGGCGAAGAACGCCGACGGTGTACAGGCATTGATTCAAACCGGCTCCCTGGCAAGGAATGATAATTCTGCGGATATTCTTTCAGACATTGATATCGAAATCATCACATCCAACCCTGAAGTCCTGATGAACGATGACCAATGGATGAATAAAATTGGCGAGCTGATTACTGTGCTGCGCCTCGATCCTAATAGTGATCAGGAATGGGCAACCCGCCTCGCCATTTATCGCGATGGTGTGAAAGTTGATTTCACACTGGCTGGCATTGAGCGTGTTCGCGGTATGGCTGACGAAGGAAAGCTCTGTGAACTTTATGAACGTGGTTATCGTATCCTGCTCGACAAAACGGCGATAACCGCGGGACTACCAGCAACATCATATGGCTTTCCCGGCAGGACTCTGCCATCACAATATTCATTCAGAACCTCGGTTGAAGAATTCTGGTTTGAAGCCTTTCATATTCCTAAGTATCTTGCCCGCGGTGAACTCTGGATGGTTAAGCTACGTGATAATACGATGAAAGAGCTCTTGTTGTGTATGCTGGAATGGCATGCCATTGCCTGCAGCCCTAAACCTGTAGATATCTGGCATAACGGTTTACGTATGCATGAATGGGTTGCCCCACAAACGTGGATTGAGCTGCAGGAAACTTTTGGGCAGTTTGACGCGACTGATGCACAACGCGCATTTGAGGCAACGATACAGCTATATGGGCGGCTTGGTCGGGAAGTTGCGGAATATACCGGCCTCTGCTACCCACAGGAATGCGAAAACCGTATAAAAACGCTTAATCGGAAGCTTTTATCGCAGCATCCGGAGGTGATACGCTGAAAATATACCGATCTATTATTGCGCACATATCAGCCAACTGATCTTGATGATGTCATTGATGTATTTACAGGTGCTGTACGATATGTCGCATCCAGAGACTACGATACCGAACAAATCGCTGGTTGAATATTGATCGCCAGGTGTTTGCTCAACGCCGCCTCGGTCAGCTAACGTGGGTGGCTGTACTCGAAAAAACAATAATTGGGTTTACGAGTCTCGGACCTGAAGGTCATCTTGATATGTTGTTTGTACATCCGGCTTACCAGGGTAAGGGAGTGGCTTCTTTACTTCTGGCTGCCACTGAACAAGATGCTGCTAACAATGGTGTTTTACTGCTGTTTACTGAAGCCAGCATTACTGCAAGGCCATTTTTCGAAAAGAAAGGCTTCCAGTTCCTGTCTCAACAACACGTTTTCCGATTTTAAAATGGAGAAAAGGTTATTTTGAGGTCAGCATGAAATTTTTTGTGATACTTTGCACTATTTTGATGAGCTTACTTTTCAATATTCTCTCCCTGTATGCTAAAGAACTCACCCTTCCTAAGCCAACGGGTATCTACTCTGTTGGTACGCAAGCGATAGAGCTGCAGGATCCTTTGCGTCTAATGCTGAGAGGAAATGAAACAAGACGTTGGATGGTACAATTTTTTTACCCCGCTATGTGTCATTCAGGGGCTTATCCTTATATGCCAGGCACTCTTGAAGAGGGCATAGTAGAGGGGGAAAAGGTCATCTCTTTTGCTAAACCCAACGCCGTGCCCATCATATCTCAACAATTCCCACTGATTATCGCTATCCCTGGTCGTGGTGAAGAACGGCAGAGAGAAACTGTTTTGTACGAAGAACTTGCTTCACAAGGATATGCCGTTCTTGCGATGGATCAATCTTATGTGACTAATTTTGTGAAATTTCCTGACGGCAGCAAAATTGCTCCGACTTTTAAAGATGCATGGAATGTTTCAAGGAACCGGGACTATCGTTACGCTTACGACGATGAAGTCATTGAAGGATATATCAACGACATTGCTTATGTTTTAGATAATTTAAAAACGTTGGGAGGGATCAGCTCGACATTGGATCCTGATAAAGTCATCCTTATGGGTCGTAGCTTAGGGGCAAATGTGGCACATATTATGGGATTTACCGACCCCAGAATTAAAGCAATTGTAGATATAGATTCAAAAATTACCGAACGCGAAGTTTTTGGGCGTGTCGGTGTACCGCCTAATCCATTTGGCAAACCTGTCCTGTTCATCAGAGGGATGATGCAATACCAGGAAGATGTTGCCGATCAGTTGAACAAAATCCAAAATGCGACTGTATGGATCCCTCATGTCCAGCATAGTGCCTTTTCTGATGATGCTTATTTTGCTGCAAAAATAGAGGGTTTTGGCAAAAACGGATTTTTCAGTCTATTTCTTAATTGGCTTTTTAAACGAGGCCCTCATTGGTCAAATGTCAATACAGATCTTGGTGGGATGCAGGTAGATGAATGGTTTGATGAATATCGTGCTTATGTGGTCGGATGGTTAGATAAGCAGAACCGTTCAAGGAACACTCTGTAAATTAATAGGTTATGACCTTTTATGCATAAATAATAATTTTAGGGTTACATTTACTGGTTGAATCGGCACTGTTGCAAATAGCAGTGTTAGCGGCTTTAATCGAGCCAACTTCGGCTGATATTCACATTACAACAGCTTATTCCCACCCTTGAAGAGGAGTACATAGTGACAGTATCCCCTAAACCCAACCTTCAGCTTGTTTACGTATCGGATATCGAACGTTCGGTAGCATTCTACAAAACTATTTTCAATGCTGATCCCGTGTTTTCGAGCCCACGCTATGTGACATTTGCCGCTGACGACAGCGGTAAAGCACTGTTTACCGTTTGGACAGGTGGAACAACCCCAGAGATTGCTACTCCTCGGTTCTCTGAGATCGGCATTCTCTTGCCATCTAACGAAGATGTAGATCGCCTCTTTGAGAAATGGGAAAAGAACGACAACATTAATATTGTGAAGAAACCCTACAATGAAGTCTTTGGTCGTACTTTCCTGGTTAAAGACCCCGATGGTCATATTATTCGAGTATCTCCCGTAGACTTGGATTAGGTCGATTTCGTAGCCACTGTTGCAACCTGTCAGCGCTAATGATAAAAGACCGTAAATTGCTAATTTAATTTGTCCACTCAAGCCAGAATGCAGTTTCCTTTGTGGTGACAAAGCCATGAGGGAAATAAGCATGCTAAGAAGAGAGGACCACTACATGATAAAACAACGCCATCAACAGGGGGCATTTATTGTTGATATTGCCCATCAGATAGGGTGTTCAGAAAAAACGGTGAGACGGCACATTAGCTATCCTGCGCCGCCAACAGCAAAACGCGGTAAAAAACAGGTTGCTAAACTCGAGCCCTTTAAAGACTACATCGATTCAAGGTTGAGTGAACAGGTTTGGAATGCGGCGGTTATTTTTGAGGAAATCCGTGAAAAAGGCTACCGGGGTGGGAGTGCGATGCTCCGACGTTATATACATCCCAAACGTCCGCTCAGGGCCTCGAAAAACACGGTACGCTTTGAAACCCTCCCCGGTTATCAACTTCAACACGATTGGGGAGAAATCATCGTTGAGGTGGCAGGCTCTGCCTGTACGGTTAATTTTGCCGTTAATACGCTCGGTTTTTCGCGTCGCTTTCATGTCTTTGCTGCCCCTAAGCAAGATGCTGAGCACACGTATGAATCGCTGGTTCGCAGCTTCAATTACTTCGGTGGCAGCGTAAAAAATGTCTTGGTAGATAACCAAAAAGCCGCTGTTATCAAACATGGACAAAATGGCCACATCGAGTTCAATGCGGGCTTCCTGCAACTGGCTAATCACTATGGGTTTAGCCCTCGCGCCTGTAAGCCTTATCGACCGCAAACGAAAGGCAAAACCGAACGGATGGTGGGCTATGTTAAACACAATTTTTTCACTCGCTACCGTCAGTTTGAGAGTTTCGCTCATGTTAATCAACTGCTAGCGATGTGGCTGGCGAAAGTGGCAGACCAGCGTCATCTTCGTCAATTCAAGCAGACACCGGAAAATCGTTTTGCTGAGGAAAAAATAGCCTTGATGCCACTCCCTGCGACTGATTTCGATACCAGCTACTTCGACCTACGACAAGTGGCATGGGACAGCTATATCGATGTCAGAGGTAATCGCTATAGCGTGCCTTCATTCTGGTGTGGTCGTGCGGTTAATATTCGTATCGGTTTAGATAATACGCTACGTATTTACGGCGATGAGCAACTGCTCGCGACGCATCTCTTGCAGGAGGTAACGCAGGGCTGGCAAAAGGTGCCAGAACATCATCAAGCCCTTTGGCAACAGGTCAATCGAGTAGCGTCTCGTTCGCTCAGTGTGTATGAGGAGCTACTCTGATGGAAATGGAAAACTTGTTGATACGGTTAAAAATGGATTACCTGGGCGATGCGTTGGAGAGTTTATGTGAAGAAGCCACCAAGAAAGCACTGAACTACCGTGAATTTCTCCAGCAGGCATTAGCCCAGGAATGGAACGGGCGTCACCAAAAAGGCTTGGAATCGCGGTTAAAACAAGCACGTTTGCCGTGGATAAAAACCTTGGAGCAATTTGACTTTACTTTCCAACCAAGTATAGACAGGAAAATTATCCGCGAGCTGGCGGGGCTGAGGTTTGTCGAACATCATGAAAACGTCATTTTGTTAGGCCCACCTGGGGTAGGGAAAACGCATTTGGCGATAGCGCTGGCTGTCAAGGCAGCTACAGCTGGGCATCGGGTATTGTTTATGCCTCTGGATAGACTCTGCTGTACCTTAATGAAGGCAAAGCAAGAAAACCGTCTGGAACGCCAACTTCAGCAACTGTGCTATGCCAGGGTATTAATACTGGATGAAATCGGGTATTTACCGATGAATCGCGAAGAAGCTAGCCTATTTTTCAGGTTATTGAGCCGTCGTTATGAAAAGGCGAGCATCATTCTCACATCAAATAAAAGTTTTACTGATTGGGGGGACGTATTCGGTGATCACATTTTAGCAACTGCGATTTTAGACAGGCTTTTACATCATTCAACCACATTGAATATTAAAGGAGAAAGCTATCGACTCAAAAATAAACGCAAAGCAGGCATGTTGCCTATAAAAACGACTGATATTATCCAGGCGCCTGGAATAGAAACCCAACAGGAAAATTAGCAAAAACTGGACATTTTAAAGTAGCAAAAAGTGGTCAATCTAAAGTAGCGTTGACAGGCTGATGCAAGGTTATGGCTACACCCGCGGGATACAGGATCTGATTAACTATAACCGGCTGCTCAATCGCACTGATTTGACCCAGGAAGAAAAGCGGGATTTACGCTTTGAACGCAATTTCGCTATCGCCTCACTGACATCTAACTTTTTGATTGATGGTAGCCAATACGGCCTGGCTAAATTGGGGGGCTATCTGGCGCGTACAGGACCTACGCCGGTTATCGAGATTGCACAATGTGGCCTCAGACCCTTTGCGCCTTTTCTTGCTAGCAGGCTGGGCGCGAGTCGGGCAACCGTGGGACTGGAGATATTAGGCTCTCGCCTCGGGCAGATTAGCTTCAATGCGGGGAGCAAATTCGCCAGAATGGGCGCGCCTGCGTTAGGTGTATTGGCGAGCGGCTTTGACATTTACAATGCTTACCGATCATTTTCCCAATTGGCGCAGACCACTGATCCCGAAATTCGGCAAGATCTGATGGTGAATGGCTCACTTTCGGTGCTGGGAGCGGCGGTTGGCATCGGGGTGAATATTGCCTTTGCCATTGGCGGAACCGCCGCTGTGGTTGCAGGCCCCTTGGGTCTTGCGCTGGGCGCGGCGATTATCGCCAGTGCTCAAATTTATTCCGCCGTGCGCCAGATTGAAGCCATCAAGCGACATATCACACTGACGACCATTGAAAGCTGGGAGAATGGTTGGCGGCTATTTTTAGGGGAAAATTTGACACCCGAGGTGCAGAGACGGTGGACAGAACAGGTAGAGAAGCCAGCAATACGTCAAGAATATGACAAGTTATTAGAAAAATATGCGGATACATTGCTGAAACAAGCTTCTCCCTTACAACGGCTCGAGAGTTACTATTACAGTCGGGGTGATTTCCATCTGAAGGAATACGTTAAAAGAGAGCTGGATCTTAGCGTGGTAGGTCTTCTACAAAATGCGACACCTTATTATTTGGTGCTTAATGGCGGTTTTACGTATAAAGATAGCGTAAGTTTTATCCCAACTCAGCTTTATGGTATCAATGATTTCGTTGATGCCAATGCGCCGCTTTCCCCGGCCAGCACCGTCAGAAAAGCGGTTTTAGCCCATCCTCCACAGGAGGCGCTCGCTGACAGTGAAGAGATGGTGGCTCTGTTTGATCTCGGTGACGGTGACGATATCGCTATCGGTCATCGCAACAAAAGAAATAGTTTTAATATTAATATCGGCGCGGGGAGAAAAAATTATACCGGCGGCCGATTATCGGATATTTTCTATCTGGACTGCACGGCGATGCCTGCTAATCCGAGTCGACTGGATGGCGGCAGTGCATTAGCCAGCGATTCAAATGCCCCCTTTTCTCCGACAAAAGAGCACGACACGCTGGTTGCCCGTGGCAAACCGCTGGCCGCTTACGGTTATCTCATCGATCTTAAACGGGGTGAGATCCGCTATCGAGGCATAACAGGTCTGGTCGCTGAGGTTTTTAATATTGAGCATGTTATCGGACATCGTGAAACCCATGATGTGCTGATAGGAAATGAGGATAACAATCAGCTTGATGGTCAAGGAGGGGAAGACAAGCTGTTTGGCCTGGGAGGAGATGATGTATTGACATTGGCGGCAGGGGAGGCCAATGGCGGCACTGGCATAGATACTTACTGTATTTTGCAAAATTCACAAGAAAAAGACGTCGAAATCTCATTAAGTGACAGTGAATTGGCAGGAGAAGTGAGTAATATCATGCTCAGTCATCATGTCGATCAGATAGAATCTATTCGTATCATTTCAGGGGGCGATGGAGATGAGAGATACCCGGTAAAGGTCGCGATCAGGCTGCGCAATAACAATGGCACACACACCACGCTGTTATTAAAGGACGCTTACCAGCGTAATAATGAAAACAGCAAATATCTCACCTTAGCTAACCGCTACCTGCTGTCAACCCGTGACGGGGTATTATTGCTCTCGGGATGGCCAGACAGTATCGCGCAAGATGATGAGGGCAATGGGTCGTTTTCGCCGATTTTTAACGCGCAATACAGCATTGCACATGATCACCGAGCCAGCAGCCTGAATTTCTTTAAGGCTCCGCAACCGGCAGATAGCCCTATTCGCTTGGCGCAGAATAATGGCCAGGGAAAAATTACGGTCGCGGGTGCCACACTATCGCTGCCGACCTTTATGCAATTGGTGGCGGAAGATACGCCTTTTAATGATTATTTGGTGGGCGACAATGCCAATAATCAGTTACATAGCCGCCGGGGAAATGACCAGTTGCAGGGAAAAGGCGGTACTGATAGCTACATTATCCATCTTGACGAAAACCAAGGTGACACGCCCAGAATGATCTGGATCGATAATGAGGATCCTCACCCCAATCCCCAGTCAGATTGGTTGATCTTGCCGGTAGCGATTGAGCAAATCAGTAAAATCAGCCAGGTAGGTAACGATATTGTGTTAAGTCACGCCAGCCCGGCCTTGGGTCAATTTAAAATTGGTCTGCGCAACTTTATGCTCGACGCGCGTTACCGTCATATCACGGTGGTGGATAAACGGGGGGGTTCCTACACTTTGGATGTGGATGAACAGGGTCAGGCTTATCTTGGTCAGAAACAAAGTGAAATTCAGGCAACGGAGCGCGATGACAGTATTCTGTTATCGGGCGCCATCATCCTGGCAGAAGGGAGTTTCCATGCACTGGCCGGTGACGACACGGTTTTTGATAGCAGCGAATGTGATCGCAGGTTATATGGCGATGCGGGCAACGATATATTAATAGCCAGTCGATCAGGCAGAAAAACCCTCGAAGGAGGGGAAGGCGATGATCAACTGTTTAGTGATGTCGGAAACGATATTCTGCTAGGCGGTACCGGCAATGATCAGCTGATGGGCGGTGAAGGGGATGATACCTATCGTTATGGCCAGGGGGATGGTGATGATCTGATTAATGATGCAGGCGGCCATGATACTTTGCTCTTTGATGAAGGGATAACCCACAATGATTTGCGGTTTAAAAGAGCAGGAAACGACTTGCAAATTACATTCCTTGCCAAGGATACCGACAGGATAACCGTTAAGCACTACTTCAAATCATCTGCTTTTCAAATTGAGAAAATAAAGATGGGCAGAGATGAAATGCGCGGTGATGATATCGCGCGATTAGTGCAGATGATCCCTTCATTCCCTTCGTCTGAACGGGAAGCTACGTCATCTGTGAATCCGAGTCTATTCACCCGTGACCCAAATTTAGCAGCAAATCCGTTGTCATCACATTAATGGATCTAGCCTGATCCCTCTTGATCTGGGGTTTTGGTTACTTTACTTAATCCAAACCCCAAGGATTCATTAAGATCAATGATATCTGATAGTTGTTTAACTGCACTTTTTGTGCCGTCTCAAATAGTATACCATTTGATTATCTTGTAAAAGACCTATCAAAAGTACTGTCATAACTACTTAATCAAAACATCCAAAGAGATTTGATAGTTAGGTAGGCACTCGGGGATGATCAGTCTCAACGTAAAAGATTTTTTTCCCAAACGGAGCCCTTGTATAATAAGAAAAATTTAATAAATAGTTGCGTAAATAATTCAATCCATACCGAAAATAATTCACATAATTCCAGTGAATGCTGAAAAAAACGTTTTTTGAAAGTGTTATGCTTGATTTTTTTATATAGTCATACGATTAATTCAATCCATTAATCAAAATATAAATAACATTATGTCTTCTGTTTTTTCTTCAGCTTCTAGCAAAGTAACCAGTAATATTTATAGCCAGATAAATACAGCTAATAAAATAAATCAATCTAATCTGAGTCAATGTGAATCAGCACAGAACAGCACAGCACGAGTAACAGAAACTTATAGTAAGCAAAATAATTGCCCAGATATTCCTTATTATCATGAGCTGAAAAAAAAATTAGTTGAATCTAAGATAAGTGACTACTTCCATAATACCAAACAATCCCATTTTTATCAGTTCTTAATGCGCTCCTTCTCTCTTAAAGGACAGCTCGCTTTTATTAATCCTGAAACATTATCGAACATCTATTCAATAGATATATTCCGAGTATCAAAAGAAAAAATTTTGATTAGAGCAACTTACGATCATTGCTTTGGTGAAGAGTTCGGTGAATTGATAAATTTTAATGAATTTCAGCAAGTTGTGATTGCTGAAATCAATGGTGACATAAAACAGGAAGGTATTATTGCTGATGCGCCTGAACAGGTCTCATTAATAAAGAAACAGGAACAATTAAAACAATTTATCACCGATAAAATAACACAGTTAACTCCGCAAAACGGTTCATGGGTTGAACTCAATGATAAAATGCAGCTCAATAATCTCATCGAGCTGACTGCCGCTGCTCCTAGTATTTTGGGCACTCAGATGCTTGCTGGATGTGGAAAATTTATTAATTTACCTAATTTAAATGGAAGGAAAGTTTATTTCTGTCAAACTTCTTCATCTCAGTATAAATTCAAAATAGCAAGTAGCGCAGAGAATACGAGTCCTGAAAACAACAGTAGAAATTTTACTTTCCAGGAGTTGGAAGCACATCTAAGAAAAAAAGAAGCAATGGAGAAAAATGTAAAAAAAACCTACGCTGAAACTTCATCTTCTAACTATTCAATTACAATAATAAGTAACATAAAAAGCAAAATTCCTGATGGAACCAGCAACTCGCCAGCAATATTAACATCTGTTACATCAAGCTTAGAGCAAAAAAAAGAAGAATCTAGCCGAATTAATAAATTTTTAGTAAAAAAAGGTATCACTGATAGTTCGGCGACTAATGACGGTGAAAAAAAACAAAAATCTCAAGAGATACAGGAAAATTTTTCCAGTATTATTCAAATTTTTAAGAAAAATGTCGATACGCTGAAAAATAATGGAACCGAATACTTTGCAAGAACCGCATTTGGCCTGGTAAGAAATCGATTTAAAAATATCGGTATAAAATCAGCAAACAAGTATAACTTCGGCAATGCTGAAAGTGTAGAACGCATGGAACTAGCTAATCTTAAGCTTCCTGATGTTAGAAAAAAAATAAATCAAACAGATAAAGATAAAGGGTCACCGAACTATAGGTATGCCTGGGAGATGGCGGTAGGAAATTGTAGTGAAATGGCCGGAATTGCTGCCCAATTAATCAATGCAAGTGGAGGATATGCAAAGCAATACAGAGTTGATGATAAGGGAACACATGCGTTTACGTTAGTAGGTATTCCTCCTAATACGGCAACTGACAACGTTCATTTTTCAGATTATGATGGGTGCTGGGTTGTTGATCCCTGGGCTGGAATCGTCTGTGAAGCGAGTCAATACACACAATGCTTTGAAACCAAAATGAATCAGTGGTCAAAAAAGAATAAAATGATATATGACTATTGCTTAGACTCATGGATAAAAGCTAACAGTGCTGATTGGCTTAAAGCTGTCACCAATGGTCATAAAGTGGCTTTGTTTCAGTAGGAGAGCATAAAAAAGTGTGGGGCAATCCTAAGCAGCTAATCCAGTACTTTCATGGCCTAGCGCTCCGGAACTCACGCCCTGACGCAAAAATCTAAAAATCACTGATTTTTTCTACAAATTCCCTTTTCGTTTGGTATTTTTTTATTCGAACATCTTCTAGTTCCTACTTATAATTCGTGGTTGATATTACTATCCAATTTGAGTAGATTTCAACGACAACTTTAAGTGAATATGGCCTTTTTAGTTCCGACTCTGGCTATTCTAGGAACTGACTGAATGAATAAAATATGAAGAAATAAACTTTATAAAAACAAAGCTATTTTTAATTTTTGCGTCAGGGCGCGAGTTCCGGAGCGCTAGGCCTTGTTGCCACTTTACTGCGCCTTAAACAAGTTACATGATTAGTCATGGATTATTATTCAATAATGAATTATTCATAAAAAATAATAAATATAAAGCTGCAGGATGGTATCAACTAATATCAATATAGATATACATCTATTTCTATAGTGAGAACAGCATGAACATGCTTAGGATATTGTTTTGTGAATGTATGACTGGAAAAATACAGAGGCTAAATTTTTTACTTTACAACATGTTTTCAATAGCACTTTCATTTTTTCTCTCGTTTATTATTTCTTTTACTATTTCGTTTATTATTTCATTTATGAATGTTGGAAATTTTCATGATGCACCCACAATTTTTTTATTTTCAGAGATGACGACGTCAAGCCTCACAGGTATTACTTCTGCATTCTCCAGTATATTAGTTATATTGCTTTATTTTTTCTCTCTATTAAATATAACAGCAAAGAGATTTAGAGATATCGGTTTACCTGGCTGGACGACGGCTATTCTGTCTTTTTTTCCTGGTGTTATGGCAGCGATTTTAGATAATTCTATTTTATCTATATTTTTTACTTGCATTAGTGTCATCATTATCTTTCTGCCATTTATAGTACCGACAAATTTATTTTCCAATAAAGAATAACTCAAAGCAATTTCCTGTGCTCTGAATTATTTTCTATAATAGGCCACTCGAAACCGCAACGAATATCGACATTTGATGGGTTCACTTGCGGTCAAAAATAAAGAGCAAAACATTATCTCTAGCTTTTGTTATAAAAATAGATTGAGCAACGTTTCTATCCGCCTTGAATTATAGTTTAATGATAAAAATTAATAAAAGATAATAAATAATTAGGATCAGGTTATTTCCGTACGAAATATATGTACGAATTATATCATAGGTACGAAATTAATTATCCTTACTTTTGTACATTGTTGACCGTGGGTGTCCGAAACCGGTCGGTTTCGAATCGATACTGTATTCAAATTAGATTTGAATAACAAACCATAAAACCTAAGCCTGACAAGGGATAAACGCCCTTTTTAAAAATGAAACTGGTCAATTACATGTGTATCCTGACTTGCTCCCGATATAAATACAACAACATCTGCATTTAACTTGATATATTATCGTTTATAAACGACAATGTAAGATATGAATGAAATACGACACTACATCGATAACAATGGAAACGACCCTTTTGATGAGTGGCGTGAGCAGATACGCGACACCAAGGCTAGGATTGCTATTGACCGACGTATCATGCGTGTAGAGCTAGGCAATTTCGGCGACCACAAGCTTTTACGTGAAGGCGTCTGGGAGTTACGCATCGATATTGGTCCTGGCTATCGAGTCTATTACGCTAAAGCTGGCTTGACGATAGTTCTGCTGCTCTGCGGTGGAGACAAACGCAAGCAGGATGCAGACATAACCCGCGCATGTGAATATTGGCGCGAATGGAAAAGCAAGAGCGGATAGGAGAATGGGCTAATGAAAGACAGATCACACGACGATGCAATGGCCGAAATATTCCGTAAAGACCCTGCTTATGCAGCTGAGCTGCTTAATGACATCCTCGAAGACGGTGAACAAGCCGAATTACTGGTTGCTATGCGCCAGATGGCTAAAGCTTTCGGTGGTGTTCGCCGGGTGGCAAAGGAGGCTGAGTTGAATTCAAACCAGCTCTATCGCACTTTATCTGCGAGGGGTAATCCAGAAATCAGAAGTTTAAACGCGATTTTACGTGTTATGGGCTTGCGTCTTGCTGTTCAACCTATCACTACTAATTAAATTAGGCAGTGACCTCTTTGCCGATAGTATTCAATAATCTGGCCTTAAGAGGAGAACATAAAAAAATCTAGGGCAATCATCCAAATCATTAACCCATTGGGATCTACTCAACCACGACTCGATGAAAACATTCTGCCAGATAGTTGCCGGGAATTTCGATCAAAAATTCCCTTATTTGCAGTTTATTCTAAATACGTTGTCCAGTCATAAAACACCCGTGTAATTCATCGCTTGTATTTTACATAGTAAGAGGGATATTAACTAAAACAGAACGGAATAAACCTGATAATAATATTATTCAATATCGGCAAGCCACTTTTATAATTACTGTCATTGATTAAAATAACCGTAATTTATCAAATTAACGCTTAGACATTATCAGTGTAAAGACTACCAAGGCGATAATTTCGTTGATTTACAACTGACAATTTGTTGCGCGATATCAAGACCCGTGAAATGATTTAAAATCAGAGAATGACAAGCTTCATCATTAAACGCTAAAATTTTTCGGGCATAATGAAGCAACTGGACGCCGTATTCTGTCAGCCGTTTATTACGGCCATGACGAATAAATAATTCTTTACCCATCACTTGTTCTAAACGTTGCATTTGTTGACTTACCGCAGATTGCGTTCGACAAATTGTCTCAGCAGTAGCAGAAAACGTTTTTCTCTCCGCCACAGCGACAAAAGTTCTAAGTAGCTTAATATCGAGATTTATTATGGGATGATTTGAGTTTATCATAACTTATTTTTTCACTTTATAATTTTATTTAAAGGTTATCTTAGTCTTCAGCTAAAACATGATGACAGGGCGCGCCTCTAAAAAAAGACACGTTATGTCATGTTATTGACTCTGTTCTTATAAAAAATGATTGCTCTCTATTTTTACTTATATTTTATTTATAATACCTGCCGAAAAATTTAATGATTAAACATGAAAAATATTTTTCCGCTTGATAACATAAAATAAATAGATCCATTATTTAATATCGCTCAAACGTATTATTCACTGCTTTTCCTTCTCACGCCGTAAAATAACAACACGCAATGAAATCATTTATACCCACAACGCTTCACATTGACGCCAGGCGGCCAATTCCGTTGTCAGCGCTAATGATAAAAGACCGTAAATTGCTAATTTAATTTGTCCACTCAAGCCAGAATGCAGTTTCCTTTGTGGTGACAAAGCCATGAGGGAAATAAGCATGCTAAGAAGAGAGGATCACTACATGATAAAACAACGCCATCAACAGGGGGCATTTATTGTTGATATTGCCCATCAGATAGGGTGTTCAGAAAAGACGGTGAGACGGCACATTAGCTATCCTGCGCCGCCAACAGCAAAATGCGGTAAAAAACAGGTTGCTAAACTCGAGCCCTTTAAAGACTACATCGATTCAAGGTTGAGTGAACAGGTTTGGAATGCGGCGGTTATTTTTGAGGAAATCCGTGAAAAAGGCTACCGCGGCGGGAGTGCGATGCTCCGACGTTATATTCATCCGAAGCGTCCACTCAGGGCCTCGAAAAACACGGTACGCTTTGAAACCCTCCCCGGTTATCAACTTCAACACGATTGGGGAGAAATCATCGTTGAGGTGGCAGGCTCTGCCTGTACGGTTAATTTTGCCGTTAATACGCTCGGTTTTTCGCGTCGCTTTCATGTCTTTGCTGCCCCTAAGCAAGATGCTGAGCACACGTATGAATCGCTGGTTCGCAGCTTCAATTACTTCGGTGGCAGCGTAAAAAATGTCTTGGTAGATAACCAAAAAGCCGCTGTTATCAAACATGGACAAAATGGCCACATCGAGTTCAATGCGGGCTTCCTGCAACTGGCTAATCACTATGGGTTTAGTCCTCGCGCCTGTAAGCCCTATCGACCGCAAACGAAAGGCAAAACCGAACGGATGGTGGGCTATGTTAAACACAATTTTTTCACTCGCTACCGTCAGTTTGAGAGTTTCGCTCATGTTAATCAACTGCTAGCGATGTGGCTGGCGAAAGTGGCAGACCAGCGTCATCTTCGTCAATTCAAGCAGACACCGGAAAATCGTTTTGCTGAGGAAAAAATAGCTTTGATGCCACTCCCTGCGACTGATTTCGATACCAGCTACTTCGACCTACGACAAGTGGCATGGGACAGCTATATCGATGTCAGAGGTAATCGCTATAGCGTGCCTTCATTCTGGTGTGGTCGTGCGGTTAATATTCGTATCGGTTTAGATAATACGCTACGTATTTACGGCGATGAGCAACTGCTCGCGACGCATCTCTTGCAGGAGGTAACGCAGGGCTGGCAAAAGGTGCCAGAACATCATCAAGCCCTTTGGCAACAGGTCAATCGAGTAGCGTCTCGTTCGCTCAGTGTGTATGAGGAGCTACTCTGATGGAAATGGAAAACTTGTTGATACGGTTAAAAATGGATTACCTGGGCGATGCGTTGGAGAGTTTATGTGAAGAAGCCACCAAGAAAGCACTGAACTACCGTGAATTTCTCCAGCAGGCATTAGCCCAGGAATGGAACGGGCGTCACCAAAAAGGCTTGGAATCGCGGTTAAAACAAGCACGTTTGCCGTGGATAAAAACCTTGGAGCAATTTGACTTTACTTTCCAACCAAGTATAGACAGGAAAATTATCCGCGAGCTGGCGGGGCTGAGGTTTGTCGAACATCATGAAAACGTCATTTTGTTAGGCCCACCTGGGGTAGGGAAAACGCATTTGGCGATAGCGCTGGCTGTCAAGGCAGCTACAGCTGGGCATCGGGTATTGTTTATGCCTCTGGATAGACTCTGCTGTACCTTAATGAAGGCAAAGCAAGAAAACCGTCTGGAACGCCAACTTCAGCAACTGTGCTATGCCAGGGTATTAATACTGGATGAAATCGGGTATTTACCGATGAATCGCGAAGAAGCTAGCCTATTTTTCAGGTTATTGAGCCGTCGTTATGAAAAGGCGAGCATCATTCTCACATCAAATAAAAGTTTTACTGATTGGGGGGACGTATTCGGTGATCACATTTTAGCAACTGCGATTTTAGACAGGCTTTTACATCATTCAACCACATTGAATATTAAAGGAGAAAGCTATCGACTCAAAAATAAACGCAAAGCAGGCATGTTGCCTATAAAAACGACTGATATTATCCAGGCGCCTGGAATAGAAACCCAACAGGAAAATTAGCAAAAACTGGACATTTTAAAGTAGCAAAAAGTGGTCAATCTAAAGTAGCGTTGACATCCGTAGCGCTAAATAAGTCAATAGGCGGGTGAAAGCACGTCTGCCTCATGCCAAAGGCGAATAAATTCTTGCTGATACCGCATCGCGCGCGTAGGCATATTCCATAGCACTACTACGTTTTCAGCATTGCGTTTATTCGCGCGGGATGGAAACGGATTTACGTATTTTCATGAGTGTTTTCTAGCTCCTTACGGCTAATGCTAATGTTTTTGGGTTCCTGCTGGCTTTTGTAGTGACCCGTTGTCCTTGTTAACGAACGCCGGGCGGCTTCAAACAACAATATGCCGCGTTCTGCTGGCGTGTAGGAGGTGTCATCACGGTTATCCAGGTCGAGAGCGACGGTAGCCACCTTCATTAAGGTTTTGTCTTCCATCCGTGCCATTTTCCTCGGCGCATGCTGGAGTTGCCGCAAAATACCGTCAACATTGGCCTGAGAAACCGGGCGCTTTTGCGCCAATTCAGGCACGATTTCACAGAGCGCATTGAACGTCGGGCGCTTTAATTCGATAAAGCGGTTAATGCGCATCGGCAGTTTGGTTGACAGCTTTTCATCGTCAGGAATGAAAATCGCTGAACTGCGTACAACGGCATCCTGAAAAACAATCACCCCTTCACCGCTGTTGAGGGCTTTTAATTCACTCAGCTCGATGTTGTCGCGTTCACGGATGTGGCGGGTATCCGCCTCTTCGTATTGCTCCCCGACGATACCGCTTTTACGCTCGACGGTAGCCAGTTCAGAATAATAGCCCTTACCGGCGGCGGAACGAATGATGTTGAAGGTTTCCACGGCATCTTCTAATGCCATAAACCATTTGGTGCGCTGGTTGGCGCTGACGGTAAAAAATTCACGCATCGATTTTGCCAGTAAGGATTGCACATCTTGGGCGGCAATCATGAGCATGTAGTGCAACGAACGCATCTGTGCCGCCAGTTTGTCGATACCCGGCGCAAAATAAGCACCCAGTTCGTCAAAAATGAGGGGGTAGGGGAATTTTCCTGCAAATTTTTTCGCGATCAGGACGTCTTCGCGTTTCCCTTCAAAGCGATCGCCCAAATCCTGACTGAGGGTCATGCGCAGGCCGGAAATATAGAGTTTACCCAGGGTAGCGGCTTCGCTACTGGAGAGCTCCAGGGCAGGAATAAGGACGACAAGAATGCGATCATTATGCAGGACATCGCGCAAATCAATGTCACCGGCGCCTTGAGGGAACACATGGCCGTAAATGTCATTAAACAGGGTAAGCATGCGAGTGAATTGCTGAATAAGAAAGCCATGCTGATCGAAGACGCTTTGCGCCCATTCAGACGGTCGGTCGATCAGGGTCATATCAAACCCTGCCAGCGTATTTAAGTAATTTTCCAGCGGTTGATAGCCGGCCGCATGCCAGTTATTTTTTTTGGCCTCTTGATAGAGTTCCACTGTCTTGCGCAGCGGCAAATAATGCTGAATGACGCTTTGTGATAACAGTAATCCGTCTTTTTCCCGTTTGTAGCACAGCGCATAGATTAAGGCGCTGATCATGGCTCTGGCTTTGTCTTGCCAGCCGTCTTCATTGCCGTTTGCCGTGGGCAAGAGAGAATCCATTAACTGGATGATGAAGGTTTCGGAGGCGTTGGCAAACAGGTTAATGGAATTGGATTGAGGCCGCGAGTGCTCGCCCTTCACCAAAGAGGTAAATTTGCTCTTCCCCCCAGTTAAAAAATTCAGCACATACACATCGTCTTCCCGACCAAAGCGACGCGCCAGTGACCAGACCGCGAAGGCCAGGCTGTTTTCTGCTTTACCGTCTGAGAGGCACATGCCGCGACCCCAGCAGAGTGAATTAAGGTAAACCGATAAAATGGCTTCGGTTTTTCCGCCCCCGGTGGTGGCCATCAGTTGGATATGGCGCAATGCATCATCGAGATTCAGCCACAATTCCCGCGCCAGCGATTTGCCCCGCGCGTAACCCAGACAGAGTATGCCCGCGGCCTGCTGGTAGTTTCGCGTACGAGTGACAAAAGAGAACAGTCCCGCCAGCCCTGAGCGCGCTTTAAAGCTTTCACGCTCCGTGGTCAGATCGGGCTCCCCGACATCCGTGGGGAGCCGTAGCGGCATACGAAACGGTCTATCGCTGAAAAGAATCAATATTATTACTGAGGCAGGCAATCCCATCAGCAAGGTGGCTGGCCAGAAGCAGCCAAAAATCAATGCCATCAATAGCATTAATTGTACGCCCGTGGGAGACAGTAACGTGTCGGCAAGAGTGGCATTGAACAGAGGGCGATTCACTCGCCGCGGATCGATTGAAGCGGGTCGTTTATCCATAAAATATAGATACCTTGGTGACATGTTAGATAAAAGGGGATTTTTGTCTTTGTTTTTACCGGTAGTTTTTTATACCCATTTAGATATAATTAATGGATGAAAACACCATCACAAAAATCGTTGCTATGGGTTGGTAGCAGTAAAAAAGATTTGCAACTGTTGCCTGATGAAGTCCAGGATGTATTTGGCTATGCGTTGCATCTGGCTCAATCAGGTGAAAAGCATCCTGATGCGAAACCATTGAAAGGTTTTGGCGGTGCTGGGGTGTTAGAAGTTGTCGAAAATTATGCTACAAATGCCTATAGAGCAGTGTATACCGTTAGATTTGATACCGCTGTGTACGTGCTTCATGTTTTCCAAAAAAAATCCAATTCAGGCATAGCGACGCCTAAGCCTGATGTAGAGAAAATACGCGAGCGTCTCAAAATAGCGGAAAATGATGCTAAAGGAGGCTGAAATGACACCCAATATTGAAATCAGCAGCGGCAATATTTATGCCGATCTCGAGATGCCTGATGCTGAAACCATGCAATTAAAAGCGCAATTGGCATCAAAAATTACCGATATTATTAAGCATAAACGCATGACCCAGACTGAAGCAGCCCGTTTACTGGGTATGACACAACCCAAATTATCTCACCTGCTACGAGGGCAGTTTAGAGGGATCAGCGAAACTAAAATGCTGGAATGCCTTACTTTGCTGGGACGTGATGTACAAATAGTGATTGGTAAATCTCGCCGTACACCAAAAGCAGGCAGTTTAAACGTTATTTTCTCTTAAGCGGGGCGCCTGCATTCATAAATGCTGCTAATGTTTCATCGTTTTCTAGCGCACTGAAGGGCACGGGACGACCGTCATCTGCAATCAGTTGCGGTGTCCCGGGGAAACCATACGCAGCAAAGGCTTTGTCGTTAACCGCTAAGGCTTTTTCGCCAATATCACAGGAAGGCGCTTGAGCGGGGGAGTTGTCAGCCAATAACGCTTTCCACAAGGCGCGCCGTTTTTCGGGTGGAGCACAAAGCACGGGGATTATCTGAGCCGCGGTTTGGTTTTTTCCAATCAATGTCACCGGAAAAACGTCAATATTGACGTTTTTGCCCATGGCCGCCAAGGTGGGTTCGAGATCCCGGCAATGTTGGCAGAGGGGGTCGGAAAATACGTATAAAGTGCGTGAATGACCGGTGGTTAAAGGAACGGTGAAGAGCTTTCGCCCAGCGGCGTCGCGTAAATTATTGGCTAAGGTGGCCCATGCGGTTGACGTAGGTTGAATCGTCTCTGCCGGCTCGCGGTATTCACGGGAGGGGAGTTGAACGGTTTCCGGCACCGATGAGGCAGCCAGCCAGGATGCCGGGGGCTGCTCGGATGACGGCAATAGCGCGGTCTGTATCGGGGGTGTCGTGGGTAAGAGTCGATGGCCGCACACCGCCGCTAGGGTGATAAGTATGAGACCCCACACTATTCGCCTCCGCCATAATTTTATTTTTTGGTGTTGCATCACAGCCTGGGTCAACGTATTGAGCACGTTTTGGGCATCAGCGGGTGAAAGACGGTCATCGAGCATAACGATATCTTGCTGGTTATTTTGGCGAATGATCAGGTGGTTACCCTGCATGAAAAAATGGGTTTCCTGGCTGATATCCAAGGTAAAAAGCACCGCGCCGCTGTCAGCATGACCGAGGCGGGTCGTCAGGATGGAGCCGATGATGTGGGTAGAAAATGTTTTCGGGCGCATAGCAGTCCTTATTGCTGTCAGAGGGTATTTTTGGGTTTACATACAAAAGGGGCGGAGGGTAAGGTTTCCTCGGTTTTTGTTACGCTGGGGGGCATCGGTACCGCCTTCTGCGAGGGAGGATTGCTCTGTATTGGCGGGTCTTCTTCCTGCGGCGCCTTATCGTCCTCTTCGCTTTCATCGGTTTTTGGCTTCCTATCATCGATAACGATACCGACGCTGATCAAATCCCGCTCCAGTCCTTCCACGGCATAATTGAGGATAGGGGCGGGTAAGGTGACCTGATGTTGAGCCGCTTCCCGTTCCCACTGCGCCTGAGTGACGACACCGGCTCCTTCGACAAAGGGTTTTGGGCGATCTGAGGAGCACAGCGCATACCATAGCGTGCGATCAAGCCCCTTTAACCAGCGAAAACGGGCGGGGGGCAGATGAAGATCATTGGCATGCAGGGCGGCGAGAGCCGTACGCGCATAGCGGTGTTGTTTGATCCACTGTCTCGCGGCGGGATGGGCGGCGAGCCTTTTGAATGCCTGGCTGGCCGCAGACCATACCGGATAGCCGATGTTTTCCTTTTCACGACGGCTTTTGATCAGGCAAGAACGGTTTAAGGTATCGAGCAGCGTTTCAGCTGCCTTACGGTCATTGAAAAAAAATTGCAGTCCAAAGACGGCGAACAAGGCGCGCTCATAGGCATTCAGATCCGCTAATTGGGTTATCTGGCGGCTCAGCTGCTGAATAAAGACCGCGGTCGCTTTCTTATGATCCAAACGCCGGTTGATCACCAGTTGGTGCTGCTGGGCAAATTCCGCCGGGTCACGTGCACTGCGATGCGCGGGCGGGTCAACATTTAACAATTGCGTCCGGGGATCGCCGTAACAGAGTGCTGGAATGATACTGGGTGAGAACCTTGCCATGATTTTGGGCAGCGTGTGGATGTTGATTTCTCGTCGGGTCTTACTGGCGGGATGCGTGACAGTGGCGTATATCCCCATGATGGCCAGCGGCAGGAGGAAGAGTAGCAAAATACCGGCGGTCTGGTTCATCACACTCAGCCATTGCATCAAGGTCACATTATCGGCGTTGTTAGCGGTCGCCGCCAGCAGGTTAATACGGGGGGCAACAACAGCGTGAAGGCGAGGCAGATCACAGCATTGCCAGAGGTGATACAGCAGCAGACAACTCCAGTAAATGAGCTCTGCCAAAAAGAACCAAAAAATAACGGCAACGCCAATCAAGGCACTGAGCAAAAGAAAGCCGTCATTTCCAGGCGTACCCATGCGACGTTTGTCCATGTTGTATCTCGGTTAGAAATAGTAAAAAACCCGAGGTCAGGAAGACGCTGTCAACGCTACTTTAGATTGACCACTTTTTGCTACTTTAAAATGTCCAGTTTTTGCTAATTTTCCTGTTGGGTTTCTATTCCAGGCGCCTGGATAATATCAGTCGTTTTTATAGGCAACATGCCTGCTTTGCGTTTATTTTTGAGTCGATAGCTTTCTCCTTTAATATTCAATGTGGTTGAATGATGTAAAAGCCTGTCTAAAATCGCAGTTGCTAAAATGTGATCACCGAATACGTCCCCCCAATCAGTAAAACTTTTATTTGATGTGAGAATGATGCTCGCCTTTTCATAACGACGGCTCAATAACCTGAAAAATAGGCTAGCTTCTTCGCGATTCATCGGTAAATACCCGATTTCATCCAGTATTAATACCCTGGCATAGCACAGTTGCTGAAGTTGGCGTTCCAGACGGTTTTCTTGCTTTGCCTTCATTAAGGTACAGCAGAGTCTATCCAGAGGCATAAACAATACCCGATGCCCAGCTGTAGCTGCCTTGACAGCCAGCGCTATCGCCAAATGCGTTTTCCCTACCCCAGGTGGGCCTAACAAAATGACGTTTTCATGATGTTCGACAAACCTCAGCCCCGCCAGCTCGCGGATAATTTTCCTGTCTATACTTGGTTGGAAAGTAAAGTCAAATTGCTCCAAGGTTTTTATCCACGGCAAACGTGCTTGTTTTAACCGCGATTCCAAGCCTTTTTGGTGACGCCCGTTCCATTCCTGGGCTAATGCCTGCTGGAGAAATTCACGGTAGTTCAGTGCTTTCTTGGTGGCTTCTTCACATAAACTCTCCAACGCATCGCCCAGGTAATCCATTTTTAACCGTATCAACAAGTTTTCCATTTCCATCAGAGTAGCTCCTCATACACACTGAGCGAACGAGACGCTACTCGATTGACCTGTTGCCAAAGGGCTTGATGATGTTCTGGCACCTTTTGCCAGCCCTGCGTTACCTCCTGCAAGAGATGCGTCGCGAGCAGTTGCTCATCGCCGTAAATACGTAGCGTATTATCTAAACCGATACGAATATTAACCGCACGACCACACCAGAATGAAGGCACGCTATAGCGATTACCTCTGACATCGATATAGCTGTCCCATGCCACTTGTCGTAGGTCGAAGTAGCTGGTATCGAAATCAGTCGCAGGGAGTGGCATCAAGGCTATTTTTTCCTCAGCAAAACGATTTTCCGGTGTCTGCTTGAATTGACGAAGATGACGCTGGTCTGCCACTTTCGCCAGCCACATCGCTAGCAGTTGATTAACATGAGCGAAACTCTCAAACTGACGGTAGCGAGTGAAAAAATTGTGTTTAACATAGCCCACCATCCGTTCGGTTTTGCCTTTCGTTTGCGGTCGATAAGGCTTACAGGCGCGAGGGCTAAACCCATAGTGATTAGCCAGTTGCAGGAAGCCCGCATTGAACTCGATGTGGCCATTTTGTCCATGTTTGATAACAGCGGCTTTTTGGTTATCTACCAAGACATTTTTTACGCTGCCACCGAAGTAATTGAAGCTGCGAACCAGCGATTCATACGTGTGCTCAGCATCTTGCTTAGGGGCAGCAAAGACATGAAAGCGACGCGAAAAACCGAGCGTATTAACGGCAAAATTAACCGTACAGGCAGAGCCTGCCACCTCAACGATGATTTCTCCCCAATCGTGTTGAAGTTGATAACCGGGGAGGGTTTCAAAGCGTACCGTGTTTTTCGAGGCCCTGAGCGGACGTTTGGGATGTATATAACGTCGGAGCATCGCACTCCCACCCCGGTAGCCTTTTTCACGGATTTCCTCAAAAATAACCGCCGCATTCCAAACCTGTTCACTCAACCTTGAATCGATGTAGTCTTTAAAGGGCTCGAGTTTAGCAACCTGTTTTTTACCGCGTTTTGCTGTTGGCGGCGCAGGATAGCTAATGTGCCGTCTCACCGTTTTTTCTGAACACCCTATCTGATGGGCAATATCAACAATAAATGCCCCCTGTTGATGGCGTTGTTTTATCATGTAGTGGTCCTCTCTTCTTAGCATGCTTATTTCCCTCATGGCTTTGTCACCACAAAGGAAACTGCATTCTGGCTTGAGTGGACAAATTAAATTAGCAATTTACGGTCTTTTATCATTAGCGCTGACACCCTGCCGAGGTGATGATGTTCAGCCAATAGGTCAGCGGATATTTATACCAATGCACATGGTAGAAAGCCCCTGCTGCCGGTTTATCGCTCTGACCTGCTGTCCCTGTCCCCACTTTACCGATATCTAAGCTAAAACCGCCCAGATTAACCATGCAATAAGGCGAGCGCGTGACGTCTGTCAACGCCATTGGCTCCCAATAACCGATAGCCAATCCAACCCGATACAGCAGGCCAACCGGACACAGCTGGATAGGGCTGGAGGGATTCGCGGTGTCGGGCGCGATACCCGACGTCACTGCAATACTGCCAATCGAAATCGGGAAAAGACATTGCCAGCAAATATCAGTGATCGGGTTAACAAATCTTCCCTCACATTCCGTGGCTGTTGCATTGACCCTGCCGGTGAACATCATCAGAAACGCTAAAGTCAACAAGGCATTACGCATCATGGCTGCTCCCTCATGGCAAAGGTCTCTACACGCAGACGTTTGCCCTCTTGTGACGCCGTCACGCGAGCCGGTACCGCAGTAAGCGCAAACTTGCGGCTCATTATCCCTTGTTGGTCAAAGTAAATACGGGTATCGAGAGTCCGAGTGCTTGCACTAACATCCCCCTTCACCAGGATCACTTTACGACCTGTGGTTGCTGGTTTTTGCTGCTTCAGCCAAGCTATTTGGCGCGGATCGTCCGCGTCAATAAAATACAGCGTTTGCATAAAGGGCACGAATTCCAGCGGGTTATGCCGCTCACCTTTGTGGGCAAAAATGCGACCTTGATGGTCAGCTATATCCTGGCTGACAACAAAAGAGGGATCGACATAATGCGTGCTGTCTTCTTGCGCTACTGTCAGTCCCGTTACCGGTGCAGGCCGCAGGCTATTTTTAATCACGCGCTGTTTAAAGGCAGCTTGCTGTTTGGCCAATTCACCGCTCTGATCCATGTCATGCAAACGGTTATGGATAGTCATCAGCATGTCAGGCTCCGCTATCGGGTATAGATCCCCCCATGTCCCCAAATCAACCGTCTGGGCGAGGGGCGAACAAACCAGTGTGATCATAGCCAGCCATAACGGCTTCATTCGTCACGACCCGTCCGCATACGGCGAGCAATGTCTTGTTGAATCGCGGCGGTAATATCACGCGCACCACTGACCACAGAAGGCGCTACCAGAATGATCGCTCGCTGTGTTTTTCGATATTCAGCCAGGCTGCTGTCCAGTGCTCGATTGAAACGATCCACCAATTGCTCCGTTTGCGCCGGTGACAAGCGTGTTTTAGCGCTTTGATCCATAAAGCTGTCCACGGTTTCCTTCATATCAAAGGTCACAATGACCGGCGATTGCCACTGAATCAGCAACAGCGCAACAGCCGCATGCAGTACCATCATGCAGGCAATCACGATAACCACCGGCTTGACACAACGACGACGACGTTTGCTCCACTTTTTTTCTGCTTTTTTAGGGATCATCATTTCAATCGGGGTTACGCTATTGTTGACCATAATTCCAGCGCCTCCATTTCCTCAGGGAAGTTACGTTGTGCCAAGGCATAAACTGCGGTGTGGATATCTACCCCTTTGCGGCGTTGATCACGGATAAATTCAAAATCACGCCCATTCGAGCTGAACATGGCGCGACTGAGGGGATCGACAAATAATCGATGGAATGAACGGCTATCATTAATGCGCAGCATAAAAGCGCTAAACCATTGGTCTTTTGCATCACCAAATCGACTGATAACTAAACGTTCCAGTTCACTGAACTGATCCGGGCGGCTTTGGTTATAGGCTTTGAACTCTGCCGCATCCTGTTTCAGCACCAGCTTAAAAGCAGAATTCCCCCACGCGGCTTTAGCCGCCGTCGACGCATCATCGGCATCGAAATCCTTGATGTTCTGACTGATAGTAATAAATGAACCCAGATGGCGACGCACGGTACGGTAGCCTGTTTCGATAAAAGCGCCGACTTTGGCATTTTTGAAGTTCAGCAATTTCCAACCTTCATCAATGGTGCAACATTTTTTCTGATCGCGCGGGCTGTGATACATTTTGTCTTCGATATAAATAATCAGCGAAAACATCACCGCCGCCAGCAAAGCCGGTTTATCCTGCAAACCGCCCAACTCCAGCACCACCATTCTGGCATCACCGCTCAGAGAAGGCTGATCACTGTTAAAATAATCACCGTAAATACCCTGTGCACTGTATTTCTCCAACAATTCGATAATTTCGTCCATACGCCCGGTAATACGCTCAGCATTGGCGTAATGTGGCGCATTGCGGGCGGTTTTCAGGTAATCCACCACATCATCAATACGGGCAGTTTGTTGCTTACTGTTCCAGGCACTCATCACGGCTTTTAGCAATAAATCTTCATGCACTTCATCTAGCGTTCCATTCGGACTGGCTAACACCGCCAATTGATCACGAATACGTTCACCAGACTCACTGATATTGCTGATATTGGCAAAGGGGTTGAATTTAAGGGATTGCCCATCCAGGTACACACCACCGACATTTTCGCAAAATGATTTGTAACCATCCCCCATATCAAATACCCATACGATGCCACCGGAATCCAGTACGCTGCGTAAAATAGGCTGCACCAGACCGGTTTTGCCTGCCCCGGATGTTCCCGTTACCGCCATGTTGTAATTGGTGTTTCCTAGTCTGGCACCGTAGATGTCGAGGAAAGCCAGTTGATTGCGATAAGACGGTGCCAGCAGGCCACGAGAACACAAACGGTTATCCGCCACGATGGGCAAAAGATTGACCACCTGGGTACTTTCAGCACGGCAGGTGGCGCCGCTGGCTTTAATGTCTTGCCATAGCCCTTCTCCAGCAACAAAAGGGAACATCGCCAGGTAATTACGCATCTGCATATAACGCGGCGAATACAGACGTAAACCATTTTTTTTAAAGGTATTAATAACTTGTTGTTCACAAACCAAGGCGGCTTCATCCTCATCGAGACAGAAGGTCGTGATATTGAAAAAATAACGTACTACACAGGATTGATTACTGTTCAATCGCTCACGCAGCGCTCCCCACTCTTTGGCTTGCCTGCCCACACTGGGAAATAACTTGGCATAGGGTGAATTCGCCTTTTTATCCAGATCGATAAATTTACGTGTGGCTTCATTTTGTGTTTTAACCTGATCTTCCGCTTCCAGGATAAAGGTCATGATAAATGGGCTAGCAATACTCAAGTCAGGGCTGAGCAAATTGCTGATATTGTCGCCGCCTTGCCACAGGAAAAATAAATCAGGGTTACTCTCCAGCATAAAATTCATGACCCGTGTACAAGACTTCTCCCCTGTGGATTTATTCAGGGTCAATGACAAATGATCCGGCTTGACGACGATATCGAGACTTCTGTCTACACACTGGCGATTAAGATCATCATAAGTGCTGACATTGACCGGATCCGCATAAAGCGCATCGGGGAAATGATTCACCATCTGGCTAATAATGTTGACAAAATCAGCCTGCGATACAGATTGCGTGCTAATCTTTGCTGAATCCAACGAGGCACGGATCACTTTCAGCAAGTGGGTCAACGCCATGAGGGTGGCACTGTCTCGTTTTTTCGTTTTTTGGCAATAAGAGATATAAAGGCGATAATCCCGCAGCGTCAGCGGTAAGTGGGTGGGGCTGTTAAAGTGCTGCTGGGCGGCACGGTGATAAAATGCCTGAGTAATACGGTTAAAGCGTTCAGCTTGCGTTCCTTGCCAACGGAAATCAGCAAGCCCGGCGTCAATTTGCTTACCAATGACCTTGCTGGAGACGAAATGGAAGGCAATAGGCATGTGACGCGGTAACTTACTTTTGATCAGATCATCCAATACCTGGATGATGTGTTCATTGGCACCCATCAGCGGCACCGCTTGCAGCATAAAACCGATAGAGGCGTTATTCATATACAAGCCACTCTCCGCATCGTAGTCACGGTAGGGCAACATACTGCTTATCTGTGGGTAGTTCATTTCACCTAGGGTTTTATTGGCCTGTGTTGCCCCGTCCGGCGTGTTAAACGCCTGTATCAAACGATTCGCCGCATCAAGTAAACGTTCCATCCTCTTCCCCCTTAATCCATTGCCTGTGGCAACTGCCAGTGGGCAGAGCCGACAACAAACGAGATCCTACCTGGTTGGTGCAACGCATCATCCGTATCGATCCACGGTGCAATCCAGATGTGCGCTATCTTTTCTGCGGTACGTTGGGCACGCATTTTTTTCTTGAGATGACAGCTATGGGCTGGACAGTGTGGCGTGGCTATAAGGGGGGATGCTGTCATTGGAGGTAATACCGTAACGGTTAACCTCTCCGTTTGTTGACGCGATGACGGGTTAACGGGCTGAGGTAACAACGATGGCAATACAGCAGGTGCCGCATCAGAAGCCGATGGTGACAAATTAACCAAGCCAGGTAGGCTGGCCACCGCTTGCTTTTCCTTACTGGTTTTTTCCTGCTGACGCGCTTTTTGATTGGCCTGCTCCATCGTCATACAACGGTCGCCGGTGGTGGCATGACACTCAAAATCACCACTGACACCCGCACAGCCTGTCAGTAGCAAAACGCTGCCAACCACAGCGAGTAAAAGAAAATGCTTCATTAACTGTTCCTTATTGCCCTGTCGCGTGGATTAAATCGCCCACTTTCAATTCATTCAGTGAGTTGATCATGTTAGGTGTACTGAGTGCATCATGGGACTGTTGCTGTATTTTATTGGCCTTTTTCAGTCGAGCTTCTTCCAGGGTTTCCAATTGAAAACCCTCCTGAAAGACCACGGTAACCTCATTCCCTGCACCAATAGGAATAACGGCATGATACTGCTCGGCACGTTTGATGTAGTAATCACTCAGTGTTTTGGCGGCCTGACTGGCACCGCCACCCATCCCTAATTGCGCAATATCACGCGCACCCATTGTG
Source organism: Candidatus Regiella endosymbiont of Tuberolachnus salignus (assembly GCF_964020115.1). Lineage (NCBI taxonomy): Bacteria > Pseudomonadati > Pseudomonadota > Gammaproteobacteria > Enterobacterales > Enterobacteriaceae > Candidatus Regiella > Candidatus Regiella endosymbiont of Tuberolachnus salignus. Next base: position 2,298,845 of record NZ_OZ026542.1, read on the forward strand.
GCGATGGCGCCTAATCCAACCTGGGGTGAAGCCGCCTTTTCAATCCCCTTGCCGATACCATCAACAAAGCCTGCGCCAAACGCCCAACCTAGGATCTTGCCATTACGCATCACCACCTTACCCTTAATGCCGTTTTTGCCCATAAAACTCACATGACCGGCAATTTTCTGGTCGATGACGTCATCACCAAGATGGCAACTCAGGCTGCGGGTACGTACTTCTGCTCGCTCACTGGACACATCACCGTAGGCTTCGGCGTTAACAAAACAGCCGGTTAAATCCACTTCACGATCATTCGGCAGTTGTACTTTTCCGGTCAAACGAAATTGCATCGGCGCCGTATTTTGCGGACCGGTGACAGCGGCATTGGTATCAGCGCCCTCAATCACCAGCGACTGAGCAAAACTCCCTGACGGGATATAAGGTAGCCTGGGTTTAATCACCGATTCAGCATAAGAAAAACGGGTGGTTTCTACTGTGCCTGGACTTTGCATCGTGGGCACGGGCGCATACGTTATTTGCCCTTGTGGAGCAGAGCCCATGCCAGGATAGAACGCGCTAGGAGGCGGGACGCCCTGTTGATTGAACCCAACAGAGGGCAAAGGCTCATCAGGTGGCGCATTATCAAATGCCGTTAACTGACTCTGTAAAAGATCATTTTCATGCTCCAGATCGCTGATACGTTTTTGATCATGTTCACGGTGGCTTGATAAGCTATCCATCTGCTGACGCACCGCCGCCATCTCTTTACGTATCTCATTAGTCGTAGCTTGAGATTCTATGATCGCATTTTGTTGCACTTTGTCATCAAAGGTCGCATTGACGACCCCCGTCATATTAGGGGCAGGCTCTGAACTTAGAGGTTGAGTCTCATTTTTCATCGATACCCGAGAGGCATACCAGCCCACGCCCATCGCAGCCGACAAACCCAGCGCAACGGCGATAAACAGTGTCATCTGTTTACGTTTCACCAATGCATTAATATTCGCCATGATCACGCTCCTTCCCTGTCGTGATATAGAGGGAGAGCGTAGCACCCGGCAACAAGTGCTTTACCGGTTGAGTAAACATCACGGCACGAATACCGGGCTGCCAAAAATCCTGCTCGGTTAAGTGAACCGAATAAGCGTTATATAGTGTCGTCATGAGATCTTGAGCCATAGAGCAAGGCATCGTATTTGTACAGCAGCGAGAAAAGAGGAGGTATTTTTTGCATAACGAGTAGCAATACCTCGCCAGCGCTTTAGGTGCAGAAAAGCATTTTCCACGAGATGTCGATGCTTGTAGAGCGCTTTATCGTACTCACGTTGAATTTTACGATTCTTTTTAGGTGGTATTACGATTTGCATGCCGGCTTCTTCTGCTTTTTTAATGATGTTATCACTGTCATAGCCCTTGTCAGCCAACAGATATTCTGCTGCAATACCTTTGGTTAAATTCGTTGCTTGCTGACAATCTGCTGTGGTACCTGATGTAATAAAAATTCTGACCGGCATACCATGCGCATCCACGGCCAGATGTATCTTACTGTTGAGCCCCCTTTTGTGCGCTCCATATCCTGATTACCGCCTTTTGCGCCTGCTGCATGAGGGTGAACTTTGCTATGAGTGGCATCAATCATCAGCCATTCAAAATCTGGCTCCACAATCAGCGCTTCGAGCAGAGACTCCCATAGCCCCTTGTCACGCCAGCGGCAAAACCGGCGATGAGTATTTTTCCAACCGCCATAATCAGGCGGTAAATCACGCCAGGGAGCGCCGGTTCTCAATATCCAGAAAACAGCATTAATAAACTGCCTGTTATCTCTGGCTATGCCACCCCAAGTGCCTTTTCTCCCCGGGAGATGAGCTTCCAATAGGCTCCAAACATGATCGGATATATCGTGGCGGCGATGGGCTAAATTCATTCCCGAATCATCTTTCATTATTGAATCATCTCAACAGTTGTCGTTATTTGTTACATGATAATATATTTTTTATTACGTGACGACACTACTTAGGATTACGCACGTGATAACGGATGACACGCAATGCATCGCCCACCCAGGCTTGCTCTGCTGTCATGGTTAAACCAGTCGGTGCCGATGCGCGAGATTGAGTCAAATCAGCCTGTGCATAACTCTCCGGCATTTTTCCCCGCCATGCCGCCTTATTCAGTTCAACCAATAAAGATCCGTAGGGTTGAGCAGTTTCCCAGACTTTCGCAGCAGGCCGATCTACTGATTGCTCGCCCGACAAGCGATAACGTCGCCCTGCTCCTTTACTGGGTGTCGCCTGGACAGAAAAAACCTGTCTGTGCTCTGTCTCGATATACAATGTAAACGGCTTTTCACTGAGAGAAGAAAACAATACTGCACCATCGACAGTATTACGCTTATCGGTCAACATACCGGCTGCACTGTTTATCGCCACAACCCGATCACCCAAAACACCTATCAAGTTAGGATTGTTACTGCTAATAGCTAACTGAAACTGGCCATCAGCAGGCAGAGCCACTGCCTGCAATGCAGTAACCGCCTTTGCAGTCGTAAAAAAACACACTCCGATGGCAATGATAACAACGAACAAAAGGTTATTTTTTCGCATCGGTTTTCTCCAGGAAGGCAACAATGCGCGTCATGCCATCGGCATAATCCAGTTTGAGGTTATAATTTTTTTGTTCACTGGTTGGCTTACCGTTACCGATCCAGGTTTTTAATACCCCGTGGATCTCAACAATGCTTTCCGCAGGAAAAACACGAATACGGGTCTGATAGAACGCTGAACTGACTTCATTTTGTCTAATTCTTCGGGATTCCTCAGCCAGCGTTATTTTGAAATCAGATTGAGCACCTGGTTTGGCAAATGAGAGTAAAAATTGATGCTGGGCATCGACGGTTTCCGGTGACACATTGAGGCGCAATGAAATAAATGATAGCGCCATCATTTGCAAATAAGCTGGACTGGCCAGCGCTTCTGAAATAGCAAAAGGAACATTGAATGCCATCGGAATAACTATTTTTTCCTGGTGACGCCTGAGAGAGTGATTATCTACCGCCAGTAAAATGGTTGATATTAAGCTCAAGATCAGCATTAAAAAAATAACCAACAAGGTGACGGCGATTATTTTATTAGAGGAATGACGTGCTGTTAGCTCCACAGTATTTTCCTGAGTCCTTTATTTTATCCATTGCCGAAAACTTGAATAGGGGATCACTTTAAAAACAGAGCGAAACAGAATAGTAGGGAAATACCAGTAAAGCAGGTTGTATAGCCACATACTCCCTTTTCCGCGTTTTGCGCTGCGAATACCCAAACAAATTACCAATGCCATCCCC